>CAZYCI010000009.1:9337-27081 GCA_964645955.1 uncultured Thermotogae bacterium
TTTCGCCCTGAAAACCGCTCGTTCGCAGAGTCTCCGCCGCCGATATACCGGCAGCTCCGCCACCAACTATCACGAAGACCCGATCGTCCTGATCCAGGTCCTTCTCCACCATTTCGGGTCTGACCTGACCGGTCGACCCTTCCGGTACGGTAACTATAACCTCCCCTTCTTCCTGACGCGCCTCGAATTTTGATAGGGCATCCAACCCCGGTGGCTCCTCCATTTCACCCGAAACCGCGTCGAAACAGGCCTGGTGCCAGGGACAGCGAACCCGACCATTGTGGATTACTCCATCGGCCAGCGGAGCCCCGAAGTGGGAACACTCGCCGCCGACGGCGTAAAACTCCCCGTCCAGCTTGACCAGAAGGACTTCAACTTCTCCGACCTCCACCCCTTTAACGTCACCGTCTTCCAGCTCATCTACACCCGCGACGACTTTTTCCATAGGTTTTCACCTCAAAATGTTTTTAAAAACCTTGGTCAATTACGGACAACTTAAAAACGCGAGTTGCCCTAACCCCGGAACAACTAATTTACTTTTGTTCAATTAAAGCACTTTAATACTGGGGCAAGGAGCGATTTAGGTCAAGAAATGAGAAAAATTGATCCCCGCCCTGGAAAGGACGGGGATAAATTTCGGTATCGGCTCTAAAACCAGCCGAAGAGGCTAACTAGGATTTATCCGAGAGTTCCGCCAGTTCGTGCATGATCGAGCTGCTCTTCTCGTAGAGTTTCAGGTAAAGCTCGTAGTAATCGTCGTAAATCTCTGTATTGTGCTCCGACGGTAACACTACCTTATCCCGGGTAATCCAGCTCTCGACACGGGAATAATCCTCGATGACTCCGGTAGCCACTCCTGCCAGCAGGGCGTCTCCAAACGGAGCACCGACCCCTCCGGCGGGTACGACGATCTCTCTTCCTGTGACGTCCGCAATTATCTGCGTCCAGAGGTCGGACTTGGAGACACCGCCGACGACGCTGGTTTCTTCCTTGAGTGGGATACCGACTTTCTCTCCGATATCGATGTTGTGGCGAAGACTATACGCTGCCGATTCCAGTAGGGCCCGAAACACGTGCGGTTTCGTATGGTAAAGAGATAAACCGATGAGGGTACCGCTGGCCTTCGGGTCCCAGATGGGTGAACGCTCACCTTTGAAGTAGGGCAGGGCAAGCAGGCCGTCGGACCCGGGAGATATCTTAGCGGCCTGGGCATCCAGAACCTCAAAGGGGCTCAGGTCGGTACTTTCCGCCAGTTCCTCTTCAACTTTGCCGAATTGTTCCTTGAACCAGTTCACGAGCGCGCCGGTGGTGGCGGAGCCACCCCAGGTGTAAATCTTTTCCTCCGAGTTGGCAACGTGGGGCATGGAAACGAGCTCTTTCGTCAGACCCTCTCCTTCATGAATTATCCCCCAGCAGGTCGAGGTCCCCATCATTGCGACGTTGTCCCCTTCAGCAAACGCGCCCGCACTCAGCGCGGACATCGGGGCGTCAACACCTCCGGCGATTACCGGCGTTCCTGCTTTTAGGCCGGTCTTCTCGGCGGCGGTTTTAGTTATTTCTCCGATCACTTCGTCCGAAGGGACTAACCTCTCCGGCATTGTTTCGATAGGAATACCCAACATATTGCAGGCTTCTTTTGACCAGTCGAGCCCCTTCAGGTCAAATACTCCACCTATGTTACCGGCCGAGGAGTAGTCAACCGCCAGCTCTCCGGTCAACCTGTACTCCACGTAGTTGGAAGGGGGGACGAACTTATGGATCTTCTCCCAGACCTCCGGTTTGTTGTTTTTCAACCAGAGGATCTTCGTGTAACCATAGTAGGTATCGACGTAATTGCCGGTTATCTCAAAAAGGCGATCCAGATCAACGTTTTCCTTGACCCAGCTTACCTCCTCGGTCGCCCGTCTGTCCATCCAGATCAAACAGGGGTGGACGGGTTCCAGGCTTTCGTCCACCGGAACCCCGGAACCGCCGTAGAGGCCACTGACCGAGATCCCGCTGATTCCGCCGGGATCGACCCCGGAGTCATCCAGGGCCTCCCCGATCGACTCGTAAGTCGCCTCCACCCAGACGTCCGGCCACTGCTGGGCCCAGGACGGGTGAGGCTGATCGACGGAGTAAAACGAGGAACCGGAGCCAACTACCTTACCGGAAGAATCCACTACTACCGTCTTTGTCCCCTGAGTTCCGATATCAGTACCAACCAAGAACTCTTGTGCCATGTTTTACCTCCTATTGACCATAACCCTTCATGTACTTTTCGTTTAACCTCTTACCTTCTTCGGGTGAAAGCTCGGCAGGGTCGCCGCCGGATTCAGCCACGTAGGAAACCTTTGCTCCATGCTCTATTGTCACTACACCCTTCAGGGCATCTCCCGGGCTCGGTCCCGCCGCAAAGACACCGTGCTGTTTCATTAAAATTCCCTTTACCTTGTCCCCTGCTGCCTTTTCGGAAAACTCCTCTCCGATGGCTTCGTTCCCCGGAGGGACGTAATCCGACACCGGGATACCGCTACCGAAGAGGTCTCCCTGTTCCGTCAGGTAAAGCGGAATTCCCCTGCCCATCGCGGCAAAAGCAGTTGCGTAGGTTGAATGCGTATGAACTATTCCTCCGACTTCTTCCGTGCTGCGATAAATATGGAGGTGGGCGGACGTATCGACGGACGGTTTAAGCTCACCCTCCACGACCTCACCTTCTAAATCCACCACGACTAACTTCGACGGGGAAAGCTCCTCGTAAGCTACGCCACTTGGTTTGATGATGACGCGGTCGCCCTTCCTTCCACTGACGTTTCCGCTGGTTCCCATAACCAGATCGTTTTCCGGAAGGCCCATCAGGGCCTCGTAGACACCCTTTCTTACGTCTTCAAGCAAGTTTATCACCTTTGCTTACTATTTAACCGATCCTAACGAATAAAAATTATCTCTTAATCGGTTCCAACTCAACCAAGGTCCTTTTTTATGGCCGATTCCCGAGCGCGGAAGTAGTTAAAAGTTTTGTTGACCAAATCGTTTAATTGATCCGGATCCGGATCACCGTGCATTGCGGGATACGGGTTGCCTCCCGGCCCCAGTGGTTCCGCGGTTGCGTAAAGCTCTCCCTTTGAGTACCCTACCGCGTACAGCGCCTTCAACAGCGTATCAAGGTCGAGCATCCCTTCACCGAGAGCCCGGCGATTTGTGTCAGCCAGGTGCAGGTTGATCAACCTGTCCCCGTATTCCAGTATCGTCTCACCAATATGGCGTTCCTCCTGGGACATGTGATAGACGTCGCCGTTGATCCACTGAACGGCCGGATGGTCCAGACGCTCGATATATTCTTCCGCCTCGGCAAACGTGTGAACTATACTCGTTTCCGCCGACCTTATCGGCTCTATCGCTCCCTTTATTCCCGCCGACTCGAGTTCGTCAGCGACTTTCGCGAGGGTTTCGACCGACCTATCGATCTCGTACTCGTCAATAGGCTCGGACCTTCCAACCGCTGCTGGTACGATTAAGAAGTATTCGGCGTCAAGTTCGTGGCCAAGTTCAATATTCCTCTTCAGGTAATCTATCGCTTCCTGTCTTACTCTACCCTGGCTGCTCGCCAGCTCGCTATCCGGCGAAAACATTCCGCAAATTCCCGACACTTCCAGCCCAAATTCATCCAAAGCTTTCCGGACCTCCTGGACTTCGTAACCTAAGTCATCACCGTAACGGTTCCCGTGGAGTTCGATGTAATCTATTCCTGTTTCCTTCAGTCGCCTGGTTGATTCAAAGAGGTCCTCCTGACCGAAGCCCCAGTTGCTCCAGGAAAAGTTAATCTTTCCATCAAGTAACTCCGGCTCGTTTTTTACGGCTTCCCGGGCGGCTTCGTCGACCTTCCTATTCTTTAATTCGAAGTTCTGCGGGTTTTCCATATTCCCTCCTTGCAAATATATTAGCAGTTAATCTAGCTCACTTATGGATCCTGTAACTTGCCACTTCATCAGCTCCGTTGTTGGCGGAAAACACGATCTCGGAATCTGGGCGGCTTAATACGGAAATTTGAGCCGGCCCAACTCCCCGATCGAGGACGAAATCTTCCTCCAGCTCCAGAGAATTCTCACTTACTTTCAGGCAGACAAGTTCTGCTTCGCCGTCACGGCTACCGGCTATTACTCTCGGCTTTCCAAGCACTTCACCAGCCCAAACTACGTGACCAAAGTTCAACGGATAGGAGGATTGCCGCTCCCAGTTTCCGTCTTTCTTTTTATATAATCCCAGGGTATCTCCGTGGAACGGTTCAATCGTCACGAGCTCCGGCTCTCCATCGTTATCAAGGTCAGCCACCGAAACGTCGCTGACTTCGTGACCGACTAATTTATCCGTCTTCCAGTCACCGGAAACCCTGCTCGGGACGGAGATACTGAAAATTCCTTCCTGTCCGGTTATTAAAATTGATCTGCTGCCGTTGATTTCAGTTACGTGCAGGCCGTGATTCTTGTGAATCCCGGAAAGAACTTCCTCCATTTCCGGACCTTCAGAAGGGACTTCGGGGATTTTCCCCACGTACGTCGCCCCCGACTCGGACCAATCCTCCGGAGAATCCTTGGCCGCAGCCAGCGAGGAAGCAACTAAAAAAGAATCCCCGCCAACTCGGACCTCCTCGATTCGGTGAACGAAGGGCAGGTCAAGAATCCTTTGTTTCTCCCAGTTGCCATCGGAGTTTTTTTGAACCAGAACAACTCCGGCTCCTTCGGACTGAAATACCGGATAGAAACCCTCGATGGCAAGAAAACTGTCTTCGATTTGAGAAAAAGATCTGACGTTCATGCAACCCCCGAGCTCGTTGGGAATTGGCTCTTCTTCCGTCCAGTTCGGTGGGGTAAACTTCAAAGCCTTCCCCCTGGTCTCCGGTCCGACCAGCAGACAGCTTTCGCCATCAATTTCGACCAACCCGGTTGCGTACGCGTCATCCAGATCCGCTAGATGCTGTTTCTCTACCTCCATTTTTTACGACCCTCCTTTAATATTCATGAGAAGTCTGACAGATGTTTTCTTTGCAGGGCCCAAATTAAGCTTGATAAGGTGTTTTCCAGTTAAAACTGGCAGGGAGCCCTTAAGAAGTCGACTCCCTGCCAGGCATCGAATAGCTAATCCAATTTGGGAAGAATTACAGGAAACTCGGGTACGGTAGGTTCGGTTCGTCGGTAAAGGAATCCTCGCCGCCCTGCGGGTACTCGTAGCGACCTTTGTCCTTGTGATCCGGATAGATGAACTTACCGCCGACTCTCCAGATGAATAGCGAGAAATCCAGCCTGTGGCTGTTGAAGTCATGCAGCATTTCCATCTCCCGCGGATCGACCACCTGGTTGGACCAGAGATCGTAGTGATAAGGGATCAATACCTCTGTATCCAGGTTCTGAGCCGCCCTCAAGCAATCACATGCCGTCATCTTATCCGTGCTACCCGGCGGGTTCTTCCCGTAAGAAGTGAAGGCTACGTCTATATCGTAGTCCTTCCCGTGCTTAAAGTAATGGTTGGAGAAATGGGAATCTCCACTGTGGTAGACGGAGCCACCCGGTGTTTCTATCAGATAGTTCACGGCTCTCTCGTCCATGTCGGGCGGCATCTCCCCTCTGAGGTCCCCGGAAGGAGGCTTGGTAATCAGAGCCGTTCGGTCAAAAGACTTCAGTGCTTTTACCTCTACGTCCTTGATCGAAAAAGTGTCCCCCGGTTCCACGACTCTGGTCCTGCCCTCAGGTACTCCCCAGTCCTCCCATTTGTCCACACAGAGCTGGGGCCCGATAAAGGGGGCGTCCGTGTTCTCACAAACAGCCGATGCAACGTATGGATCTATGTGATCGTCGTGTATATGAGTAGAAACCACCGCGTCAATTTCTTGTATCGCAAAGGGGTCGATCACCATCGGAATGGCCCTCAGGTTTGGCGGGAGGTCCCTTCCGCCCGACATCCTGCTGATCTGGAAGTCCTCTCTTTCCTCAAATGGAGGCTGATCCTTTGTGGACCTACCACGACCAGCCCAGAAATCAAAGGCCAGGTTGGCATTTCCCGGAGTTTTGAGCCAAATTCCGGTGCATCCCAACCACCACATTGCCAGTTTATTTTCAGGAACGTTCTCTTCTTCTATTTCTTCGTTTAGCCACGTACCCCACTCAGGGAATACATCGTGTAGCCATCGGTCTCGATCGATATCGTCGATACTCGGATCCATAGAAACCTCCTAATTGTTATGATAAAAATATTCGTTCCAACTGAGTTTTAAGCCAAACCAACTCACGATCATACTCAATTACTTCCTATCCCTTCGCTAATTCTTCTACCCTTTTACAGCTCCAGCAGTTAAACCCCTAATGATACTCCTTGCGGAGAGAAAGGTAAAAACGAAAGCAGGTAAAGCAACTATGGTGGCCATTGCGGTAATCTCGCCCCACTGGACGCCTACCTGAGTGATCCGCTGGGAAATCGCTACTGGAAGAGTTCTCGTAGTGCGATCGGTTAAAACCAGAGCAAGTATGAATTCGTTCCACGAAATTCGAAAGACGAAGATACTTGCAACGGCCAATCCCGGTTTTATTAGCGGCAAAACGATCCGAAATAATATTCCAAGTTCGGAACACCCATCTATCACCGCGCTTTCCTCTATTTCAACCGGAATTTCATTCATGAATGACCGTAAAATCCATATAGTAAAGGATAGATTCAATGCTACATAGGCAAAAATCAACCCGGTCCTGCTTCCTGAAATTCCCAGGTTGAGCCAGAGGACGAAAAGTGGAACGATGAGCACTGCGGGCGGTATCATTCGCAATAATAAAGTTACGGTTGAAACGGCGCGTTTCCCCATGAACTTGAACCTCACCATGGCATAAGCCGCAAAAGCACCAATGGAAATCGAGAAAAACGCCGTTGCCGAAGCTACAATTAAACTGTTAACCAGATACTTAAGAAAGTTTCCAGAAAACAGGACCTCTTTATAATGCTGAAGGGTTGGCTTGAAGATCCAGACGGGTGGCATGGAAAACGTCTGGGTTCTGGTCTTAAGCGATGTAGTTATCATAATGAATATTGGAAACAGAACTATCCCGGCCGATACAAAAAGCATTACGTAGCGCAATACTTGCCCTTTATCAAGCTCTTGTAAGTTCTCAAGGCTTAGGCTTTTTAGCCACTTATTGATTCTGGTCATCTCTGCTTAGACCTCTCTTTATTATGTAAATCTTTTTTATTGGTAAACAATAGCTGGTTGTCCATTGAAGGTGAAATTAACACCCAACTTCACGTTTACGGTCCAAATATTAACCTTGCGCAATAGACTAAGCCTGAGTTCTTCGCGCCGTACTAAAAAACTGAAAGAGTAAAGTGGACACGATCAATAGAATCATGATCAAGAATACGGCCAGAGTTGACGCTTCGCCTAGTCTACGGCTTACAAAGGCCTTTTTGTAAATGTGCAGGGAAAGTACTTCAGTTGAACGTCCCGGCCCCCCATTAGTCATCACGTACATAACGACTAATGCCCTTAATCCGTCGATAAGGCGGAGCACGATAGTCAAGCCAATAATCGATTTGATCATGGGGAGCTTGACATGTCTTAACCTCTGAATATATGATGCACCATCAACTATAGAAGCTTCTAAAACGTCTTCGGGGACGTTTTGTAGCCCTGCAAGTAGCATTAAAAAAACGAAAGGAGTCCACTGCCAGATGTCCGTTAAAATAACAGCAGTCAGAGCTGGAAAAGGTTTAGAAAGCCATGTAATGTGTTCAAACCCCATTAATCCTATGAAGTAATTTACCAGTCCATAATTTGGATTAAACATGAACCTCCAGAGCACTCCCACCACAACTGGTGCTATCATAATTGGAAGAAGAAAGATAGTGCGGAATATATGAAGCCCTTTTATCTTGCGTTCAGCCAATAAGGCCAGCCCCATACCGACGATCAATTCCGCAGCTAAAGTGACAGTAATAAAAATGGCGGTAACTTTAAGACTAGTCTGAAAAGCGTTGCTCTGGACGATTTTGACGTAATTCTGTATCCCGACGAACTTTGGGGCCTTCGTATAAACATCAACTAGTCTCCACTTAAAAAAGCTCAAGCGAATGCTGTAAAATACCGGGTAAAATAACGCGAGGCCAAATACCAATATAGCCGGAGCTAGAAAACCATAAGGCGTTAATTTTTGAAGTGCTTTTTTTGCTTTCACGCTTCCCCCCTGATTTCTCTGCTCGATTCTGTCCGGGTTTACCTTAAAGGGTTCTCATAAAACGGGCAGGCTTAAGTTGGAAAAAATAACCGAAGTTTTTTAACATATCTTGCCTTCTAAAGAGCGAAGGATAAGGGTGACGCCTGACGGCGTCCCCTTATCCTTCCAACTATTCATTTAATCGTAATAACCAGCTTCTTTCATTATGTCCCTAACGGGTTTATAGATGTCTTCCATTGCCTGTTTAGGTTCCTTCCTTCCCGTTAGTACCTTGTTAACAGCTATACCAAAGTGTTCGGATTCTATCTCGGGCCATTCTGGAATAGCCGGTCGCCACGCTGGATCAGCCAGTTGGACCTGCTCAATCATGACCTTGTACTCGGGGAACTGCTCCTGAAGTTCAGGTTCTCTCATAAGTGATTCCCGGTCCACTATCTGGACTCCGTATTCAGTCATGAGTTCCCGCTCAACTTCTTTGCTAGTCATCCACTGCATCAACAAAAATGCGGCTTTTTTATCTGTTTCCCCGGCATTGGCCGGTATAGCGATCCCAAACCCGCCTGTTTCGGCAACTGTTTTATCGTCCACTCCTTTTCGGCTAGGGATGGTACTGTAAGCAACCTTGCCCTGAACTTTTGATTGTTGCGGGTCTCTTACAAGCGAAGCTATTCGGCTGTGATCAAGGTACATGGCTGCTTTTCCCTGCAAGAAAGCGTTATCATTACCGCCGGCTCCAAAACTCGGTATTCCAGGTGGGCCGTAATCGACTATTTTCTTAAAGTAGCGCAGGGTCTCAAGTGCTGCCTCATCGGTAAATGCCGGTTCCCAGTTGTCCGTGAATATCTCTCCACCAAAAGGCTTGAGCAAGTTTAACGTACCATGACCGGCTTGATGGCCTGCCTTTCCTCTCATGGTAAGCCCATAGACACCGTCGACGTTTTCCGCAAAGAATTCGGATAACTCGAGTACATCCTCAAACGTTTTCGGTTCCGCTAAACCGTATTCGTCAAATAGGTCCTTCCGGTAGGCAAAAACGCTAACTTCGGAACTTGCTGGTACTGCATAAAGTTTTGTATCACTGCCTTCTCCGCCGCCCAGGTAAATATTCTTACCTTCACAGCTCAGGCAGACTTTACCCTGGGTTGTTACTAACTTATCCACGAAATCGTCAAAGTCCCAATCCGGGTAGGATATGCTCTCGTTTTCCATCATCGGCCCCAGCGGCTCCAGATAGCCTGCCTGGACGTACTTAGCCTTGGAAAGAGGTCCGACCATTGAGATTAGATCGTAGTCACCATTGGGCTTACTCATCTCCAGGCTTTGAGTGGTAGACATCTTTGTATAGTTCATCTGATCTACTTGAACTTCGATGCCCGTTTTCTCTTCAAACTTCGGCAGCATATCGACCCAGTGGTTGTAAGCCTTGTGAGCCGGGAAGCTAACGACGATCGTTTCGCCTTCAAACTGGCGCCAGTCAAACTCATGTGAGTCAGCAAGAGCTACAGAAAAAGTTCCGGCAAAAATACCTACAGCGAGAATTAGTGCTAATAATAATTTGACTTTTCGCATTGTACCTCCTCCATATAGGAGTGTAGTTGGAGAATAGTTGAGTAAAAAAACGGTTAGATCAAAAAGTTTCTCTTTATTCACCCCCAGTTTTGGCGTCGGTAGACTTATTCACCGTGCTTGACTCTCTCTTTATTAACTCGGGTTCAAGTCTAACTTCGCTGACCTCCGACTCGTCATCTCGCCCCTCACTCTGAATTCTATTCATTAGAATCTTGACTGCCTCTTCTCCAATTCTCGTAATTGGGACCCGGATCGTGCTGAGCGGAACGCTTGAATAAGAGCAAAAAGCAACGTCATCAAAGCCAACTACCCCGATATCTTCCGGTATCCTGAGTGATTCTTCTTTTACCGCCTTCATGAAGCCAAGTGCTACAAAATCACTAAAAGTGTGAACGGCATCGGGAGGGTGTGAGGAATTGAGAATCCTTTTTCCAGCTTCATAGCCCTGCTCCATTGTCAGTATCCCGTCGTAAATCAGATTCGGATCCGGTTCTCTGCCGGCTTCCTTCAGGGCTTTCCTGTAGCCTTTTAACCTCTCTTGAGCACTTAATTCATTAATTGGGCCATTTAAGAGAGCCACTTTTTGGTATCCGTTTTCGATCAAATGGCTTGTTGCGAGGTAACCACCTTGAATATCGTCAATTAGCACGAAATCCGTATTCAGGCCTTCAAAATGGCGGGCGAAGGCTACAAAAGGCAGCCCCTCAGCTACTTCTGAAATATCGCTTTTCTCAGAGTTCACTGGGCTAACCAGCAATCCATCTACCTGCTCGGTAAGCATGATCTCAATTGCCTCTTCTTCCTTGTCCGGGTCCTCATCGGAGTCCTTCAAAATAATATTATACCCCCGGTCCGAGGCAGCGCTTTCAATTCCCTTGACGACGGTTGAAAAGAATGGATTGGCGTTATTTGCAACAACTACGCCGAGGATTCCGGTCCGATTTGACCTCATCCTTTGAGCTACGCGGCTGGGTCGGTACCCCATGGCTTCGGCAGTTTCCAGAATCTTATCCTTCGTGTCTTCCCTGATCTCTGACTTGTCGTTCAAAGCCCTGGATACGGTGTTTGCGGAGTAGCCAACTTCTTCCGCTATATCTTCTATCGTTACTTTTTTATTCATAAGTTTATGATCTGACGCAACTTATAAAGGTTCACGTGATCGGACACGTTAACGTTTACATAGTATAAGAAGGTCAAGAGCACTTCAAGGAAGAATGGGGTGGGTTTCAAACCGATTTAATAAGTCAATTAACTCGCGATCTCAGGGGCTTGGATGGAAATAAGTACTTAACAGAAAGAACTGTAAGAATTTGCCGGGGAATCTTTAGGGACTATGAAAAGCGCAGTTTTCAACCAGGAGTTTTCTACAAAAAATATTTATTTTGGCCAAACTAATCTTTTAATGAGAAATGGAAGAGAGTGGTGGGTGGTGCTGGACTTGAACCAGCGGCCTCCTGCACGTCAAGCAGGTGCTCTCCCGACTGAGCTAACCACCCTTGCCTGGTCGTGAGGCGACGCTCGGATTTGAACCGAGGATGGGGGATTTGCAATCCCCTGCCTTGGGCCCCTTGGCTACGCCGCCATCTGAAGTATTATAAGATCAGCCATCCACCTGTGCAAGATCTCGACCGGGAAAAGCCGGCCTAAAATAGCTCGGACAGGTGAAAATATCAAACCACTATATTAACCAAATTCCCAGGAACGACGATAAACTTCTTTATCTCGTCGTCCGTGACCCTTTCACTTATCCTGTCAATTCCCAGGACTTCCTCTCTCAGGGCACCCTCGTCTCCTTCTATTGAAGTCGGAACCTCTATATGCGCTCGCACCTTTCCATTGATCTGGACGGCCATTTCCGTTGCTTCCTGTTCCAGAGCTTCCTGGCTCCATTCCGGCCAGTCCTCCTCCATTATCGGCTCGCCATGGCCCATCCTGTGCCACAGTTCCTCGCCCAGGAAAGGCGTGAAAGGCGACATTATAAGTACCAATCGCTTTATACCTTCTTTCAGGAGGCCTTTATCTATATCGGCATCCGAAATCTTCCCGTAGAACTCGTTCGTCAGTTCCATAATCGAGGAAACGGCGGTATTGAAGCTGAAGCCTTCGAGGTCCTCGGTCACTTCCTTGACCGTCTCGTTTATCTTCCGCCAGAGCTCCTTTTCCGCTTCGTCGAAATCGGCGGGCTCGAGGGGATATTCTTCCTCAAAAAGGTCCACGTGCTGAACAGCCAACCTCCAGACCCGGGTAAGGAAGCGATGACTCCCCTTCACGTCCCTGTCGCTCCATTCGACGTCCTTCTCGGGTGGGCCGATAAAAAGCGTATAGATTCTCTCCGTATCGGCACCGTACTCGTCAATCAACTCGTTTGGCGATACCACGTTCTTCTTCGACTTTGACATCGATTCCATCGTCACCTTGAGTTCGGCTCCGCACTCCGGGCACATGTTACCATCTTCGACGTTCTTCGGTCTAACCCAACCGTGTTCTTCACAGCGGTAGGCCTGGTGCGAGATCATCCCCTGGGTAAACAGGCGCTCGAACGGCTCCTTAAAGTCAACCAGGTCGATATCCTGGAGGAACTTTGTAACGAACCGTGAGTACAGCAAGTGCAGTATTGCATGTTCTACGCCACCGACGTACTGATCGACCGGCAACCAGTCATTGGCCGTCCCGGAGTCAAATATTTTAGCGTCGTCTCCGGCGGAAAGGTAGCGCAGGTAGTACCAGCTGGAATCGACGAAAGTATCCATGGTATCCGTTTCCCTTTTTGCATCGGCACCACAGCGCGGACAGACGGTCTCGACGAACTCGTCGATTTCCGAGAGACCCTTGCTGCCGATGAATTCCACGTCCGGCAATTCTACCGGCAGGTCCTCTTCCGGTACGGGCACCACGCCACATTTTGGACAGTGAACCATCGGAATCGGCGCACCCCAGTAGCGCTGCCTGCTGATGAGCCAGTCCTGGAGCTTGTAATTTACCGTAAACTCGCCCTTACCTTGCTCCTTCAGCCATTCTCCAATTTCCCGGTAAGCGGTCTCGGAATCCAGATCGTTGAAATCGCCAGAGTTCACCAGGTATCCCGGTTCCTCGTAAGCCTCATCCAGCTCACCGGCCGGCTTGCCTTTTTCCGGGGCAATCACTTCCACTATCGGGATGTCGTACTTCTTCGCAAAGTCGAAATCACGCTGATCGTGGCCCGGTACGGACATGATCGCTCCGGAGCCGTACTCCGTCAGAACGAAGTTGGCAATCCAGATCGGGATTTCCTCGCCCGTTGCGGGATTGACGGCGTACTCGCCGGTAAAGACGCCTTCCTTGGTCAGATCACCGCCGGCCCGTCTGGTCTGGTCTATCCGCTTGGTCTCGTCGACGAAATTCCGTAACTCCTCCTGGTCTTCCGGATCTTCGACTTCATCAATTATTTCTTCAACCAGCGGGTGTTCCGGGGCCAGTGCCATGTAGGTCGCACCAAACAGTGTATCGGGCCTGGTGGTAAATACGTCCAGTTCACCGTCTCGATCCGCGAGGTCGAACTCTATCTCAACGCCCTCGCTTCGGCCGATCCAATCCTTCTGCATCTTCTTGACGTGATCGGGCCAACCATCCAGATCCTCCAAATCGTCCAGCAGATCCTGGGCGTATTCCGTAATTTTAAAGAACCACTGCTCGAGCTGCTTTTCCTCAACCGTGGTCCCGCAACGCTCGCACTTGCCGTCAATCACTTGTTCATTCGCGAGGACGGTATCGCAGTGCGGGCAGAAGTTAACCGGGCTCTCGTCCCTGTAAGCCAGTCCTTCCTCGTATAGTTTCTGGAAGAGCCACTGAGTCCATTTATAGTACCCCGGTTCGTGTGTCCGGACCTCCCTATCCCAGTCGTACTCTATTCCCCACTGCCGGAACTGTTCCTTGAAGTCGGCTATGTTTTCTTCCGTCCACTCCCCCGGCTCGACGCCCCTATCTATTGCAGCGTTTTCCGCCGGAAGGCCAAATGCATCGAAACCCATCGGGTTCAGCACATTCAGCCCCTTCATCGTCATGAAACGCGTCAGCGTGTCGCCAATTATGTAGTTCCTGCCGTGGCCAACGTGCATGGTTCCCGATGGGTAAGGGAACATGTTGAGGTAGTAAAAATTGTCTTCCGTATCGTCCAGGTCCGCCTTAAAAGTACCCTCTTCCGACCAGTAATCGCGCCACTTATCCTCTATTTCTTCAAAGTTGTACTCTTCCGGTGCTTCTTTCATTTTCCTTCATTCACCTACCAGATTTCTAGCGTATTTTTCCGCTTCTTCCAGCACTCCATCTATCTTTTCTTCCTCGTCCATTTCACAGTACAGGCGTAAAAGAGGCTCGGTCCCTGAGGCCCTGATCAGAAGCCAGCCATCCGAAAATCTTAGTTTCACTCCATCGGTCGTTTCGACGCTTTTTACCTCGTGGCCGCCGATACTTTCCGGCGGGTCCTTTTCCACCAGTTCCGCTACTTTCTGTCTTCCTTCAAGGTGGATATCCTTTCTCAGGTAATAGTGTCCGCCGTACTCCTCGAGCAATTCCTCAACCAGTTTGGAGGGCGGTTTGCCTGACTCGGCCACCATTTCGAGAAGTATTAGGGCGCAGAGGACTCCATCGCGATCGGGTATGTGATTCTTCAGCCCGATCCCTCCACTCTCCTCCCCCCCGATCAGTACGTCTTCTCGAACCATTTTTTCGGCGATGAACTTGAAACCCACTGCGGTTTCCTCGACTTCATTGCCGTGCTTCTCTCCGATCTTGAAAATCATGTCGGTCAGGGGGAAATTCTTGACGGCCTTGCCATCCCAGTCCCGGGTTTCGGCCAAATACCTCATCAACAGTGCGTACGTCCTGTGGGAATCGATAAATGAACCGTCCTCGGCCATCGCGGAGATCCGATCACCGTCGCCGTCCGTCACTACACCCATAACCGGGACGTCGTTCATGGCATTCTGCTCCAGTATCTCAGCACGCAACGGTTCGAGGTTTTCCTCCAGCGGCTCCGGCCTGACGCCTTTGAAGCTCGGATTGTATTCTTGCCGAACACCGACGTGGGGCACGCCGAATTTGTTCAAAACTTCCGCCGTAAATCCCTGAGCGGAGCCGTACATCGAATCGATAACGGCCAGAACCGGGTTACTGGTTATTTTGTCCTCATCTACTAAGTCAGTTAGAGCATCGACATAACTAGAAGAAACGTTCACCCTTCCCACGTTAGTTTCCGAGTTGACCTCCGGTGGCTCTTCGGGCAATCGGTCCTCTATTGCATCCGTCACTTCCGGCGGTGCCGAAGCGCCGGACTCCACCTTTACCTTAAAACCGTTGTACTCGGGGGGATTATGACTTGCAGTTATCATAACGCCCGCCGCGGCGTTCCTGTCCTTGACCGAGAAAGCAAGTGCGGGTGTCGGCACCATTCGCTCGGTAACGGAGGCCGGAACGCCGGAATTTATCAACACTTTCGCAACGTAGAGAGCAAAATCTTCCGAAGCAAACCTGCCGTCGTACCCAATTACCACTCCCTCGTCGTGTGACCTGTAAGGCGTTCCCCACTCACCGTAGATATCAAGCTCTTCTCTTTCGGAAGACTTCATATAATCCGCCAGAGCGGCGGCCACGCGACCAAGGTTCCTGTATGTATAATCGTCAGCTATTACTCCTCTCCATCCGTCCGTCCCAAAACTTATTTCTTCCACTTTTTACCCTCCTCGGTGTCGAGTATTTGTTCAATTCTATCCGGGAACTCGACTATATTTCTGTCAAGGACTTCTACTATGAGATCTTTTGGAACTGAAGTTTCAAGCTGTATCTGTCTAATCTGAACGGCACCGTTCTTTGCCGCTACTTTTGTCAGCGCTTCCTCTACTGCACCGGCGTAACGCTCGTAGTTAAAACCGTTTTCCTGTTTTTGCATGGTTAAAATTTAAGATTTTATCCAGAATAATTCCACCATATTCATTTAATAGAAACCAACGGGACTTGTTTTACTGGTCATAACCAACCAAGTTAGCCAAGAAAGCTAAATCAAGCTATCGTAAAAAGGTACTCTCTCCGGGTGAATTCATGGCTCCGAACCTTCATAAGGAAGGGGCCCCGAAGAATTTTTCTTTAGTACTCGTATTTTACAGTATAGTCGATCTCTACGGAACTCTTCTCCGGAACCTCCAACTCAAATAGGATTCTTCTGGAGTCGTACTTCTCGTACCGGTGACTTGACCGGATTACTTCCCAGCTACCTGGCAACTTCTCCAGAACTCTAATTTTTACCGGTTCGTCTTTCCTGTTTGTCAGGTTGAGCTCGATCCGATCTCGCCACGTTTTCTCGCCAATTTTCCGGTGCTCAAGTACCTTCCTATCTCCTTTGAGGTCGAAGGACTTGCCCAGTTCGAGCCTGGCATCCTCCCCCTCGGGCAGGTTGGGCAAGGCATCCTCTCCCAGTAGAGTCCTTTCCGCGTTATCCTGGTAAATTCTGGCCGGCCCGGCCGCTAGAGGGACCCCGAGGCCTTCTTCTTCCTTATTGACCAGGACCAAAAAAGTTCTGACCGCCGGAGAAGTTGCTGGCTCGTATTCGTAGTACTTCCGGTAGCCCACTTTTCTTTCGGAGATGAAAGGAACGCGAAGCTCCGACCCATCATCCAGATCTAGCGGAAAACTGACCGCGTAACGATAGTACTCAAAAACCTTTTCGCGATCCGCCCCCTGAGTTTCCGCCGCGTTCCTCGCTGCAAATAATTTCGGTTGTTCAGTCTCTCTCTTCGGGCTCCCCGCCAGCAGGTAAACTTCAGCTCCGGTATAATTCCAGCCGGTATCGTTGCTCAGGTGCGCTATTCCTCTGAACCTGAGCTCATTTGTTTTCTCGTTCAGGAAACCAACGTACTTTGGCTCCCAACCTAACCCATCGACCTGGTATCCGAAAGTGACCGGTGCTTTCCACCCCTCGGCACTCGAGTCGAACACCATATTCAGCTGTTTATTCCTTCCTTCCAGTTGATCGTGTTCAAAAGCATAATCGGAGATGTTTCGAATAAGCCGCTTCTTGCCGCTGGTAGTCTTCAACAATAACTTACCGTTAAGGACGTCAACCAGTTCACCTGCAACCCGGTCCTGGCCCGAACCGTTCACTGAAACCTCGACGTTTTTACCTATCAAACTCTTCAGCAGTTCCCCCTCGTTGCTAATTCGAGGTATAATTTTTACTGTTTTAACTTCTCTCCCGGGGCTATCGACGAAAACTGAACCGGAAATGGTTTTAGCCGGGATCGATCTTTTCAGCTCGTCTCCTCCTTCTAACTCTACCTGGTCCCTTTTAACAACCACGGCAGGACCGTTCTGGTACAGCGTTATCGTCAGCTCCTCCGAGCCAAAACCGGTCACGGAAAACCCTAAGAATAGGATCGCCACCCCAATCAAAAAAGCGAAATAAACCCCCTGTGATCTGCCTTTCCATTCTAACATGATATCGCCTCCAGGCTAGGATATCTTACAGCAAAGATTCGAAACGATCAAAACCGTCACTACCTAAATAACGGATTATTTAAAGCAGAACCTAATTGCATCGGAGTTCACCCTTTACTATCACCTAAATCGTGCGATTCTCTCCTTTAAGACCCAAACCTAACTTGGTTTGCAAGGAAATTTATTACTAGCTGAGAAACTTATTTACCATTACCCATTTGGTCATAGCTAAAATGGTAAAGCAAGTTGCTCTCCCATAGCTTTCAACCAGCACCCAGATGAGCTCCGTAACCTGGCCCAAGGCTTTGACTTCCCTCTGATAAGGCAGCCTGACCCGTTTACCGGTAGATTACCTTTCCAAGTTACATTTCTCATCTGGGTGCTGGACCCACTTTTGCTTGTAAAATAAGTATCATAAGCAACCTTAAACTTTCAACAGACCTGAAAAAACCGCTAAATTTGGGTATCATAACTTTTGCGAAAGGTTCGGGACAACGGTTTTAACTCAGCGGAATAAGG
>CAZYCI010000010.1:0-26053 GCA_964645955.1 uncultured Thermotogae bacterium
TTTCGTGAAGGCTTACCCTGAATCGGACGCGACCCAATCCTTTAAAGGGATCGTACAGGAATTCAAATCGGTGATTTCCGGAGAATAGAGCCCTTGCCAAATCGGAGGCGATCTAATCGGACTGGAAAAACCCCAGCTTTTGGACTCTTTAATAATTGAGATAACGCTTAAATGGCATCCGAACCTGATATAAGATAAATAGAAGATGACGAGGTATTCGCCCAAATAATGGAGAAGAAACGGTAATCGGTGCCTCAGCTGCAAAGTAAATTTAAATCCTTAACAAGGCGGTGAACTGATTTGGCACCACTCTATCCGGATTCCCACGTGGAGATCAATGGAATCCTGGCAAGGTACTACGAGTACTTCCTCAACGTAGGAACGCTTGGACGATATCGAAAGTTCATCGCCCGTGCTGTTTCCGATATGAATATAGATCCGGGAGACAAAATTCTGGACCTCGGTGCGGGTGGTGGCTATAACGCAGGCTTTATGAAAAGTTATCTGGAAGAGGACGGGGAGATCGTCGGAATGGATATAAGTGAAGACGGAATTTCCCGGTTCCGCCAGAAATTTGGCGATGATCCCAATATCAGGATAGAAAACAGGAGAATTGATAAGCCACTCCCCTATGAATCCGAATTTGACATTGCATTTACTTCGTTTGTAATTCACGGACTACCACATCCCGCCCGGGAAAGAACCCTGGAAAACGTGAAGAAGGCCTTAAAACCCGGAGGCAAGTTCTTCATCCTGGATTACGGTGATTTTACCCTGGCGGAACTTCCCTTTTACCTGCGCCTGCCTTTTAAGATAGCTGAATGCAGGTACGCTTACGATTACCTCGAAAGGAACTGGCAAGAAATTCTGGAGAACTCCGGCTTTACTTTCCGCGAGAGCCACGAATACTTCCGCGGGTTCGCCCGATTGATGGAGGCAGAAAAATAACTGCCCTCGAAGGATATTATCTTGGGCTTTAAATCAGCTAGTCACAGGCTGGTTTACGAAAGAACTTGAGAAACAGTTTTTTTCTGGTGGCCGGGTCAGAACTTAATTGAACCGATCAACGCCGTCGTGGCGCTTACGTATCCGGTACAAAGCTCGGGGCAACTGAACTCGTTTATTAAGGGTAAAATTGTTGAGGTCTCCAGAGAAAAGTTATATCATACGTAAAATTAGTTTTTAGTTTTTGTAAAAGCGGTGGACGCGATTGTAAAATCAATTTTGTACTTGGCCTCATTAGCATATCTAACCGAAATGAGGTGCTAACCATGGAGCACGCGACGATTAAATTTGAAGACGATGCTCTTCACCTGCTGGACCAGCGCAAATTACCTACAGCTGTAGAATACTACCGGGCAGAGGATTTTCGAGAGGTAGAATTCGCAATCGCCGATATGGTCGTGCGAGGTGCACCGGCCATTGGCGCAACCGGCGCTTACGGATTATACCTGGCGGGCCGGGAATTCCAGGGGGAGCCGAAGGAAAAGTTTCTCAAGTTAGTACGGGAAGCCGGTGATGAGCTCAGCCAGGCAAGACCGACGGCGGTAAACCTGATCTGGGCAATCCGTCGGCTGAAAAATTTACTGGAGGAAAACAGGGAAGCTTCGGTAGGAGAACTGGTTGAAATGATGCGGGAAGAGGCAGAAAGAATTGCGCGCGAGGACGTAGAAATAAATAAGGAAATGGCCAGGAACGGTAACGAAGTAGTTCCGGAAGGAGCAACGATACTAACTCACTGTAACACGGGTGCACTTGCTACCGTGGGATACGGAACGGCCCTCGGCGTAATAAGGGAAGCGCACAACTCGGGTAAGAATATAAAAGTTTACGCTGACGAGACGAGACCCCGGCTGCAGGGGGCCCGGCTCACCACCTTCGAACTGATCGAAGAGGATATACCCGCTACACTGATCGTCGACAGCGTTGCCGCCACCCTCATCCGTGACGGAAGGGTCGACCTCGTACTCGTCGGAGCTGACAGAGTGGCCGGTAACGGCGACGTTGCAAACAAGATCGGCACGTACAACCTCTCGGAACTGGCGCGGGTCCATGACGTCCCGTTTTTCGTCGTTGCGCCCACTTCTACGATAGACTTCGAGATCGAATCCGGAGATGAAATCGAGATCGAGGAAAGGGACCCCGAGGAAGTAAGAACCATTAACGGAAAGGAGATTGCCCCGGAAGAAGTTGACGTGTACAACCCTGCTTTTGACGTAACGCCCAAAAAGAACGTCACGGGAATCATAACCGAAAAAGGAATTGCACGCCCCCCGCTTGAGGAGTCTTTGGCTGAATTTAGGGGTTCGGAATAATGACGGAAGGAGAATTTCTGCCGATACTAAAGGTTTCCGCGGAAAAAATCAGTTCCAGGGCGATCGTCTGTGGCGACCCGGAAAGGGCCGAAAAAATCGCGGAGCGGCTAAACCAAGCAAGAGAAATTAGCTACAACAGGGAATACAGGTTAATAAACGGAAAGCTAAACGGCAAAGCGATCACTGTTGCCTCCCACGGAGTTGGCGCCGCCGGAGCCGCAGTGTGCTTTGAGGAATTGATAAAGGGTGGAGCAAGGGAAATGGTTAGGGTTGGTACCGCCGGCTCTCTGGACCCCGAAATAACGGACGGGGACATCGTAATAGCCACCGGGGCGATTAGAGAGGACGGCGTCAGCTCACAGCTGGTTGCGGAAGCTTACCCGGCTATAGCCGATTACAGCCTGGTCGATACCCTTACCGTCACCGCCGAAAAGCTGGGTTACGAACCCCGAACCGGAATAGTGCTGACGGTGGGGGCGTTTTACCCGGAACTGGAAGACCTGCCCAGCGACTATTATAGCCGCACGGACGCGGTCGCCGTGGAGATGGAAGCGAGCATCCTGTTTTTGCTGGCCTCGTTAAACGGGGTCCGAGCGGGTGGAGTAATGGCAATCGACGGGATGGCAGTTGACTTCGACGCGAACAGTTACAACCCGCATCGTGATATCGTCAGCGAAGGAAAAACCAAAGCAATAGAACTCGCGGTCAAAGCTCTAGCAGGGTAAAATACTAATACAGCGGTTACTTTAAGATTTCGGAGTTTTTATTTTTAAACCAATAAACAAATTTTAATCAGGGGGTAAAAATGAAAAAGCGTCTCGCATTCGTTTTAAGCGTCTTATTGGCTTTTACCGCGCTGGCCGGATTTACGGCGGCTTCAGTAAGCGCGGCGGATGGTAACGTAGCGGTTGTCTTTGCAACTGGTGGTCTGGGCGACAAGTCCTTTAACGATGCTGCCTACGAAGGTTTAAAACGTGCGGAGGAAGAGCTCGGTATCAGCTTTGATTATGCCGAACCCTCGGCCGTGGCGGAATACGAAACTTACCTAACGCGGTTTGCTTCTATGGGTAAGTACGATCTGATAATTTCGATCGGGTTCGACCAGGCCGACGCCCTAAATACAGTGGCTGGGCAGAACCCCGAGCAAAAATTCGCCATCGTCGATACAGTCGTCGATCAACCAAACGTGGCTTCTTTCGTTTACGCCGAAAAGGAACGCGGCTTTCTGATGGGTGTAGCCGCCGGCATGATGACCACGAGGACGGACGACCCGTTGATTAATTCTCAGAAAAAAGTTGGCGTAGTTGGCGGGATGAAGATTCCATTGATTGACGCAAATATAGCCGGTTACATAGCTGGAGCAAAGTACGTCGATCCCGATATCGAGGTACAGCATTCCTACGTCGGCAGCTGGGCCGACCCCTCAAAGGGCAAAGAACTTACCGTTTCCATGATAGAAAACGGCGTGGACGTAATCTGGCAGGCTGCGGGCAGGTCCGGTCTTGGCGTAATAAATGCTGCAAAAGAAAACGACGTCTACGCAATTGGAGCCGACTCGGATCAGGGTTACCTCGCCCCGGAGCACGTCCTGACAAACGGTATGAAGTTTGTCAATAATACTGTCTTTAAAGCCATTAAGGACGTATTGAACGATGACTTAAACATGGGAACTAACGTTCTAGGTATTGAGGAGAAGGGACTCGGTTATACGGAAAGCTTGCTTCCCGAATCCGTCGTTGAAGAACTTGAATCCGTCAAGGACGAAATAGTCGCCGGCGAGGTTGAGATCCCGGAAAAGATTGAACACGCAAGGTAAATAAAAATCCTTTTCTTTTACGGCGACCGTGGTAGCTTCTATAAAGCCACGGTCGCCTACTTACCTGAATGGTGCCACCTCATATGACACAAAAGGCCGTTGAAATGGTCGACATTACGAAAAGGTTTGGAGAAACGCTTGCGAACGATTCAGTAGAATTTTCTGTGCAAAGTGGAGAAATTCACTGCATTCTCGGGGAAAATGGGGCTGGGAAAACCACCCTGATGAACGTACTGTTCGGACTTTACCGGCAGGACGAAGGTACGATCTCTATCAAGGGCAGAAAAGTAGAAATCGGCGAACCCAGTGAGGCGATAGATCTCGGCATAGGTATGATCCACCAGAACTTCATGTTGGTGGATCGACTGACCGTCACGGAAAACATCATGGCGGGAGCAGAACCTTCCAGACGAGGTATGCTTGACGAAAAAAGAGCCAGAAAAGAAGTGGAAGAGATTTCTGCCCGATACGGACTTCACGTTGATCCCGAAGCGAAAGTAGAAAATATTTCGGTCGGAGACCAGCAGCGAGTAGAGATCCTTAAAGCGCTTTACCGGGAAGCGGAAATCCTGATCCTGGATGAACCTACTGCCGTCCTGACACCTCAGGAAGTAGAAGAGCTCTTCGAGATCATGCGAGAGCTACGGGATGACGGAAAAACTCTGGTTTTCATCACCCACAAGCTGAAGGAAACCATGGCAATATCCGACCGGATAACTATTCTCCGGGACGGTAAAAACGTCGGAACCGTCCCCACCGAAGAAACCAGCCCCGAAGAACTTGCACGGATGATGGTAGGTAGGGAAGTTGTTCTCAGAGTTGACAAAAACGAGCGCGCACCAGGTAGTTCCGTGCTGGAAGTTGAAGACATGAAACTCCACAACCCGGAAAATAATTTGACCTTGAAGGAGCTTTCCTTCGAAATCAGGGCTGGAGAAATACTCGGTGTCGCGGGAGTTGAAGGAAACGGACAACTAGAGCTGGAAGAGGGAATTATGGGGTTGAGGGATTTATCCCGGGGGGCGATACGCCTCAATGAGGAAGATATCAGCAATTTTTCCACCCGAGAAAGGAGGGACGCTGGGATAGCCCACATCCCTTCGGATAGATTGAGGCGAGGTCTGGTGACTGAGTTCGGTCTCGACTGGAACATGATACTTGGCTCGGAGTGGTCGGAAAAATTTTCCAGAAAAGGATTCTTAAAACAGGGCGAGATCAAAGACTATACCCGGGACGTGGTGGAGCAGTTTGATATTCGGGGTACTGAAGGCGAGGTAACTGCCGGCAGTCTCTCCGGGGGCAATCAACAGAAATTGATCCTCGGTCGGGAATTAACCAGAGATCCTGATCTAATTTTAGCCGCACAGCCGACGAGAGGCGTCGACGTCGGAGCAATTGAATTCATTCATAACGAACTCCTATCCATGCGAGACGACGGTAGGGCTGTGTTACTAATTTCGGCCGAACTGGAGGAGCTAAAAACACTAAGTGATAGAATGATAGTCATTTACGAAGGTGCGATAGTCGCCAGGGGCAGGACGGAAGAGTTTAGCGAGGAAAAGCTGGGGCTCCTGATGGCGGGTAAAGGGGGAGAAAACTAAATATGGACCTGAAAAATATTTTTCAGCGCCTCAAGAACTTATCCGGTCTATCGGAGCTCTTTTATTCGTTGCTGGCAATCGTGTTTGCCCTGCTTATCGGAGCGATACTGATTTACCTCTCCGGGCACGACGCTGTTAATGCTTACTATCACCTCTTTCACGGCGCCTTTGGCAGTACGTACAACATTGCTCAGACCCTGTTAAAATCCATCCCGCTAATATTTACCGGGCTTGCAGTTGCGATTGGTTTTCAGAGTGGCCTTTTCAACATAGGGGCCGAGGGTCAGCTTTACTGGGGAGCGTTAATTACCGCGATAATAGCTATAGCACTGCCAAACCTCTCCGGAATCTTGCTCGTCCCCCTGGCGCTCTTGGGAGGTAGCCTGGCCGGTGCAGTTTGGGCTGCGATACCGGGTTACCTGAAGTCTCGTACAGGCGCACACGAAGTGATAACGACGATCATGTTAAACTATATCGCCACGCTTGGAACGACTTTTCTCGTCAAGAACTTCTTCAAGACTCAGGGTCCAGTAGATCAGACGAAAACCATTCCTGGCCAGGCAAGGTTGCCGAAACTTATTCCGAATACTCGGCTAACATGGGCACTGATTCTTGGAATTGCAGTCGTTTTTACTACTAAGTTTCTTCTTTCCAGTACCTCGCTTGGTTTCGACCTGAAAGCAGTTGGAAAAAATCTCTCTGCTGCCGAATACGGGGGTATTCCGGCGAGGAACGTTATGGTTCTTACCATGGCAATCAGCGGGGCAGTAGCCGGCCTTGCCGGCAGTACCATCGTCCTGGGTGTTCTGGGGCGTTTTATTACCAACTTCTCCCCGGGTTATGGATTCACCGGTATCGCAGTTGCCGTTCTCGGCCGGAACAGGCCGATTGGAGTTCTGGGTGCTGCATTGCTCTTCGGGGCTCTCGAAGCCGGCAAAGTATCCATGCAGTTATTCACGGAAATCCCGGGGGACTTGCTTACCGTAGTTCAAGGACTGGTTATACTCTTCGTTGCCGCACCTTCATTTATAAGATTGTTTTCATCCCTGGTAGGACGCGGAAAGGGATCGTTTGCCAATGAATAAAGTTCTTGTCGCAATTTTTAGCCTTAACACTTTATCCGCTGCGATAAGAATGGCTACGCCCATTGCACTCGCCGCCATGGGTGGAACTTTTTCGGAAAGGTCCGGCGTAATAAATATCGGCCTCGAGGGCATGATATTAACCGGAGCGTTTGCCGGGGTCGCCGGTTCGTTCTACACCGGTAGCCCCTGGTTCGGTTTACTACTCGCGCTGTTTGCCGGAGGTTTACTTGCGGCAGTATTTGCTATATTTACCGTAAAATTCCAGGCAAATCACGTGGTAGCCGGAGTAGGTTTGAACATCTTTGCCTTGGGTCTTACTACCTGGTTGATGCAGGTTCTCTGGGGAACACGAGGTACTTCGCCAAACGTGAACGGACTTCCAAGAGTAACTATTCCGGTTTTAAATAGGATCCCGGTAATCGACAAATTGTTCGCCAACCAGTCCCCGATCGTTTACCTGATGTTTTTTCTGATAGTTGCAGGCTGGATACTTCTCTTTAAAACCCCCTTCGGTTTGAGAATAAGAATGACGGGCGAACGGCCGGAAGCAGCCGATACACTGGGTATCAACGTCAGAAGGATCAAGTACTTCAGCGTAATTCTCAGCGGGGTGCTTTCCGGGCTGGGAGGCGCCTATCTTTCCCTGGGTCACCTCAACTGGTTTAGCATGAATATGTCCGCCGGGCGGGGTTACATGGCTCTTGCCGCAAACATTTTCGGTCAGTGGAATCCGCTGGGTGGACTCGGCGCCAGCTTCCTGTTCTCGTTCAGCGAAGCGGTACAGATCAGACTGCAAAGCATAAACCTCGGCGTGGGGAATGAGCTGATTCAGATGATTCCCTACGTGATAACCATAGCCGTTCTGGCCGGAGCAGTCATAAAATCTCGTCCACCGGAGGCGCTTGGGGAACACTATGGAAACGAAAAGTAACTTACTCGAGTGTAATTGGGGCTAAAATGGGAAGCACAGAGATCAGAGAAAAAATTATCAATATCGGTATCAAGATGCTGGAAGAAGGGCTGACCAGCGGCACGGGCGGTAACGTCAGTTATTCTCCACCGGGAGAGGATTACGTATTTATCTCACCGTCGGGCGTACCTTACAGGGAGATACAACCGGAACAGGTACCCAAAGTAGACTACAACGGAAAACTTCTCGACAGCGATGGAACGAAACCGTCATCGGAGACCCCGATGCATACGTTAATTCATAAGAATAAAGAGGACGTCAACGCGGTCGTTCACACTCATTCGCCATTTGCATCGACGATAGCGACTCTAGGAAAAAGTATCCCGCCAATCTATTACCTGATCGCCAACATCGGCGACAAAGTACCGATAGCCGAATACGCCACTTACGGCACCGAGGAGATTGCACGCGCCGCCATAGAAGCTATCGGGGATAGAAACGGCGTCCTGCTGGAAAAACACGGTGCCCTCGCGGTGGGAAGTGACCTGGAAAGCGCCTACGAGGCTGCCGGACTGATCGAAGAGCTGGCCAGAATCTATTATAGGGTATTGAGCACCGGTATCTCTCCGGACCCACTGGACGAAGAGGAACTGGAAGTTCTTGCGGAAAAGTTCCAGGATTACGGCAGGGATACGGGTTAATCGCGATCCTTATTATCCCGCTCCGAGAAACCGGGGCGGGATAACTGATGGTCCAGCCGGACCTTCCTGCTAACCTTTAGCTGTAACCAAAACGTTTCACGAGTTCTTTCAAAATAAAAATTGCCGCCCGCTTATCCAGCGGTTCGTTGTCGTTGCCACATTTGGGCGAATAGATACAGGAGGGACAGCCCTCATCGCAGTCACAATCGGAGATAAGCTCCAGAGTGCTTTCGAGCAACTCGTCCATAATTTTGTGCGCTTCCGCTGCTATACCTATGCCACCTTCGTAACCGTCGTATATATAAACTGCTCCTCCACCTTCTACGTGTTGCCGGGTGGAAAAGCCTCCAATATCCCACCGATCACACATCGCGTAAAAGGGAGTTATGGAGATTAAGGCGTGCTCGACCGCGTGCAAACCGCCTTCCGGGTCCAAATCTCTATCCTCCGTCGCCGATAATATTTCTTCCGGCACCCTGATCCAGCTACTTTCCGTCTCGAATTCAAGTGGCGGCAGATCCAGGGGATAGACCCCTATTACTCGATCGTATTTCTTCTCCTTGTAGTGAGTATATAGCTCAGATACCGCCACACGTCCGAACTTCACCGCCACATTCTCGAACCCTCTTACCGATTCTTTTTCTTCGACATCGAGCTTTGTCCTGGAAGCAGACTGTGTGAAATAATCCACTTCGTCCCATTTTACTTCGGCAACTTTTCTCTCCAGGTCAAGTTCCTCAACGAGGTACTTCCTACCCTGGTGAAGCAGGGTGGCGTTTTCGTGAGCCTCCCTGTAAGCTTGCTCCACATCCATGGTCTCCAGCAAATCCCCGTTGTGAATAACCTTTATCGTTGTATTGTTTATGTTATCGAGGTTAACTGCGGCACTGGCTCTGAAATCCCCGACAAACATAGCCCCGTTCGGGGTTTCCTGCAGAACTCCCTCCCTTACCAGCGATTCCAGTTCTTCCGAGTAATTATCTCCCAGGAATTCGTCATCGCGAACTGGTAATTCCGTCGCAGCACAGGCAAGATGGCCCATGGTGATGTTCGGATTCTCCGTATCCACTATCGCCCGTTCGTTCTCCCGTTCGAAGAACTCTCGCGGATGCTTGAGAAAGTACTGGTCCAGCGGATTTTCGAAGCCGACAAGTACTACAAGAGAATCCTCGTCTCCCCGTCCGGCCCTCCCGGCTTGCTGCCAGCTGGAGGTAATAGTTCCCGGGTAACCCGACATAACTACCGCATCAAGCCCGCCGATATCGATTCCCAGTTCAAGTGCGTTAGTCGCTGCAACCCCTCTTATTTTGCCCTCCCTTAGCCCCTTTTCTATTTCGCGCCTTTCCTCGGGCCTGTAGCCGGCCCGGTAGGCCCGAACCGGCTCTTCCGTTCGTCCCGAGCTCCAGTCCGCGATCAGCTCTGCCATTCGCCGGGAAAGAGTAAAGCACAGCGTCTGCAGCTCATTATTGACCAGGTAGGAAACCAGTTTACTGGTCTGGTTATGAGCGGAATTATCCGGATTGCTCAAAGGATTCCAGAAGATAAAGTGTTTATCTCCCTGAAAAGACGTATCCTCTGCCACCAGGGAAAACCCTTCCCCGACAAGTTTTTCTGCATGCTCCAGCGGATTTGCTATCGTGGCCGAGGACAGTACGAACTGAGGATTGGCGTCGTAGCGTTCCAGGATCCGCTTCAACCTTCTCATCACCATGGCAACGTTCGACCCAAAGACGCCCCGGTAACTATGTACCTCGTCCAGGACCACGTAGTCGAGATTCTGAAAAAAATCCCGCCACTTGTGATGCCACTCCAGGTAGTGATGGATTCCGTAGGGGTTGCTGATTATAATTCGTGATTCCTTTCTGATTTTCGGGCGCGCCCCTCTCGGGGTATCGCCATCGTAAACACGGGGTTCCAGTTCCAGGCCAAGTGCTGCTTCCATTTCTTTTATAGTCTGAAGCTGGTCTCGAGACAGGGCTTTAGTCGGGTAAAGGTAAAGAGCCCGACTTTCCGATTGATTCAACATCCGATCCATGACGGGTACGTTGAAAGCCAGTGTCTTCCCCGAGGCAGTGGGAGTCGTGATAATTACGTTCCTTCCCTCTTTTATCAGGTTTATCGCTCTCGCCTGGTGAGAGAATAAATTGATTCCCCGGGAATTCAGAAACTCCTTTATCCTCTCGTCGAAGCTGGCATCCCCGTACTCGGCTCCCTGTGCCGGCAGGAGTTCGACGTGCTCCATTTGACCTTCGTACCAGCTCTGTTCCTTCAGTCCCGCGATTACGTTACTTGCTTGCATCAAGAGTGACCTCGGTAATTTTCTGGAAAAGATCGGCCAGACTGAGCACGTCCTGTCTGTGGTGGGCAAGTATTGGCAGCAGCGGGCCGGGATTGCCTTTATCCCGATAGGTTTTGTAGAAGTCGGGTACTAATCTGCTCGGAACGTCGAGATCCCTTTCTATCCCTAAGATCGACTCCTCAATCGTATTCAGCTGGCAATTTTTTACTCGATCCTTGAGAAATTTTTTCGTGAAAATGTAGAGGTCCAGGTGCGGGTGAGAAAACTTCGTCCGGTTACCGTAGTAGGCCAGCCGGCGCTCGATATAAGGAATGTCAAAGTTCATTCCGTTGTAGGTCAATATAAGTCCCAGATCCTCGAGTTTTCGCGAAAACTGCACCAGAGTCGCCATCTCCTGGTTCAAATCTCCTGCCAGGTACTGGTGAACGAGGATCCCAGCTGCAACGGGCTGAGCTATCCCCAGCAGGAATATTGGCTGGTTGGACAACCCCATTGTCTCGATATCCACGAACGCGTAATCCTCCTTCTCAAGCAGTCCGGCAAGCTTGACCAGGTCGGGGTCGGAAAGGTTTTTCCACTTTCGCAGCATTCCGTAAGCTTTTGTCATATCCCCTTCCCTAAATATTTGAACGATGGATGTCGCCTTTTCTCCCCAGCGGTCGTGGTCGACGAGTTCAGGGACCGTAGCGTAACCTTCTTCCTTTAACTCCTTTTCCCGGGCCTCGCCGATTCCATGAATCAGCTTTAAGTCGCTCAGAATATCGTCCGGCCGGGTTCCTGGAGTTTTAAAAGGTTTGTTGATGCGCTCCACCCGGTGGAGAGTTTTCCCATAGTCGTTTTCAATAATTGAAAATTCCGTTTCCTCTAGCAGGTCGCTATTCCTGTATTTCTCAAGCAGTCTCTTCTTCATCCGGAAAGGGTTGCTCTTACCCGAACCGATGCGCGAAGGGGAATAACTACCGGCTTCCGAACCGGGCTCCCTCGTTTTACCCAGCAATTTTTGTGCTATCCTGTCCAGCTTACCCATTTTATATCACCGGAACAACTGATAACCGCAATAGGGTTTATTGACCGCAGATCAATGGTAATAGAGCAGCTAAGAAGTGACAACGACATAAACTCGTCAAAAATTTCGTATGCGGAGGGCGTATCGTCCCTGCAAACGGAACTTTTAAGCTGACACGTTAGAACGTTTGCGAAAGTAAAACAATAGGTAACCAATCAGTGCCAGCGATACGGTAAGTGCCGCAGCGTAAAAAGAATTCGCTATACCAGCTATGTCCTTGAGCCAGCCCCCCAGGAGCGGACCCGCCATCAAACCTGGCCTCCAGGCCAGCATCCGAAAAGCAAACGAGGTCGCCGGTCCGGTATTGATCCCCTGATCGGCAAAGATACCCCAGCTGGCCGGAACCCGTATCGAATCTCCCAGCCCAAATAGGGCGCTAACGAGCAGGAGACCCCAGAAGCTAGACTGGAAGGGTAAAACAAAGGCTGCAACTGCAAATAAAATCCCTCCAACGATGACTGGTGGAACGCGCCCCACTTTATCCGAAAGTTTACCCGCCGGTCCCTGCCCCAGCGCAAACATCACGTACCGGGCCGCCACAACCGCGCCCAGCTGACCTTCCGATAGACCTACGATTGCGTAGGCATAAACGGGAATAAATACAATTACGATAGACTTCGCAAAGGCAAAACAGAGTTCAAATCCCATCTGGATCCTGAACTTGCTCCCAGAAAAAAGTTCGGATAGGTGTAGCCCGCCTCCAGCGCGGTTCTCCCTGCTTTCCCGGGATTCCGGGGGGACGAAGTAAAATATCATCACAACACTCAGGGCGTACAGGGAGGCCAGCATCATGTACGGAATCCCAAAACCAAACCGTGCCACGAGGACCCCACCGGCAACGGCGCCAATTGTCTGGCCCGCAGCCCTAAGGGAGTTGTAAGTTCCCAAATTTCTGCCCCGGTTTCCCTTTCTGCTCCTTATACTAATAAAGGATAATCCGACCGACGTGGTCAGCGCGATTATAATCCCTTGAAGGAGCCTGGCTCCAAACAAGCTCCTGAACCCGCCTACCTGCCAAAAAATAAGATAAACGGGAACTCCGACGAATAGTCCACTGAGCAACAACAACTTCCTGTGGCCCAGGTCGGCGTAACGGCCGATCGGATATAGAATTACGAGCTGGGTAAAAGAGTAAGCTGCTCCAATCATACCTACCTGAACCCCGCTGAGACTAAAGATATCGGAGTAAATTCCAATAAAAGTTGAGACCATTGCCACGCCGAGCCCGCTGGAAAACCGAGCCAGGGAAAGAGAGCTGAATTGAAGCCTGTCGATTGGGTATCTGCCTCCTGTTTGTTAGCGATAGCCACATTATAGTATCATCTTTATACATAACCTCAACCCCGTGTCCGGTTAAATAATTGAACCCGGACCTCAAAACAATACAAAGGAGGAAAAATGAGCAAAATAGGTATAATTTACCACTCGAAGACGGGAAATACTGAGAAGATGGCGAATCACGTCCTCAAAGGTGTCAACGATACCGGTTCCGGAGTCGACGGCGTTCTGAAGCCGGTAGAAAATACAGAAACCGAAGATTTGCTCGACTGGCAGGGAATAATCGTGGGCTCACCAACTTATTACGGTTTACCCTCCGCTCCGATCAAAAAGTTATTCGACCGGTCGGTGGAATATCACGGCGAGCTGGACGGCAAAATCGGCGGAGCGTTTAGCTCGGCCGCGAATAGGGCCGGGGGCAACGAAACCACGATCATTGCGATAATCGAAATGATGCTTATTCACGGGATGATCGTTCAAGGTACCCCGGAAAACGACCATTACGGACCCGTGGCGATCGGAGAACCGGACGACCGCGCCTTGAGGGGTTCGGAGGAACTGGGAAGCAGGGTAGCCGAACTTGTTCAGGCCGCAAAGAGCTAACTGTGCTTGATCGTAGCTGAAATACGAACCTCGAAAAACTACCTGTTTGACTCCAGGGGGATGCGGCTGTAATATGCCGACGGAAGGAAGGGACAGGTGATACAATGAGGAAAATAACGGTTTCCGGATTGAAAAAGTCATTCAAAGACGAAACGGTCATCGAGGGCCTGTCCGTGGAAATTGAACCTGGAGAATTTTTCGTGGTCATTGGCCCTACCGGATGCGGCAAGACGACTTTCCTGAAGCTAATTGCCGGGCTGATTAAACCCGATGCGGGCGAGATACTACTCGATGGCGAATCAATGGAGGGTCTATCACCCTCTGAAAGAAGGATAAGGATGATATTTGAAAACCATGCCCTCTATCCTCATTTGAAGGTCCACTCTGAAAAGGGCTATTCAAACCTGAATTTCCCTCTCAAGCTAAAACGACTGACTGTTGGTAAAATCAAAGAGAGGGTAATGAGGGTTGCGGACCGTCTCGGAATAGGAGAAAAGCTCTTCGACCGAAAGCCGGGTGAGTTGTCAGAAGGCCAAAAGCAACAAGTAGCTCTCGGTCGGGCCCTGACCCTGCCTCCGGAGGTAATGCTTTTCGAAGAGCCCCTGCGGGACCTGGACCCGGAGAGGAGGAAGGAAGCGAGAAATGAGATTTTAAATGCCCACGAGGACTTCGAAGCGACTTCTATCTACGTAACTCACGAGCTCGCGGAAGGATTCTCCCTGGGCGAAAGGGTCGCGATAATGCAAAACGGTCAGTTCGTTCAAGTTGACACGCCGGAAGAGATCCTTGAGAATCCCAAAAACGATTTCGTCAGTTCGTTTACCGATAGTTACCGGCAAACCTACCGGGATGCTTTTGGCGAAAAGTAATTTGGCCACGGCGAGGCCGTCAGACCTCCTTTCACTTTGTCGCTAGATTTTATACACACGCGCCTCGTACGGTCGGAGCGCCAATGAATTTAACTCCCCCGATTCCGCTTCAGGATAATTGGAAATTAGGAGTTCGCCTTTTTCGCAGTTTGCCCCTTCAGCCAGTCCAACGTCGGTCCCGGTTTCGGAAAAATTTAACACGGTAAGGGTTGAATTATCTGACCCCTCCCTCAAAAAAGCGAAGATATCTTCGTCATCCTCGAGCACCAGGCGATAGTCGCCGTAAATGAGGGCTTCGTAATCCTTTCTGAGAGAGATTAATTTTTTATAATAATTCAGAACCGAACTCTTACTGGCCCTCTCGTCTTTGACGTTTATTTGATCCTTATTGGGGTTTACGTTGATCCACGGCTCTCCTTCCGTAAAGCCGGCGTTTTCTCCCGCGTCCCACTGCATTGGAGTTCGTGCGTTATCTCGGCTCCAGAACCTGACGTAATCCCTGACTTCATCAAACCCTTCTACTTCACCACGGTTCTTCATCTCGTTGAACTGATTGATCGACTGTACGTCTCGAAGCTCTTCGAGAGAAGAAAACGGGTAGTTCGTCATGCCTATTTCTTCTCCCTGGTAGATGAACGGGGTGCCGGATATCGTCAATTGAAGAGTCGCCAGGGTCTGAGCCGATTCTCGGCGATATTCATCGTCGTTGCCAAACCGACTCACTATCCTGGGTTGGTCGTGATTGCCGAGATAGATTGCATTCCAGCCGCCGACATCGGAAACCGCTTCCCTCCATCCGGTCATTATTTCTTTAAGCTCAGTTAGTTTCCATTCCCGTGGGAGGTCCCAGAAACCTCCGTCGCTCTGATCAAAAGTTACGTGATCGAACTGAAAAATAAGATCCAGTTCATCCCGAGAGGGATCGACGTATTTAACCCCATCCTCCTTTGAGACCATCGGCGTTTCACCGATTGCGACGGCTCCCGAATCCGAGAATACTTTCCGATTCATTTCTTGAAGGTAACTATGTACGTCCGGACCGTCGATGTAATAGCTACTACCTGGGGAACCGGGGGCTTCCTGTGGGTCATCGTCCGGTAAATCATAATTCTTGGAGACGAAATTAACTACGTCCAGGCGAAAACCGTCAACTCCTTTCTCCAGCCACCAGCGCATCGTCTCGTAAAGCTCTTCTCTTACCTCCGGGTTGTCCCAGTTGAGGTCAGGTTGTTTTTTCGAGAAAAGATGGAGGTAGTATTCCTCCGTTTCGTTATCGTATTCCCAAGCAGATCCTCCAAAAACTGACTTCCAGTTATTCGGTGGCTTCTCTGCTTTTCCCTCGCGCCAGATATAGTAATCTCGGTATTCGTTATCTTTTGACTTTCTTGATTTCCTGAACCAGAGGTGTTCATCGGAGGTGTGGTTAGGCACGAAGTCCATTATTAGCTTGATATCTCGTTCGTGCAGGTCCTCAGTTAGCCTTTTCCAGTCCTCCATGTCACCGTATTGACCCATAATCTCTCGATAATGCCTCACGTCATAACCGTTATCGTCGTTTGGGGAGTCGTATACCGGACAAAGCCAGACCGCGTCGATACCCAGGTAGTCAAGATAATCTATCCTCTGCCTTATCCCCCGGAGGTCGCCGATACCGTCCCCGTTGGAATCGTTAAAGCTCCTAGGATATATCTGATAGAATACCGCCTCTTTCCACCATCTTTTGTCCATTGAATTCCTCCGTGTAGCTCAATTAGTATTCGACCTTTAAGCTTTTGATCTCGAATTTTGAAAATTCCAGCTCAACTCTTCTCTCCCCGGAAACCAATTCTTCTTTTTCGTCCTCAATTAGGTTTACTTCCACGACTCTCTCGGGCGAAAAGTTCAGCTTTAAATCGGCCTTCGTACTTCGGCCCCAGGCTTCGAAAGCCCGGATAACGATCGCATCCTCGGTATCTTCGGCCCGTTTTATTGCTTCAATTATTACCCCCTCATCTTCAATTCTTACCAGGGGATCGATTTTATCGAAATCTTCAACCGGCCGGGTCCTCGTTTTAGAATTTAGTTCGTAAGCCTGCTTGATAACTCCCCCGTCGCGGAAATCTCCGGAATGAGGAAGCAGGGAGTAGGTAAACCGATGCATGCCGATATCTGCTTCCGGGTCGGGTGATTCCGGGGCGCGGAGAAGGCTGAGACCGATATTACTGCCATCAACGTTTACTCCGTATTTTGAATCGTTCAGTACGGCAGCGCCGTAGCCGTACTCGGAGACGTCGACCCATTTCTGATGAGGTACCTCGAACCGTGCTTCGTCCCAGCTGGTGTTGGAGTGCGTCGGGCGAGAATAATGACCGTACTGTATCTCGTACGTAGCTTCCCTCGTTAAAACCTTAATCGGGAAATGCGCCTTTAAAAGCGTGTTCTTTTCTGCCCACTCCACGCTGGTTTCGAAATCAATCCGCTTCGAGTCCGAATAAATGAAAATTTCTTGAGTCACTATAGAATTGCCAAAATACCTTTTCTGCCGCAGTCCACCCCGGACGGGTCCATTCTCCAGGACTTCCGTTTCCGCAGGTTTTGGAAGCTCTTCGCTGAGGTCGTATATGTCACCTTCCAGTTCCCAGGCTTCGAATTCAGTTGGCAGGTCCCGGTAAGCTAATAAATGGTTCCCTGGGTCCGAAAGGACCTCCCGCTGGGCCTCCTTATCCGTAATGTTGGAGATAAACCCCTTCTTGCCCATCTCGATTTCGATAAGCGAGTTTTCCATCCGGGAAGTCGAAACGCAAATAGCGTTGTTGCCTGCGGAATTCCGGGCTAGGACTTTAAAGGCACATCCACCCATTGCAGGCAGAGAAGGGACGTTGAATACGAGTTTTTCGTCGTTTTCCCCGGTTACCTGCCCGGGTAATTCCGTTCCCTTCTCATCAATTACGGTCGCAGTGTTGCCAGATACGCCTTCCGGCTTATTTAACTCAACCGGCCTGTCCATATTCCAGGACAGGGAATTAAATACCATAAAAATATTCGAGTCCTCTTCTGTTTCTGTTATCTCATTTTGGGCCGCATCCACCAGGCTGTAAACGCTGTGAAAAGCTTTTCCGAAGTCCCTCTCCGCATCAACGTAAACCTCGCCGATGGAAGAGCCGGGAAGGATGTCATGAAACTGGTGAAAGAGAAGCACCTTCCAGTTCCTTTCGAGTTCTTCTTTCGGATAACTTGCGTCCTTACTTTGCACCATAGCCGTCGCGGACCAGATTCCCGCCTCACGGAGTGCAAATTCGAGCTTCCTGTTCATCAGCTTGGTTCTTCCCTGGGTGGTTAAAGTGCCTCGGTGCCGTTCAAGATAGAGTTCCCCGGTCCATCTATCGAGCTTATTTCGCCCCTGATCGAGTTCTTCAAATAGTTCCTTCAAGTTGCCGAACTTCAGGTCTGGCAACGAATCGACTTCGTCAATCACCCGGACCCTTTCAATCATCTCCTGACTCACTCCGCCACCTCCGTCCCCCCAGCCAATTAGGTAACCGGCCCTATCCAGCTGGTCTGCCTCCTTAAAATCGCGAACGGTCTTAATAACTTCCTTTACCGAATCCCCGGTACTCATACCGTTGTAAGTATCGGCTGGTGGGAAATGGGCCAGGAGCTCGGAACCGTCTATGCCCTCCCAGAGGAAAGTATGATGGGGAAAATCATTAACCTCGTTCCAGCTCATTTTTTGGGTAAAGAAATAAGGACAATCCGCGGCGTGAGCTATCCCCGGTAGAGCAGCTGAATAACCAAAAACGTCCGGAATAAATGTGATTTTTGGGTCGACCCCGAATTCATTTCTGAAATACCGCTTACCGTAAAGGTACTGCCGTGCTAGCGGCTCTCCTCCGCTCATGTTGACGTCACTCTCTACCCATGTCGCGCCAACGGGCTCCCATTTGCCTTCTTTAACATTTTTCTTGACTTGATCAAAGAGCTCAGGATACCTGTTTTTGACGAACTGATAAAGGTGGGGCTGGGACTGTAGAAAAGCGAAATCCTCGTTGTCCTCCATTAGCTTGTCCGCCGTGGAAAAAGTCCTCCCGCACTTTCGAACCGTTTCAGTCCAGGGCCAGAGCCAGGCAGCATCCACGTGGGCATGGCCGATTGTAGATAGGGTAAAATCCGAGAAGTCGGATTTGAGCTCTTTGAGCGGTTGTAGGACTTCTCTTGCTTCCGCTGCTCCACGGGCCAGCCTGGACCTTTCGTCTGCTCCGAAAGGGAACTTGTGACTTGCTTCGGTCAGCGTGCTTAAGATCTTCTGCTTTACGGGAGAGTGGTCGGGAAGCTCTTTTCTCAGGTGGTTAAAGGTACTGTACTCAAAGTATAAGGACCTGACTTCTTCATTTACCTCAACGATTTCCGCAGCTTCGAGATAAAATGACTCCACGTCAAGCCCGCCCCAGAGAAGTGTGGTACCAACTTCTACCAGAAGCTGGTATTCGTTACCTCTTTCCGGTGGTTCGGTCAAATAAATGAGGTCGTGACCATGGTCCAGACCGGCCCAAGGTCTTCCGCCCTTATAACAGAGAGCTTCAACTGATGGCTTTCCTTTGATCGGACTCATACTCGAAGCAGACTTACCCTTTACCGAAAAGTGCAAAGCCGGGGCACAGTAACTCGCTAAATCCTGTTTTGGAAACCTTAGCCTGAACCAGGCGTTATTTCCGAGAGAAGCCTCATCCGGAAGTTCATCACCCCCACTAACCAAATCCAGATCAGCCCTAAGCCGCCTTTCCTTACCCTTACTGCGCTCCCTATCCCAGGAGAACCCAGTGTTGCATGGCATCAGGTCTTCTTCAATTATATCCTCCGGTCTTAGGAAATCCGGAGACAGATAACACTCAATTTTCTCTATTTCTTTCCTGTGGCGGTAGGCTAGCTGTTTTAATTCTTTCTCCGTATGGTTGGCTCTCTTGTTTTTCGTTTCTTTCAAAATTCCTCCCGGCTATGTTTTATGTTTTTGCCCAATCTTTTCCCAATTCAGACCACGGTAATAACTCAATCCACCGGTACCTCCTTGAAATACTCTACTGGCCCCGCACTTTCCATAAGGATCCAGTATTGAGTAGAAATAGTAACGAACCAGGCGGGAATTACCAATGAAACGACCAGCGACTGGAAATCCAGAAAGTATAGATAAGTTGCTAAAGTTCCTGGCAGATAAGTTAACAGGATCGTTCTCGTTGAGTGCGTCAGCGAAAGCTGAAATGAAGTCCGCAACGCTTCGACGGGCCCACTATCGTTGATCAACAGCTCCGGCAGGGTAAAAACGATGAAAAAGGGGTAAACCGCCAGAAGCAGGAACAAGAAAAAATTAAAAAAATGAATAAATAGATAGAGGATCACGAGCCAGGGCGCCCCCGCGATCAATACGGTCAAGAGTAACCTCGGCAGGTTTCTCGCTACGTAGCCCCAGCTCTCCCGGACTCCAAATTGGCAATTATTTAACGCACCCCAGGTGTCCAGAATCAAGCCACTGATACAGAAAAACCCCAGGAAAGCCACGCCAAGCAAGGAAACAATGCTCGCAGGTAAACGCTGAAGGACCGCCAGGCTCCCGCGCCCGAGGTTTACGCCGAGAAGTAACAGAAATGGCAGAGTCAACCTAAAGAAATTTTTCCCAAAAACCCGTAAGCTCCGCTTTAAGACTCTCATCTCAATTGACGCCGAAGACAGATCTTAACCAGTCGAAAAATCTCATAAATCAGCTCAATCAACTCCTCCCAGCTGAAGGCCGATCTGTAGGTATTTTTGACCGTAGATGAGTACAATGAGTGTAGGAATGAAGAGCAATATGGCCCCTACAGCCATATAGTCGTAATTAATTGTATATTGCCCCGCATGAACAGCCCGTTTTAAAGCCGCCGTAAACAGCATCTTGGATTCGGATCGAATGAAGGTGGTCGCAAACACGTACTCCGCCCAGGAAAACCGGAACCCAAAGATAAACGCGGCAATTATCGCCGGTTTTGAAAGGGGAATAAAAATCTTGTAATACCGCCTGATCGGGCCTGCTCCGTCAATAATTGCCGACTCAACGATCGCTTCTTTGATCGTGTCAAAATAATTCAAAAAGAGGAAAATATTCAGCGGTAAAACTAGGATCTGGTAGAGAAAAATCATTCCCAGTCGATTGTTCAAAAGGTTCATCTCGGCAAACAAAGAGTAGAGCGGAACTATATTGAGCTGGGGCGGTAGGAGAAAAGTCATGATGACGCCAAGAAAAATAATTTTCTTACCCGGAAATTCAAGCTTCGAAAAGGCGTAACCAGCCATGGAGGATATTACTACGGAAATGAAACCGACCGATAGTCCGACGAAAATCGAATTCAAGATCGCTATCGGTATCCCGGATTCCGTAAGCAGGCCGACGTAATGAGAGATCGTCGGGTTCGTCGGTACGGGCTTGGGCGGAAAGCTTATCTCCTGCTGAAATGATAGACTCGTCAACCAGTAGATAGGCAACAGAGAAAAAATTGAATAACCTACCAGTAACGTAATTCTTGTTGCTTTTTCTGACATGTCGACTCCCCTCTAGACAAGTTCCACGTCGGCTATTTTGACGTAAATATAAATTAAAACTATGTTGATCATGACGGAAAAAACCGTGACGGTCGCGCCGTAGGAAAAGTTCCCACTATCGAAGGCGGCGAGATAACCGTGCAGGGGAAATACTCTCGTCGCGTTGAGTGGTCCCCCGCCTGTCATCGCCAGAATCAATCCAAACATATTGATGGTCCACACTGTTACCAGTATCAGGTTAATCAGGATGAAGGGAAGTATAATAGGTAATGCAACCCGAGTGAAAAATATCCACTCGCTCGCCCCGTCGACTTTGGAGGCTTCTATTAGCTGAGGTGAAATGGAAGTCATGCCGGAACCCATCAAAAGTATAGTGAAGGGCGTTCCCCACCACGTATTGGCAAGGATTATCGATATCATTGCCGTAGTCGACCCACCAAAAAAGTCAATCCTGGCGAAACCAAGGCCCGTAATTATCGTGTTGAGCAAGCCTATGTCCTTTGATAATAGGAGCTGCCACCCGAAAGCAGCTATCAGGACGGAGCAGAGCCAGGGCAAGATTACAATCGGGCGAAAGAACCGCTCCACTTTCGGAACGGCACGATAAAGCAAATAGGACACCGCGGTTCCAATAATCATCTGAAGGCTTATGCTAGAAAAAGCAAAAATTGCCGTATTTCGCAGTGAAGTTAACGTCCTGGGGTCAGTCAGTACCGTCCTAAAATTTTCCAGACCGACGAATTCCCATTCTCGGAGGAAGTTCATCAAAGTGACGTCGTGAAGTACCAGGTTTATATTCCAGCCCCAGGCAAAAAACTGGAGGAAGAAAAGTACTCCAATCGCCGGTAAAAGAAACATAGCTGGCACGAGTAGGCTATATCTGCGCATCTATATCACATCACCTAAATTTCCTTAAAAATTAACCACGAGGGGTGATGATCCCCCTCGTGGTATTGATCCTTCTTAGTCCTTCATCATCTGATTGACGTTTTCTGCGGCAGTGCTTAGAGCTTCCTCAGCGGTTGCTTTACCCATGACGACCTTTTGCGTCGCGTCCCAGAGTTCCTTTTGAATATCGGGGTACTCGGGGAAGAACGGCCGCCAGACTCCGCCAGAAACGCCTTCCCGAAACCTGTCGTACCACTCTTTCGGCAATACCTCGCCGATCATCTTTTCCTTGTAAGTTGGTGATTCCCAGACCCATTCCGTAGTCGGAAACTTCCCTTCGTACGCGGTCATTTCCGCGTATGCCTCTCTATCCTCGAACATTTCCGTCAATACATCGTAAGCAACGTCCGGATGTTCAGCGGTTTCCGGTATAGTCCAGATCCAGCCTCCGGTAAGAACCCTCATGTCGTGGCCTTTAAATACCGTCGTAGGTATTACGCCTATCTTGTCCTTTATTTCCTGAACGGATTTATCCGGATATTTTTCGAGAATTGAAACGATGTCCCAGCTACCTTCGTAAGTCATGGCGTAATTCCTGTCGAGGAAGTTGGCCAGCATCCACTGCCAGGATCTCCGCATTGTGGCACCGTTTTCCTTAAGCTTCTTGACGTAATTCAGGGATCTGTAGCCAGCTTCGTTGTTAAAGCCCGCGACCCAGTCGCCGTCCTCGTTCTGTTTCAGGATCTTACCACCGAGCTGGTAAAGCCACCCGTACCACTGGTCGACAGCCCATTTGCCGTTGAACGGATATTCCAGACCGCCGGCCATGCCGAATCCGTCTTTTGCGGCTTTCGTTATGTCAGGCAGGGCATTAAGCAGGCCTTCGGCGGACATTATGTCTTCCATGGTGTAACCTGCTTCGTGCAAGACATCCTTCCAGACCCAGATAGCCCTCGTATCGGTCGCTCTCCATAGGCCGTACCATTTACCTTTATAGGTAGACCCCTTCTTGAATACGTCGTACATCCCCAGGTCGTTCGCCCACTTCTTGTATTGTTCGGAGTAATCGTCGGAAAGGTAACCACTATCGGCGATCTTACCGAGCCAGATATCGTCCATTTCGATGTAATCGAAAGTAGATTGAGAAGTAACGGCGAGTGTCATGGACTTCAGCATGTCGCCGTAGGGATGAACTTCTCCTTTGAGCTGGATGTCGACGTCCGGGTGCTCCGTCTCGTACTTGACTACCGGCATATGGTAGTAGACGTTGTCCTTGACATTTCCCTTCATGTCTTCGCCGACCAGCGGCCCCAGGAACGGTGCCCTTTCTATACCGGCACTTTCGGTAGTCATGACCTTCTGCTCTATGACTTTCTTGTCATCTTCGTGACTATCAGCCAATCCGACTACTGCTATACCAACAATTAGGGAAAGTACGAGTAGAATTGAAATTCCTTTTTTCATAAGCTTTTCCTCCTTTTTTTGTTCTACTAAATAACCCACGCCAAAACGAGCCCGCCTTAGTCAAGTTTCTTGTATATCACCTCCCACTTAACCCGTCGGATTTATTGCAACCACAGGACTTTCTTATCTGTAAGTCCGCCTGAACTATTAACTGTGGCTCCTCCTCTTCTTCTCTAATGATATTGATCAATTTTTTTGCGGAGAGGTAACCAAGTTTTTCGGTATTCAAATCGACTGTAGTTAGTGGAGAATAAAGGTGCTTGGCCAATTCTGATTCCCCGACCACCACGAGGGCCACCTCATCCGGAACCGAAAGTCCCAGTTCTCTCAGTGCTCGCATCGCGCCAACCGCTTGAACTTCGACGGATACGTACATAGCCGAAAAATCGAACTGTGGTGCTAAGTTTAGCACTTTCTCGTAGGCCGACTGCTCGTTCAAATCAGCTTCCCAAACCATGTTTTCTCGGAAAGGAATATTGGCTGCTTCCAGAGCGGAACGGTAGCCCAGAGTCCTGTTTCTGGAAACGGTAAAGTTGCTGGGACCCGTTAGCATGACGATTTGGTCGTGGCCGTGATCGATGAGGTGCTCAGTTGCCAGCCGGCTCACGTTCAGGTTGTCATTATCGACGTACGGTTCGTTTTCAATGGGATCTCCGAGGAATACAGCCGGATAATCGTACTCATGGATCACATCCAGATACTGCATGGATGTAGAGGGGTGCGTAATAACGGAGCCGCTGACGCTTTCTGTACGGGCTGCGTACTCTATCCTTTCAATAGCCTCTTCCTCCGATTCCACTATTTGCAAAGAGAGAGTCATACCCATCTCTCTGGCAGCTCGATGCATTCCCGAAATCATCTTCTGGAAGAATTCGGTTGACGAGAAAACGCTCTTTAAATCTATCGGAATCAGCAAGCCTATCGTTTTTGATTGGCCCGTTGCCAAGTTCCGGGCCGCCGAATTTGGTTGATAGTTAAGTTCTCGAGCCGCTTTGAGGACCTTGTTACGAGTTTCTTTACTGACGTGCGGCTTGTTGTTAAGGGCAAGAGATACCGTAGAAACCGCTACTCCGGCTTTTTCAGCTACATCATCTATGGTAGATTTTTCAGCCATATTTTTTCACGCAAAGTTGTTTACTTTTATTCGAAGCGCTTTTAGTTTATCAAGAACTAATCCGTATGTCAAACTCTCAGTTCAACTTTTTAGCTGAGCTCATTTTCAGTTATAGGCACAACAGCAGTCAATAGGGTGACACAAGGAGCAAATATATAAGGCAAATAAATATATTTCCATAACGACTTAAATAGACATAAAAGCGTTTTTATGAAACCCCCAATATCAAAAAACCTGAAACTTTATTGGCCGCAACGAAAAAGAGTTCTTAAACAAATTGGGATCGGTTAATTGAATTAACCACGAACTCACAATAAAAGAAACCAGGAGATATAAACCCACCTTATTTAAAAGATGCCTGCAGATTATTATTATCGATGGTGAATATCTTGTGTCCTGCGAGAAAGCTAGTTATGGATTTCATTTGTTTTCCAGTGGGGTGAAATTATTGGCTTCCGACCAGTACGCAATTGAGACTTCAAACCTGACGAAAAAGTTTGGCGATTTTACCGCCGTAGAAGATCTCAACCTCAAGGTCAAAGAGGGAGAGATATTTGGCTTTCTCGGTCCAAACGGTGCGGGAAAGACCACCTCCATCAGGATGATGGTGGGGTTGTTGAGTCCCACGAGCGGAAAAGTAAATTTCGGCGGGATGGACGACTCGCTACCGAGGGAAAAGGTTGGAATATGCCCCCAGGATCTGGTTCTATGGGAAGAACTAACTTGCCACGAAAACTTACGTTTTATGGGAAATATGTACGAAGTACCAAATGATGAACTTAAGACCAGAACGGAAAAGATACTGAAGGACCTTGGGTTAACTGATAAAAGAAATAGCCTGGCCGGCGAGCTCTCTGGTGGCATGAAACGCCGGCTAAATCTCGGCATGAGTATAATACACCAGCCCGAAATCGTCGTCCTGGACGAACCCTCGGCCGGGCTGGACCCCCAATCAAGGTACTCAGTCTGGGAGTACATTAAAGGCTTAATAGAAGGAAAAACTCGGTGTATCATCCTGACCACGCATCTCATGGAGGAAGCCGACAGAGTAAGCGATCGGGTAGGGATAATCGACCGCGGCGAGCTAAAAGTGGTGGATACGCCGGAAAACCTCAAGAAGAGTGTTGGGGAAGGCGATTCAATAAAAATCGAGCTAGAGGACAAAAGGAAGAACTCGGAAGCCATTGAAAAGCTGGAATCGTTGGATGAAGTAATTAGAACCAGCGAAGCCTCCAACAGGGTAGTTGTAAGAGCTCTTGATGCAGTCGGTAATACTAACGTATTCAGGGAAGCCCTGGCGGAAGCCGGCATGAGCGTCATCGATATATCAATTAGCCAAACAAACACGCTTGAAGACGTATTCATCCACCTCACAGGCAGGGGGCTCGAATAATGAAATTTATTTACGTTGCGATAAAAGGTCTAAAGGAGATAGTTCGCGATAAAAAGGGTCTCGCTTTCCTGGTGGCATTTCCCGCCACGTTTATGCTGGTATTCG
>CAZYCI010000011.1:0-24859 GCA_964645955.1 uncultured Thermotogae bacterium
AGGCCGCCGAAAACGTACACGGCCAGGCGATACACACTGGAAACAGGTAAACCAGGTAGGAATCGGTGATAATCAGAACGATCTAATTTTGTTACTGACGGTAACTGAAGTCAAGAACCTCGCCCCAAGGGACGGAGCTTGTAGAAAAACAGGTTTAACGACGGACTTTGTTCTTTTACAAAAGAAGACCCAGCACTCAAATGAGGAAAGCTGCTTGGACCAGGAAATCGTTAATTCTACCTATTTGCTGGACAATCTTGGAACTAACTTAAAGTACTTGAGCCAAGTTGCATATCTCATTTGAGTGCTGGACAAAAACCAGCCGATTCCTCCTCAGGACAAGTGCTGGAGGGCTTCCTCGGCTAATTTTGGTGATTAAGATGAAGTTCAAGCCCCGGTAAACCCGGGGCCTTTTCTTACGCCGACGACCTCTTCTCCTGCACGGTTCCGGTTTGGGCTTGTAAATTAAGGCGGGTAGGGCGTAACTTTTAATAGCTAGAAATCCTTTGACAAATTGATTTATTGGGACCTGAAATTTCCAAGAGTACGAACCAGGAGGTATATCTAAATGAAAAGTTTAATGATCATTGCGGATGGATTAGGAGGAAGGCCCACCGACTCGGACGGTAAAACGTGCCTGCAGGTCGCCGACACTCCGGAGATAGACGAACTTCTTTCCACCAGAGGCTCCGGAGGTCTGATGGACCCGATCCGCCCGGGAGTCAGGCCGGGGAGCGATACCGCGCACCTGTCACTGTTTGGTTACGACCCTTATGAGTACTATACCGGCCGAGGTGTCTTTGAAGCAGCTGGGATTGGTATGGATATTACGGAGAACGACGTCTGCTTCCGGACGAATTTTGCTACGGTTGATTCAGAAGGCAAGATAGCAGACAGGCGGGCCGGCAGGATTTCCGAGGGTCAGGACAGGCTCGAGGAGGCACTTTCGGAATTAAGATCGGAAAAGTACCCGGATGTCGACGTAAGGTTCAAAAGGAGCACCGAGCACCGCGGAGCTATCTGTCTTACTGGTCCGGAGCTCGGTGGGGACGTAACGCCTACTGATCCGCACGAACTGGACATCCCCATACCCAAAGCCGAGGGAAAGGACGAGAAGTCCAGAAAAACTGCCGAAATACTGAACGAGGTTACCGAGCAGGCCAGGGAAATACTTGAAGACCATCCGTTAAACAAGGAAAGAAGGGAGGCCGGCAAACTTCCGGCAAACGCGATCATGGCTCGGGGAGCCGCCACTTATCCGGAATTACCATCGGTCGAGGACCGCTACGGAGTGTCGGCAACGGTCGTAGCAGCCGGCGCGCTTTACATAGGCGTGGCAAAGATAGCCGGGATGGAATACAAGCACGCCGAGGGAACGACCGGGACGATTGATTCGAAAATCATAAACAAGGTCAAGCTGGCTCTGGATGAGTTCGAAGCTGGCAGGGACGTAGTATTTGTCCACTTCAAGGGGACCGATAACGCCTCGCACGATCACGACGCGGAGGCCAAGGTGAACTTTATCGAAAAGATAGATAGGACGTTTGGCTGGCTCAGGAAAAACGTCGACTGGGAAAATACTCACCTGTCCTTTGCGGGCGACCATACTACACCGATAGAATACGGGGGGCACGTCGCGGATCCCGTTCCCGCGATGGTGGCAGGTCCGAACGTCAGGAAGGATAACCTGACGTCTTTTGATGAACTCTCCGTGCAGAACGGAGGTCTCGGTCGCTTTAGCGGCAATTTGCTACCGATAACTCTGGGTTACAGCAACCAGCTGAAGAAGTTTGGTGCTTAGTACTAAATTCTGAATTTTATGATTCCGGGGATGGACCGCTTAACTGGTCCATCCCCAGTTCACAACTTCGATTTAGGGGGAAGTTTGGCAAAGGTAAGTCCGGATGACAGGGAGATAATCAGGAAGCAGCTCGGGCGGGCTCCCAGGGGGTTGCTCGAAGTGTCGGCCCGGTGCAGTTACGGCTATCCCGTAGTAATCAAGACGAAACCACTGATAAAGGACTCGGAAGAGGACTTCGAGGTCTTTCCGACCCTGTACTGGCTAACGGGGCCAAAGAGAAGGGAAGAAGTTGCGAAGATAGAGTCGAGTGGCTACATCGAGCAGCTGGAAAAAGAGCTGAACTCGGACCAGGATTTAAAGAAGAAATACAATAGAAACGAGGGGAGTTATCTTGACGAACAGAGGAAGTTGCTCTCCCGGGAAGAAGAAAATTTCCTCAAGCGAAAAGGTGCCCTTGGTGCTTTGGAAAGGGGGATTGGCGGGATAAAGAGTGACGAGCACATCAAGTGCCTCCACCTCCATCTTGCCCATCAAATTGCGGACGAAAACGTAATCGGAGCGCTACTTCAGGAAAGGTTTTCCTTTGAAGATTGTCCGCCGGACGACGTCATATGTGATAAGTACTGATTGATAAGTTTTCTATCGTGTTCCGTACTGCTTCAGCCCTATTTCCAGCAGTTCGGCCACGCGGACCAGCTCTTCGACCTTCAAGACGTAGCTGAGCCTGACTTCGTCCTTTCCCCCCTCCGGGGATTCGTAAAAGCCCTCTCCCGGGGCCATCATCGCGGTCTCTCCTTCGTGACGGAATTCCTCGAGCATCCAGCGGACGAAATCCTCGGCGTCCTCGATCGGCAGGCTTACCATCAGGTAAAAAGCTCCCTGTGGTTCTCCGTATTCAATTCCTTTTATCGAACTCAGTTCTTCTAATAGGGCGTCTCTTCTTTTTTCGTACCTCTCTACCATCTCCTCGATGGCTGAAGGATAACCATGTGAGTTCAAGTAATTAATCAGACCCAGTTGCCCCATGGTCGGCGGGGAGAGCCTCGCCTGACCCAGTTTCAGCGCCGAATTCATTATTTCCTCGTTTCTGCTGGCAAGGACCCCAATTCTCGCTCCGCAGCTACTTAACCTTTTTGAGATGCTGTCTATCATTATCGCTCTATCCTCGATTCCGTCCATATTGAGCCCACTCTGGGCCTTTTTATCACGATAAACGAACTCCCTGTAAACCTCGTCCGATATGAGAAAAAGGTCGTTTTTCATAACCAGCGACCGGACGGTCTCCAGTTCCTCTTCCGTGTAAACTCGACCCGTAGGGTTACTGGGGTTTGTTAGCAAGATTGCCCCAGTATCTTCCGTTATCAGGGATTGAATTTCTTTTCTTTCCGGTAACCTGAAATCGTCTTCCTGTTCGGTTGGAATTGGGGCGATTTTCACGTCCGTCATTCCGGCAAATCCCCGGTAGTTAGTGTAAAATGGTTCGGGTATTAGAACCTCCTCGCCGGATTCCAGGGCAACGAAAAAGGCGAAGAGGCCTGCTTCGCTACCGCCGGTAGTTACCATTAACTCTTGCCCGGATAAGTCGACCCCCTGATCTCCGTAGTAATTTATCAGAGCCTCCAGAGTTTCTTCCATCCCCCTGGAAGGGCTGTAGCTGAGGACTTCAAGGTCCGCTTCCGTAATTCCTTCCATGAATTCGGGAGGAGTCGGTATATCTGGTTGGCCTATGTTTACGTGGTATACTCTTGTTCCTTGCTTCTTGGCCTCCTCGGCCAGAGGGTTTAGCTTTCTGATCGGGGAGGCTGGAAAATTTGTTCCCCTCATCGAGATTTTTTTATTTTGAGACATCTAATCACCAATCTATTTTACCGGACTCTAATTGTCCTGCAAATCGTTTGCCCCGGCGAACGTAAGTTCATTTTTCGAATTATCTGTTCAAGTCGTTAAGAGTTTTTCAATTTCTCGATATGGAGGAACCTGAGATCCCCGGGAGTATTTTTGTCACAGTCAATAAATGATCTAAGGATGGAGTAACGTTGGGATTTAACCTTTTTTCTCTAGCTTTTCTTCCAGGGTTTTAAGCTCTTCCCGCTTCCGGAGCGCGTTGAGTATCGTGGAATGAGTTGACACGTCACCAACTGCGATTACTCCAATCAGTCTGGCTCCTTCGTCCAAAAAGAACTTCTTGTAGTCCTCTTGGTTCCCTTCTTTTCTGGTTACGATTTCGCCTGCCAGACTTTCTTTCCTGATGCCCGCGGAGATCAAATCGATCTCGGCTACTTTGAGTTTAAAGTAGTTAAGGCTACCATCGTACGTATTTTTCTCACCCGCCAGGTTACCCCCGGCAACGTCTCCTTGCTCCCTTGCCGGAGGCCAGATGCCGTAACAGTTACCGTTTTGCTCTATGGCGTCACCTGCTGCATATACGTTCTCATCGCTGGTTCGAAGCTGGTCATCTACCAGGATTCCCCTTCCGGTTTCGAGGCCGGCTGCCTCGGCCAGTTCCGTTCGGGGAGAAACGCCGGCGGAAACTACCACGGATTCAGCCGAAATAACTTCGCCCGTATCGAGCTCAACTTTTTCCACGCGATCTCCGCCGAGGAACGCTACTGCCTCGCAGCCAAGTCGAAACCTGATTCCTTTTTTCTCGAGTCGCTTCCTTACGTACTTCGATCCAGTTTTGTCTAACTGTTTCCCCATGACTAAAGGCAGAATTTCTACCACAGTTGTCGTGATTCCCATGGCATTTAACGAATAAGCCGATTCAAGTCCGAGAATTCCCCCTCCTATAACGACTGCGCTATCTATGTGCTCAAGATCGGAGCGAATATCAGCAGCGTCCGCGAGAGTTCTTAAGGTATATATGCCTTCCTTTTCCTTGCCCTCTATCCCGGGAAAGATCGGCTTAGCCCCGGTTGCAAGAAGCAACTTGTCAAAACCAAATTGCTCGCCCGAAGCAGTTGAGATGGTTTGAGTTGAAGGAAATATGTTTTCAACAGGGGTGTCCAGGTGTAGGTCAATCTCTTTGTCGGAATACCAGTTTCTGTCGTGCAAGATCAAATCATTCGGCTTGACGTCTCCACTCAAAACGTCCCCCACCCGGGTTCGCTGGTAAAAAGGGAACTTTTCCGCCGTGAATACTGAGACGTGAAATTCTCCGGGCTGGGTTACGATCTTTCTGGCCGCCGTATCACCGGCTACACCGTCTCCAATTATTATTAAATTTTTCATTTAATTCGCCCTGGAAGTCAATTTAATAATTTACTCCTTCTCCGGGTCCGCGCCCAGCACAAGGTGCTCACTCTTTTCTCCTTTGCGCCATTTCCGTTCGACGAGGTGCAGGTTGTCCTTTATCAAATCAAGCGCGGTATCGATGTCCCTTTCACGAGAAATCACAGGAACGAAGTTTTTGCTCACTTTGACGATATTTGGCCCCATTTGCTGCGCCAGAAGAACGTTTACGGATTTGGTTTTTAGCAGCGAAGAAATATTTTTTGCCTTTATTGGGTCTCCGTGGAGTTCGTCCTCTCCTTCTTCGGTGGATATATTTTCGAGCTTCTCGATTAGTTCGGGACCACCCGGTTTGAGTTCGTATAAGTTGAAGTACGGAGATTGACCAAAATGGTCCTCGTAGAGGCTTTCCCCGTCCTCGGTACCACAGGCGATTATCGGTTTCATATTGCTTTATCTCCTTCCTCTTCCCTGACCTCTACCGGAGGACCTTCCTTTGCCCTGACCTCTTCCTCCGCCTCGACCGGCACCACGCCCGGACCCTCGGCCGGTGCCTCTTTCTGTATCCCTGAAGCCGCCTCTCAGGTCCGGATTTTCCGAATTAGGCCTGATTACGTCAAAAGGGCAGGCTTCAAAACAGTCTCCACACTTCGTGCAAATTACGTTATCTATTTCGGCTTTGCCGTTGTTTAATTTGATGGCATCTTCCGGACAACTGTCCAGGCAATCACCACAACCTTTACAGTCGTCTTCAACCCATGGCATAGTTTACCCCCTTTCTGCCACTTCCCATGATTATGTCGTTCAAATACAGCAAAATCAACAATGGGGGAGCCCGTTAGTAGAATTAACCCCCCCTATTCCGGTCATTGATCAACTCAATTCCGGGGATCGTATCAGCTGGTTAACGAGATAATCACTGGAAAAGGGCTCATTTTAGATCATATAATCTTTCCGTTAATTGGTTTTGTTATTCTTTTCAAATTGGTCGATTTAAATTAACAAGGAGGAGTTAACTGTTGGTAAAACCGGATAAATACAGGGATGCAGTTATAGAGCTCGTTAGGGAAGCCGGACGGGAAGCCCTGCAGTTTTACGGGGCGGACTACTCTATTGAGGAAAAGGGAGATGATAGTCCCGTAACGGAGGCCGATCTAGCTTCCGAAGAGATACTGATAGACGGCTTAAAGGGTACTGGTTACGGCATAGTTGCGGAGGAGACGGGGCTGGTTGAAGGCGAGGAGGACGATTTATACTGGATAGTTGACCCGCTAGACGGGACACAGGACTTCATCGATAAGACGGGAGAGTTCTCCATTATGGTCGGTTTGCTCGTCGAAGGCGAGCCGCAATTCGGGGTTGTTTTTGCCCCGGCCCAGGAGAAACTCTGGTACGCTGTAAAGGGAAAAGGTGCTTACTTATTGGAAGACGGCAAAAAAACCGAGATTTCCGTTGCAGGTAAGGGGAAGCTCGAGGATTACGAGTTAATAGCCAGCAGGAACCACTTTAGCGAAACGGACAAGCGGGTTGCCGGGGAGCTAGGAATTAGCGAAATCACCCGGATGGGCAGTCTTGGCATAAAGTTCTGTTCGATTGCGGAAGGAAAGTCGGACCTTGCTTACTATACGACCTACAAACTGGGGATCTGGGACTGCTGTGCACCCCACGCAATTCTTGAGGAAGCGGGTGGCAGAGCTTTTGACGTTCACGGGGGCGAGCTGAAATACGATCTGGACGGAAAGAGAATGGATAGAGGCGTAATTGGAGTCGGTGGCGAGGTCTACGAAAAGGTTGTTGCCACGCTGGAAGCAGAGATGAGTGAGACCGGTTAAGGGAGCTCTTTTGCACTTTAATGATTCTCTGACCGGTCGCTTCTGGCCATAAGTTGTCGTTTTAATTGTTTGACCTTCTTGATAACGAAGCATTGACCAGGAGGCAAATATATGGTTGGCTGGTTTAGATCCCTTATTCCCATGCATCAGGCATTGATTGGTACGGGATTTACCTGGTTGATGACGGCTGCAGGGTCCGGAATAGTAATCTTCTTCCGTGAGATTAACCAGAAAGTTCTGGACTTCATGCTGGGTTTTGCGGCCGGGGTGATGATTGCGGCCAGTTACTGGTCCCTGCTAGCCCCCGCCATCGAGATGGCTGCCGATTTCTTTCTACCGACCTGGATCCCTGCGGCGGCGGGGTTCATGTTGGGTGGAATATTCCTTAGAGGGATGGACAACTTTATACCCCACCTCCATATCGGATTTCCCGACGAAGAGGTGGAAGGGGTAAAGACGAGTCTTCACAGGAGCATCCTGCTCATTTTGGCCATCACCATACACAACATCCCGGAAGGACTGGCGGTAGGTGTTGCCTTTGGGGCTCTTGCCGCGGATTTGCCCTCCGCTTCTCTGGGTGGAGCAGTTGCGCTAGCGCTCGGTATCGGTATCCAGAACTTCCCCGAAGGTACGTCGGTTTCGGTGCCGCTGCGCAGGGAGGGCTTCAGTCGGATCAAGAGTTTCTGGTACGGGCAGCTTTCGGGTCTTGTCGAGCCTATTTCCGGCTTGCTTGGTGCTCTGGCCGTAATAATAGTTAGGCCAATGCTACCTTATGCACTGGCGTTTGCGGCCGGTGCAATGATCTACGTGGTGATAGAGGAGCTAGTGCCGGAGGCCCAGCTCGAGGGAAACGCGGACCTGGCGACGATGGGTGCTATGATTGGTTTTACCATAATGATGAGTTTGGACGTTGCCCTTGGTTAATTTTGTTTATAGTCTAAGTTTTTGATTCTAGCCTTCGGATTTAAAAGACGGAAGCCCAGCTCTTCGTAACAAGGCTAGAAGGACGGATACGACAAGAGCCACCCCAAAGACTATTAAGGACCCGCGAAGTCCGTTCATTAGTTCGGGGGCAAAGAGGAAACTGGTTCCAAGCGTTAGCATGAGCGTTCCTCCGACGAGCTTGAGTAGCCTACCGTGCTCTTCTTTTATTCTGCTTGATTGTAACGTGACACTTACCGTCCCAAATACGAGAAGTTCGTCCAGCAGGTAAATAGTCATGTAAATGACGAAGAGAATGGCAAAAGTGGAGCCGGATACCCCCTGCGTGTTGAGAATGCCGGTCCAGACTACGGGAAACCCTGCCGTGCAGGGCAGTTCGGCCAGAGTTACCCCCAGGGCCATCAGTACAGTAGCACCGACGAGTGCGGGCAAGGAGTGACTCTTCTGGGTCAGGTTTCTAAATTTCTCCGCTATTTTGGGTTTTACCCATTCCGGAATGCTGAAGGAGATTCCTTCCTGGAACCAGAAGTAGTCCTTGACGTTTACCAGTCCGAAGGAGAAAGCGATCAAGGCGACGATTGCCCGAATCCAAATTAGCTGACCTATGTACTGAAACGCGTTAAATAATCCCAGAATAAATAGTCCGTAAATACCCGCCGTTATGAGAAGAAAAGTTAATCCAACGATGATAATTTTCTTTCGAGATTTTGTATAGATCAACAGACCGAGCAAAAAAGTCAAAACCCAGAGGGAGCAGGGATTGAATCCGTCTACAAAGGCTATTAGGGCCGTTGAAAGGTAGGATGACATCGAGCTCAAGTCAACTGTCCCAAGGAACGGAACGTCGAGCGTCTCCTTGGTTCCTTGATTGGATTCCTCGCCTACCTCGGACTCGCCTTTTAATTTAACCATCGGATCGACGCAGGAACCGACGATACATTGTTCGACCTTTTCTTCTATTTCCTCCCCCACCTTTTCGTCGAAACCAACCCAGACGCTATTGCCGAGAAATGTCGCTGGTACGCCTCGAACCTCTCTACCGTATTCCTCTCCCATTTTTTGTAGTAACTGGACGTTTTCCCTGCTGCTTGAGATTTCCTTTTTGACGACCACAAGCGGCGGGTACTTTTCTTCCAGCTTCTCCAGAAACGGTTTTTCCCTGGCACAGTAAGGGCAACCCTCCGACCAGAAGAAGTACATTGCCACTTTTCCTTCAGCTGCTTCAGTCGCGGGAAAGGTCAAAGCAAGAACTGCGATCGTAGCCAGTAAGATAAGAAATCCCCGCCGGGCTGGCTTCATCAAAAACCTCCTTTTTCCCAGAATCGCTGCAAGTTTTTTCTACAGGTGCCGGTTACCACGGGAAAATACCGCGGAGCGCCGTTTGAACCTTAGGATTAGTTCCAGCTAGAAACTTTTCGTGATTTCAATCTCAATACCCTTAAAAGATATTGCTTCAACTGGGTTAATTCAATTTTTTTCTTTGTGACCTCAGAAAATCATTTAACGAGTTTTCCTATTGGTCTAACGGTAACCAGTCGATCACCCGCTGAATCATCCGATCCCAGTAGTCCCACTGGTGTCCGACCCCCTCTTCCTCGCTGTAAGTGAGGTCAAGCGGGAGTTCGTCGATGGTTCGTTTGAACGATAGGTTTGGCTCGTAAAGAAAATCGTCCCTGCCGCAGCACTGGAATAGCTTTGGCCGAGGTTTATCAGAATTTGCGAGTTTTCGTGCCAAATGGAGTAAGTCATCCCTGCTTCCTTTGAGATCGTTCAGGTTTCCGAATACCCACTCCAGCTTCTCCCTTTCTTCAGGTTCTTCGACACCTTCTACCACCTGCGCGATGTCGAGCGAACCGGATAGGCTGGCTGCGACCCCAAACTTTTCCGGCTCCCTCAGTGCCCATTTGAATGCCCCGTATCCTCCCATGGAGAGTCCGGCAACGAAGTTGTCCTCTCTTCTTTTTGACAGGGGAAAGTACTTCCCCGCGACATCCAGGAGTTCCTCGTTAAGGAATTTGAAGTAATCCTTGCCGCATGCCATGTCCGTATAGAAGCTTGCATCGGCGTCCGGCATTACCACTGCGAGGTCTTTGGCCGAAGCGTACCTTTCTATCGAGCTCTTTCTCATCCAGGCGGTAGAGTCTTCAGTCAGTCCATGGAGAAGGTATAGGGTCGGGAAGCCGTTCGAAGGCAACTTTCTCTCTATTCTTTCGTCGCTTCCCTCAGGGCTCGGCAAGGGTTCCGGCAGGATCATATTTATCTCCGTATTCATCTCTAAAATTTTGGAAGAGTAGTTGAAATTGATTAAAGACATAGCCCTCCTTTCCTCGAGGTTGTTTAGGTTCCAAATCGTGATACAAGTTTCCGCTAAAACCAAATCTTGCAATGACTGCCAGCCAGCGTAAAGATTTTATCAACTTTACAGCTATTTCGCATTCCTTTAGTTAGAATCGAGCCTTAAAATGTTTGAATTTACACGCCGTCCTGTCGCAGCTAGAGAGGCTGAGAAGAATGAGAGGGAAACTTTGAAATCGAGGAGGCGGGAAAGCTGTCGAACTCTCCCCGATTATACCGCCCACCAAGTTAGCTGGCTGCTAGTTGTGACAAGTTTATTTGAAAGGTAAAAGAACGTAAAATAAGTGCTGAAGAACTACCGATAAAAGCAAGGAAGGTTAGTAAAGATGATACCAGATGAACACTTGAACGCCCTGAGAAAGCTGTACGAGGAGATTCATGGGCGAGATATAAACTGGGTTGTAACGGGGAGCCTCTCCTTCTGTATTCAGGGCGTTCCGGTCACGCCAAACGATATTGATATCCAGACGGACGAGGAGGGGGCATATAAGATAGCCGACATATTTCAGGAGAGGGTTATAAAGGAAGTCGAGTTCTCTTCAACGGACAGAATAAGGTCCCACTTCGGAGCGTTAATGGTTCACGGCGTCCTTGTTGAGTTGATGGGAGCCGTACAGAAATATTACGATGGAAAATGGGAGGAGCCGATAGACATCGAAGCTCACAAGAGAATTGTCGAAGTGGAAGATATGGAAGTACCTGTGCTGGACCTTGGCTACGAGTCCCTTGCCTACAGGAGGTTCGGCAGGGTTGAGATGGCGGATAAGCTAGAGGAGTACTCTGAAGGCGAATTTATTTAAACGCTGAAATCCTGACTGGCTACGAACTGGGAACTTGTCGAAATCTTTTTGAAGTACGTTAGTAAAGTCACCATTAAGTTGCTGTTTAATACAGCGGCGGGAGGTTGATTTGACTTTGGCCGGAGAGGAATTACAGGGTAGAACGGCTCTCATTACCGGAGCGGCAAAGAGAATTGGTAGAGAAATTGCTCTTACCCTTGCCGACATGGGGGTCGATATCGTAGTTCATTATCGGTCCTCCGAGGACGAAGCCGAGGAACTGAGAGAATTGTTGCTGGACAAGGAAGCCGAAGTTTGGCTGGAAAAGGCGGATTTTACGGCCCGGACCGATTATTCCGAATACATCTCACGAGTTGTTTCGCGGGCGGGAGGTCTGGACTTTCTCGTAAATAACGCCGCGATCTTTCCTGAGTCCAGCGTGGAAGGGCTCGATTTTGACGAACTTGAACGTAACCTGAGCGTTAATACCTGGGCACCGTTTTCACTGAGCAGGGCTTTCTTCGAAGAGAGCGAGGAGGGCAGGGTAGTTAACCTGCTTGATACGAGAATTTCCGGTTATGACTGGGATCACGCCGGTTATTATTTCAGCAAAGTGCTACTGGCGAGGATGACGAAAATGCTTGCGCTCAAAGCGGCACCGGAATTTGCAGTCAACGGAGTTGCCCCTGGGCTCATTAGTCCGCCCGAAGGTATTGGAGAGGAATACCTGGAAGAGAGAACTTCTCGGGTACCGATGGACCGGTCCGGCGAAAAAAGCGACGTAGCGGAAGCAGTTGCCTACCTGCTGAAAGCCGATTTCGTGACGGGGCAGATTATCTACGTCGATGGCGGCAGGAACTTATTGCATGAGTTAGAGGGATAATATGAATAAAGAAAACAACCAAAATACTGATTTGGTAAAGATAAATGATATATCCATTGGCGCGATAATCGGGACGGAGGACTACGAGCGGGAAGCCAAACAGGAACTGATACTGAATATAACTATTTTTACCGATTTAAAAAAAGCCGGCAACTCCGACTCCCTGACCGATACTATAGATTACAGTGTGCTGGAATCCCGGGTAAGGAGCATGGTCGAAAACTCCAGCTTTCAGCTCATAGAGGCTCTGGCCGAAAAAGTTGCTCGGATCATTCTGGAGCTGGAAACGACCGATAAGGTCAAGGTTTCCGTCAAAAAACCCTCCGCGCTCAACATGACGGGTAGCGCGGAAGTTGTGATAACCAGAAGGACTTAGAGGAATTATCCCTATTTACAGGGCATTAAAAGTGGTAGCCGATTCCAAAAACCGGACCGCGGCGGGAGTGGTAAGTAAGTTGAAGTGAGAATTTTTTAGGCTTTAAGGAAATTCCCCCGTAAAAAGTTGGATGATATTCGTATATCCGCTGAGCGTTGCGGAATACGTCGGCCAGAGGCTGAATGGCACCTGTACTTTGGCCGGAATTCGTGTCGAGTTGCTGAAGCCGTGCTATAGTCTGTACGGAAAGGCCGGCTCCGACCTCGAGATCTAGCCAGTTGAATAAGTTAAATCGATAACCGGCATAGACTTCGGTTTCCGGGCCGTAGTTCAATTCTTCCCCCCGGTAATCTTCCTTCTTCCAGTTGATATTCTCCGGCAGTTCGGGGGAACCGGTCAACCTGAGCGAGCCGCCGATTATCCAGCTACTGAAGGATAGGTCCCCGCCGAAGGAGGGGGAAGTACCCAGTATCCCTCCCGCGTTTAAACCAATCCCCACGGGGACGTCCAGTTCAAAACCGGGTCCGGCCTCGGATTCTGATTCCAGGCTGGCTTCGATGGTCCTGGTTTCTCCGGGGTAGAGTCGTATTTCCTTCCGCCATTCCCAGTAGCCATTTTTCTCGAGCTCGACCTCGATTTCTCCCGATTCGACGGATATCCTCCGGGGGGTCTCCCCTCTATAGTCGCCGTTCACAGTTATTTCTGCACCCGGAGGGTTCGATTTGATTAAAAGGGAAGAATAATTTACCCTCTCCAGCTTCGCTGTCACGTTTGTGACCTGATTTGCCTCCGCGTTGACTTTTCCCTGCCATTTCAGGTCAGTTCCCAACAGCAGTTTTACGTCCCTTTGCCCGGGGCGAACGTCAAAAGCGTCGGGCGTGGTCCCAGCGAAGTCCCCGTCAATATAGATCCTGGCGTTAGTGGGGGTCGAGCTGATCGATAGCCGGGCGGTTTTTTGGGTTACTTCCAGGCTGATCCAGTCCGTATCCCAGTTCTTCTGGGTCGTCGTCTCATTTATTTGCTTTGTCGTGGCGGTCTCGAATTCCCCCGGGTCCGTTGCCAGGTTGAGGAAAGGGCTGGATTGAGAGTCCTTCGATTCCGGTGAGGGAAAGACCGGGAGTTTGACCTTGCTTGCAATCAGCTGCAGGTACTCCCGACCTTCTTCTTCCCCGGTCATGAAGCTATAACCTCGGCCGGGCAGTTCTCCTTTCCCCGGCTTTACTTTATTGTCCTGGTCGTACTTGTTGGGAAATAATAGAGTTACTTTCCCCCGGGTGTCGATACTGTAGAGGTAGAGGAAAGCAGTCTGACTTACCTCGTAGTTGACAATTACTTCTTCTCTCGGCCGGTAAAGGGATTGGTTCGTAGACATACTTACTTCCAGGTCCGACTTTTTCCCAGGTTCCGGAATAATCCCCTGCGGTTTAGTTTCCCGGTCCTGAGAGAACGCTGGGGCGGAAAGCAGACACGCTGCCAGGAGGAGTAAGATCAACGCTGATTCCGGAAACTTTTTAGTCAAAATCTACCCCCCGATTACGAGAAAAATTATAATCTTCTCAAATTAGTATATTAACCAGTATTGAATTACACAAACAAATTTACGTGCTTGAGCTAGTCTTCCTCAAAGAAGAATACCTGGGTGGTAAATATTTACGGAAGCTTTAACTCGGTCGTTTCTTACCCGATAATCTGTGATAAATCACTACTTGTCACTGGTGGTTTCCGGGTGGTTGACTTAACATGACACGCCGGGAATTAAGAATTAAGTAACTGAATTGGTTTTCTTACAAGTCGGAGGCGTAAATGGTTAAGTACGAGTCCCAGAGTATCCTAAAGTGGAATGGTGGCGAGGTCGAATCCGTAGAGGACGAGGTAGTTGTCGAGAGTTCCCTGAGTCTCAAGGTGAATGGCCGGGAGGTAGTCACGCTACTTTCCAGTCCTGCCGAGAGGAAGGAGCTTGCCCTGGGATTTATGAAATCCGAAGGGATAATTGACAGTCTTGATCAGGTAAAGAGTATAAATTTGGGCGATTCCAGGAAAAACGTCGACGTAAAACTGGAGGATTCGGTGGAATTCGAGGCGTATTTTGAACGAAAAAGGGCCCTTACTTCCAGCTGTGGTCGGGCTACCGCGGTGGTGGAAAACCTCGATTCACTCGAATTAACTCTTTCGGGTCCGGATATCGAAAGTCCCGCCGTTCTTCCGAGTCTAATGGGGAATATGCAAAAACGTGCCGAACTATTCCGGCTGACGGGTGGGTCCCACACTGCCGCAATTGCTGACGGTAAGAAGGTACTGCACCTGGCGGAGGATATCGGACGCCATAATGCCGTGGACAAAGTGATCGGAAAGTCTTGTTTTGCAGGTGAGGACTTAAAAGAGAGAATCGTCCTAACTAGCGGACGTCTTTCCTCGGAAATGACGCTTAAAGCAATAAGGAGCCGGGTTCCGATAACCGTTTCTCGTTCGGCCCCCACTACGCTGGCGGTAAGGATCGCCAGAGCTGCTAACCTCTCGATGGTGGGTTTTACGAGAGGTAAACGCATGAACATATATTCTGGGAAGGAGAGGTTGCTTGGCTGATAACGCGAATTAGCCGGGTATTCTCTTGGGAATGGAACAAAGTCCGGGGTTTATCAGTTTTTCTACAGGCCGCGTCCCTTGGGGCGGGGTTCTCGACTTGTAATGAAGGTAGCATTTTACTAAAATCTTTCCGTTATAATTCCTGCCTGTTGATGGTTGATTGAACAAATTCCAATGGGGTTATCAAAATGTCGGAAGATAAAGAGAACGTACTTGTATGTAGTGCCTGGCCTTACGCTTCGGGTGAACCGCATCTCGGTAATATTCAGACGTCGCTTCTATCCGGTGACGTCTTTACCCGTTATTACGAGCTGAAGGGTCATCCGACCCTTTACGTATCCGGTTCCGATGCACACGGGACCAGGATAGAGTTCGAGGCAGAGAAAAGAGGGATAGAACCGGAGGAACTAGCGAACGAGACCCACGAGATCATCGAGGGTATCCTGGACGACTTTAATATAGAGTTCGATAACTATACGATCACGACTAATCCAACGCACGAGGAGTTCGTTCAGGAAATCCATCGTCAGATGGATGACGAAGGTTACATACTTTCCAAGGAGGAGGAAAGAGCTTACTGCCACGATTGCCAGAGGTTCCTCGCGGATAGGTTCATCGAAGGTAGTTGCCCTGAATGCGGTGCGAGTGGCGCCCACGGCAATCAGTGCGATAGCTGTGGTTCTCTCCTGGAACCGGAAGAACTGGTAGAACCGAAGTGCGCTATCTGCGGAAGCGAGAACATCGAGTTTCAAAGTACCAGGCACTGGTATATTGACCTCGAAAAACTTCAGTCGCGGTTGAAGGAATACGTTGATGAGCACTACGAAGGCTGGCAGGACAACGTCAAGCGTTTTACCGATCAGATGCTCAACGACGGGCTGGAGCCACGGGCAATAACGCGGGACATCGACTGGGGAATTCCCGCTCCGTTCGAAGGTGCCGAGGATAAGGTGATTTACGTCTGGGCGGAGGCGGCACTTGGTTACGTTTCGGCAGTTATCGAGTACTTTGAAAAGAACGATAGCGACGAGAGCTGGGAGGATTACTGGTTTTCCGATAGTGTTAAACAGGTTTACACCCTGGCAAAGGACAATATTCCTTTCCATACGCTCTTGTTCCCCGGACAGCTGCTGGCATCCGGTCAGGGGTACCACCTACCGGACCAGATTAGTGCCGGTGAATACCTGAACTGGATCGGCGGCAAGTCGTTTTCCAAGAGCAAGGGGGTTGGCCTTTTTGCCCGAGATGCCACCGATTTGATGGACCCGGTATTCTGGCGGTTTTATCTAATTTTCCAGCGTCCGGAAAAAAAGGACGTCGAATTTTCCTGGTCCGAGCTCGATAAGGCAGTAAACAATATATTTATCGATAACGTCAGCAATTTTGTAAACCGCGTCACGTCATTTACGTATTCTCGCTACGATGGTTCAGTTCCGGAAGCGGGCGTGAAGGAAGAAATTGACGAGAAGATTGATGAAACGGTTGAAGAAGTTGAGAGTATTATTGAATCCGGCGGGCTTTCTGCTGCTCTGAGGGAGATATGTGACCTGGCGAATTTTGGGAACCGTTACTTCCAGGATCAGCAACCATGGGAGACGGGGGACGAGGCCGTCGTGGTTTCTAGTCTGAAGATCGCCAGATCTATATCAATTATGCTGGAGCCATTTGTCCCGTCCTTCTCGGAGGAAGTTTACGAGATATTTCAACTTTCTGATCCCGCTTGGGATGACGTCAAAGGTATTCCTTCCGGGGAGCTTGCCGAGCCGGAACCGTTGCTTGAAAAGCAGGACGTTGAAGAATTGAAGGAAGAATATAAAGAGAAGATTGCAGGTCAAAAGAATCAAATGGAGGAGGAACAGAAAATGGCTGATAACTTAGTAAGCTTTGACGACTTCAATGCTCTCGATATGCGTTCGGGGGTAATCCGGGAAGTAAAGGAAATGTCAGGTGCGGATAGGTTATACAAAATCCAGGTGGATGTAGGTGAGAAGGTTTTACAGACTGTTTCCGGTTTAAAAAACCATTACGAAGTCGATGAATTGAAGGATAAACAGGTAGTGGTGCTGACGAACCTGGAGCCCGCGACGATACACGGCGAAAAGTCGGAATGCATGTTGCTAGCCGCGGAAGGGGAGGAGCTTGCGCTGTTGACCCCCGACAGGGAACTCAAACCCGGTGCCGAAATTGCCTGAATGCCAGGTTAAACGGCCTATTGGGTTGAAATGTGTCGGAAAAGTGAATTAGAATAATCTGGAGGAAATAATGTACGCAATTATAGAAACAGGTGGAAAACAATACAAAGTTAACAAGGACGATGAATTAAAGGTCGAAAAGTTAAAGGACGTAGGGGCTGGCGAAAGGGTAGAGTTCGACAAGGTACTCCTGGTTAACGAGGACGGGGAAGTCCAACTTGGCAAGCCTTACCTTGAAGACACGGCCGTAGAAGCTGAAATAATTGAAGAAGGAAAGGAAGAAAAGGTTACCGTTTTTACGTACAAGAAGAGAAAGGGTCACAGGAGAAAGCTGGGTCACAGGCAGCCCTATACGAAAGTTAGAATCGACGAAATTTCAGCGTAAGAAAGGGGAGATAATATGGCTCATAAAGTAAGTAGTGGTTCTACGCAGAACGTTCACGATACTGCAGGAAAGAGGCTTGGCGTAAAGAAGTTTGGGAGCGAGTGGGTAGAACCGGGTAACATTATTGTCAGGCAGAGAGGGACCAAGTATAAACCCGGAGAAAACGTCGGAATGGGAAGAGACCATACGATCTTTGCCAAAGTTTCCGGCCACGTAAAGTTCGAAGGATCGGGAGACAAGTATATCAGTGTTATCCCCCCCTCTTAAAGCTCACCTGAAAAAGTATTCCGTGCAGTCCGTTTTGTCCGTATAAGCCATGTTTGTTGATGAAGCTACAATAACGGTCAAGGCGGGAGATGGCGGGCACGGGATAATAAGTTTTGAAAACCAGCTCGGTCAAAGATACGGAGGACCCGATGGTGGTAACGGAGGAAAAGGGGGCGACGTTTACCTGAGAGCTGACCGGAGTGTAAACACTTTATTAAGGTTCGAGAAAAAGAACACTTTCAGGGCAGAAAACGGTAAGAAGGGTGGAACTCAGAATAAAACAGGAGCCTCTGCGGAAGATCTGTATATAGACTTGCCAGTGGGTACTGTAGTTTACGACGGGGAAACGGATGAACGCCTAATTGATCTCGACGAAGAGGGTGAAAGCTTACTTATAGCTAAAGGAGGTTCCGGCGGTCGGGGAAATAAAGCTTTTGCTAATTCCAGCAATACCGCTCCCAGAATAAGAGAATGGGGCGGAACAGGAGAGGAAAGGTACCTGCGGCTCGAGCTAAAGCTACTCGCGGACGTGGGGATAGTTGGTTTCCCGAACGTGGGTAAGTCCAGTCTTATATCCAGTATATCCGCCCAGCAGCCGGAGATCGGCAATTATCATTTTACCACGATGGAACCTCACCCGGGTGTGGTATCCATTGATGACTGGAACGACTTCGTGGCAGTCGATGTTCCCGGTCTTATCGAAGGTGCACACGAGGGAAAAGGTCTCGGGGATAAGTTCCTGAAGCACCTTTCCAGAACGAGAGTCCTTTTGCACATGGTCGATCTATCCGGTGTGGAGGGTCGTGATCCCCTTGAGGACTGGGAGGTACTGAGGAGGGAGCTGGAAAAGTACGACCGTTCTCTAGCTGATAATCCTGAAATAGTGGCAGGAAATAAGATTGATTTGCTTGACGAAGAAGAAGTTGAAAGACGAAAGGAGAGGTTTGCGGAAAGAGATATAGAGTTGTATCCTATATCGGTTGCGACGGGAAAGGGTATAGATGAAATGGTAAAAGACACTTACGAATTACTTGAGAAATCTGGAGAGAGTGAAAGCCCTTCTGTGACGGAGGAAGAAGAAAGATCTTATAAAGTCTACGAATTTCAGGGAGAAGAAGGTTTTCGAGTGACTCAGGCCGAGGGAAAGTTTATAGTTGAAGGGAAGGAAGTTGAAAAGCTGGCGGAAAAGCTTGACTTTTCGACCGAGGATGCTCCGATCTATTTCCATCGCAGTCTCGAACAGCGAGGCATACTGAGCCAGCTAAAGGATAAGGGTGCGGAAGATGGAAGCATTATAGAAATTGGGGGCAAAGAGTTTGAGCTCGTCCTCTAGGGTTGGTTTGTTTGGTGGAACATTTGATCCAATTCACAAAGCCCATCTGGAAGTAGCGAGGCAGTCATTGATTCAGATGGATCTGGATAAGGTCGTTTTGGTTCCGTCCAAACACCCGCCCCATAAGGACGAAAAGGGCCTCACGGGGGCCGAATTAAGATACCGCATGGTTGAGCTGGCGATTGAAGAACGAGAAGACATGGAAGTTTCGGCCGTCGAAATAGAAAGAGAGGGACCTTCTTACACGGTTGACACCCTTAAAGAGATGAATAAGATTTACGACGAAATAATGTTCATAGTTGGTGCGGACAACCTGATCAACATTAAGACCTGGAAGAAGCCGGAAGAGTTGCTACAAATGTGCCCCTTCGTGGTCGCTCCCAGGGGCGGGGTTTTGAAAGAGGATTTTCATGAGGAAACATTTAAAGGGAAGGATTTACGGTTTCTGAACATGAGTGAAATTTCTCTCTCTTCTACGGAGATAAGGGAAAGGATTGCAGAGGGGGATTCGGTAGACGGATTGGTGCCGGGTAAAGTCCTGGATTTAATCAATGAAAAAGGTCTATACCGGGTTGTTTCGGAAGAAGTTTGATTTACTACTCTCTTAGAAACAAGGAGGGAGACAATCTCTAACGAAACTAGAGTTAATCACGAAATTACGGCGTCTGAGGTAAGGGTAGTTGATGAAGATGGAGAGCAAGTTGGAGTCATGAGCCTTGAAGATGCTCTGAAGGAGGCCGAGGATCGGGAACTTGACCTGGTTGAGGTGGCTCCTGATGCTGATCCGGTCGTAGCGAAAATACTTGATTACGGAAAATACAAGTACAAGCAGCAAAAGAAAAAGCAGAACCAGCAGAAAAAAAAGAAGCTAAAGACGATCAAGTTTTCGATCAAGATTGAGGAACACGACTTCAATACTAAGGTGGGACACATTAAAAAGTTCCTGAAAAAGGGACACAAAGTTCGTGCTACGGTTTTCTTCCGTGGCAGGGAAAAAGCGCACAAGGACAAGGGTTACGACCTTCTGAACGATATTATAGATGAAGTTGACGAAGTTGGTGATGTCGATCAGAAGCCGACTCAGAAAGGTCAGGTAGTCCAGATGTTGTTGAAACCGGGAGGAGATTGATATGCCAAAAAAGAAAACGCATAAAGGAATCGCAAAGAGGTTCAAGGAATCAAAAAACGGAAAGTTAACCCATAAGAAGTCGGGTTACGGCCATAAAAGAACTAAAAAGAGCCCGAGCAACAAACGGGATGCGAGGAAGGATAAGCGAGTTACGGGTAAAACTGAGAAAAACTTGAAGAAGTTACTTGCATCATAAGGGTTTCGTGATCCGATATAGTTGCGTGAAAAGTAATTCGGAGGTAATTTATGCCCAGGACGACAAGAGGTAATTCTAGATTAAAGTCGAGAAAGAAGATACTCGAAAGGTCAAAAGGATTTTATGGAAAGCGCGGGAATTGTTACAAAATAGCAAAACAGTCGGTGATGAAGGCGCTTAAGAATGCCTATATAGATAGACGCAGGAAGAAGAGGGACTTTCGTAAGTTATGGATAACCAGAATAGGCGCTGCGGCCAGGGATCGCGGCATCTCTTATTCCCGTTTTATGGGAGGTCTCAATAAAGCGGATGTCGAGATAAATAGGAAAATGCTTGCCGATATTGCAGTCAGGGACCCCTCCACGTTTGATTACCTGGTGGACGTGGCCGAGGAAAATATCCAGAACTAGCGGATGAACCTACAAGATCTTATTTCAAACCTCGAGGAATACTGGAGGGATCAAGGTTGTCTGATCCTTCAGCCTTACGACGTTGAAACGGGTGCGGGGACGTTCAATCCAGGGACTTTCTTTGGCTCGCTCGGCCCCGACCCCCTGAAGGTAGGTTACGTCGAGCCCAGCAGGAGACCGCCTGATGGTCGTTACGGAAAGAACCCGATCAGGGTTCGTTTGCATCATCAGTATCAGGTCGTACTGAAACCGCCCCCGGAAGATATTCAGGAACTATATTTGAATAGTCTGGAGCACCTCGGCATCGATCTAAGTGCCCACGACGTAAGGTTCGTCGACGACAACTGGGAGTCTCCCTCTCTTGGTGCCAGGGGGACCGGCTGGGAGGTCTGGATTGACGGCCTCGAGATTACTCAGTTTACCTATTTTCAGCGCGTGGGGAGTATAGACCTGGAGCCCGTATGTGTCGAGCTGGCTTACGGGCTCGAAAGGATCGCGACTTTTGTACAGGGCACCAAGAGCGTTTACGACCTCGACTGGAGCAGGGATCTGACTTACCGAAGGATATTCCAGGAAAAGGAGAGACAGTTCTCGACTTATAACTTCGACGTTGCAGGTATCGAAGAAAACCAGGAACTTTTCGAGATAGCGGAAAGTGAAGCAAAGAAATCGATTGAAGAGGGGCTTTATTATCCGGCATACGATATGACTCTAAAAGCAGCTCATTTCTTCAACATATTGCTCGCCCGCAACGCCATAAGCGTGACCGAAAGAGAGAAGTACATAGCCAGAATCAGAAGTCTTGCCGAACGGATCGCGAAAGAATACGTAGATTCTCTGGAGGATACCCCAGATGAGCGAAGACCTATTATTTGAGCTAGGAACTGAAGAAATCCCTCCTTCCTATCTCGATTCGATAGCGGAAAACTTTAAGGAAGATATAGCGAATTCCCTGAACGAGGCGCGACTTGCTTACGACGATATAAAATTGTTTCATAGCCCCAGGAGGCTGGCCGTCGAAGTGAGAGGGCTTCAGGAGGTTCAGGAAGACGTTGTTAGAACCCACAGGGGACCTTCGAAGGAGATAGGGCAGGACGATGACGGAAACCTTGATATTCCTGCAAAGAAGTTTGCCGAAGGGCACGGTGCCACCCCCGAAGATCTTTATTTGAAGGAAACTCAAGAGGGGGTTTACTTCTTCGTTGAAGAAAAGGTTGAAGGGAAAAGGGCCAGTGAAATACTCAAGGAATTGCTTCCCGCGGTCGTTAAAAACCTGGAACAGCCGGAGAAAATGCGCTGGGACGATTCGGACGTACGCTTTATCAGGCCGATAAGGTGGGTTGTCTGTATTCTGGGAGAAGATTTGGTTGAAATTACCGTTGGAAACGTTTCTTCATCTCGCTTCTCGCGAGGTCACAGGTTCCACGGCTCCGACTCCGTGGAAATCGGCCGGGCCAGTGAGTACGAAGAAAAACTGGAGAAAAACTACGTAATTCCGGATCCGGAAAAACGGGAAGAAATATTTAAAGAGCAGCTGGAAAATAAAGAAAAAGAAGCATCCGGAAAAAACGCCGCGGACGAATCCTTTAACGAAGTCCTGGTTAACAGCCTCGAATACCCGAACGCCGTCCTCGGAAGTTTTTCCGACGAGTTCCTGGAACTACCGGACGAACTTCTCTTCAAAACGCTCACCGGGGAAGCAAGGTTGATGCCGCTGGTTGACTCCGATGGGAACCCCATGGCTTCTTTTGTCGGATTCCGTGATGGGTCCGAGGAAGGAATAGATGAGGTTAAAAACGGTTACGAGTCGGTAATATATGCCAGACTCCGGGATTCAAAGTTCTTTTTTGAACACGACAGGGAGCAGCCCCTGGAGAGCTTTGTAGGAGAACTGGATGAAGTAACTTTCCAGAAAGAGCTTGGTTCGATCAGGGACAAGGTGGAAAGGATAAGAGAGATCTCTGCCGAGCTGGCCGGGAAGGTGAATGGACTGGACGAGGAGCTTCTGGATAGAACTGTCTTGCTCTCCAAAGCTGACCTGGTGACCGAAGTTGTCGACGAATTTCCTTCACTCGAGGGAACGATCGGGGCACATTACGCCGAACTGGACGGTGAGCCCGATCAGGTGGTAAGGGGTATAGCCGAGCATTACCGACCCAGGAAATCCTCCGACGAGGCGCCGGAGACGGATATAGGGGTAGCAGTCAGTATTGCCGATAAGCTGGATACTTTGTTTGGTTCGTTCCTAATTGGGGAGGAGCCGAGCGGAACCCGAGACCCTTACGGCCTGCGGAGAAAGACGGACGGGATAGTGAGAACTATCATTGAAGCGGAAATGGATATAGATCTTGCCGAAATTCTGAAGGCTGCTAAGGGGTTGTACGACCTCGAAGGTCGGGACGAGGCGGAAGAAAAACTCTTCGACTACTTCGTAGAGCGGATTGGTCAGGTACTGGAGCTAAATTACGGAATACCTTACGACGTAGTTGACGCAGTTAACCTGGGCAAGGGGTTGAAAATCTATGAGGTATATCTTCGTGCCACCGCCCTATCCGGCTTCAAGCAGAGCCGCCGAATGAAGGATCTGGTTGATTCTTTCACCAGGGTAGTGAATATTACCGAGGATTCGAATCTCGAAGGTTTTGACCCTGACCTGTTCAAGTTGAACGAAGAAAAGAATCTATGGAACGAATTGGCTGACCGAGAAGAAGAGTTCGATGAGTTGCTCGATCAGAAGAACTACGATCGGTTGATCGAAGAATTGTTATCCTTAAAGAAACCCCTGGACGATTATTTCGATAACGTAATGGTTATGGCCGATGAGGACAGGGTAAGAGAGAACAGGCTTGGCTTTTTGAACTACCTGAAGGAGTTCTTCTTTCAGGTCGGGGACCTGTCCCGAATTGTTACGGAATAACCGGGGCAGTTAAGGGGTTTCATCCTCAACTTCTTCCGGTTCCCTGCCGGGGACAGGGTCGAACCCTCCCGAATTCAATGGATGACACCTGAGGATTCTTTTAATTCCGAGGTAGGCCCCTTTTAGGGCGCCGTGTTCTTCTACCGCCCGCTTGCTGTATTCCGAGCAAGTCGGGTAGAATCTGCAGGTATTCGGGAGTCCCGGCGATATAAACTTCTGGTAAAAACCTATTACGGACAGAAGTGCTTTTTTCACAGCTGTTTTACCTCTCTCCTAACCATTTTCAATATCCTTTAAGTCAATCCAAGTTTACCGCTTTTGATTTCTAACTCAAGCCGGAGTTACGCTTTTTAGCCCTGCTGTTATGGCGGGTAAAATTGCTAGATATTGTAAAGGGGGTTAAGGTGAAGGTGGCGGAGGGGGTGGGATTCGAACCCACGGCTGAGTTTCACCTCAGCAACGGCTTAGCAAGCCGTCGTCTTCGGCCACTCGACCACCCCTCCGGGCAGCACATTTAATCTACGAAATCGAGGCCGGATTTTCAACTGATCTCCCGCTCCGGCGTTACCCGGTTTGAACTTGTATACTAAACATACGTTTAGTAAAATGAGGTGAATTATGTACAGGGCAAACTTGACTGAGAGACAGTATGAAATTTTGAAGTTTATTTACGAGCGGATAGAGGAGGATTCGCGTCCTCCGTCGGTTCGAGAAATCGGGCGCGAATTTTCCATTAGCTCTACCAAAGGAGTCTCCGACCACCTGGACGCGCTCGAGAGGAAGGGTTGGCTGGAAAGAATCAGTGGTCAGGCCCGGGGCATTAATCTGGTGAAGGAAAAGACGGAAAAGCTGTTCGGTGAAAAAGAAGGCGTGCCGATCGTCGGTTCCGTCGTGGCGGGTGGGCCGACGCTTGCCGTTGAAAACGTGGAAGGTCTGCTGGAACTGGAGGAACTTTTCCCCAACCGCGAGGAGCTCTTTGCCCTCAGGGTCGAAGGGGACTCGATGAAGGATGCCGGGATTCACCGGGGCGACATGGTTATTGTTCGGCAACAGCCCGCTGCGGATGTCGGAGACATCGTGGTAGCCGTGGTGGACGACGAGAAAGGTACCGTGAAGAAACTAGCCCGGCTGGGGGAGGAAATCCACCTCGAGCCCGCGAACCCTGACTACGAGACGATAGTCAAGAAGCCTTCAGAGGTTGAAATCAGGGGTCGGGTCGTGGGTGTGGTGAGAAAGATGTGAAGATGA
>CAZYCI010000012.1:0-24145 GCA_964645955.1 uncultured Thermotogae bacterium
TATCATAACTTTTGCGAAAGGTTCGGGACAACGGTTTTAACTCAGCGGAATAAGGAGTGTCAAAGAGAGCTCAAAAAGCCGAGGGGGCGAAAAAAAATGGACTCTACAGGAAAAGAGAAGTATATACCGGATGCCATAGGTTCGCTGGTTCCCAATTATATCGAAAAAGGCAAGGGGGCCGTAGTTTACGACAAGGAAGGGGGAAGTTACATAGACTTCAGCGGGGGCTGGGGTTGCCTCGCCGTCGGCTACAGCCATCCAAAAGTCATAGAAGCCGTCAAGGAACAGGCCGAAAAGTTTTTTCACACCGACTACAGCGCGGTTCCTTACGACAGTCTTCCGGAACTGGCATTTCGGCTTTCGGAGCTTGCCCCCGGTGAAACAGAAAAAAAGGCCGCTTTCTTCAATAGCGGCGCCGAAGCTGTCGAGAACGCGGTAAAGTTCGCAAAAGCAGATACTGATAGGGGTTCACTCGTTGCCTTCGAAAACGCTTTTCACGGCAGAACCCTGTTAACCATGACCTTAACTCACAAGGCAAAGCCGTACAAGGCAGGTTTCGGTCCCTTCGCCCCGGACGTATATCGTCTACCTTACCCGAACCAATACAGGTCCGATTTTGACTTCACGCAACTTGAAGAAAAACTTAAAGGGATGGTCGACCCGGAAGACGTGGCGGCAATAATCGTGGAACCAGTTATTGGTGAAGGCGGCTTCCTGGTCCCTCCGGACGAATTCCTCGCTTATCTTCGGGAACTGGCGGATAAGTACGGCGTTGACCTCGTCTTCGACGAAATACAGTCAGGGATGGGCAGGACGGGTGAGCTATTTGCAGCCGAACACTTCGGAGTGGAGCCCGACCTGATCACGGTGGCCAAATCTCTGGCCGGAGGCCTTCCTCTTTCCGGGGTTATTGGTAAAGCTGAAGTAATGGATGCCCCGCCACCCGGAAGCATCGGAGGAACTTACGTCGGTAATCCGCTCGCGGTAAAATCGGCCCTGGCCGTTCTGGACGTAATCGAAGAAGAAGGCCTGCTAAACAGGGCCAAAGAAATCGGAGATGAGGTGCTGCGAGAGTTTAAAAAGATGCAAAAGAAATACGAATTAGTGGGGGACGTCAGAGGGCTGGGGGCGATGGATGCCATGGAACTCGTGAAGGACGACGTAACGAAGGAACCCGCACCCGACATAACTGAAAAACTGGTGAAAACCGCATTAGAGAAAGGAGTAATATTGCCCAGCGCAGGCCTGCACAACAACGTAATCAGACTGCTTACTCCTCTGGTTATTTCCGATGAAAACCTGGAAGAGGGTTTGAAGGTCATTGAGGAGTCCATTAAAGAAGTAGAATCGGAGCTCGCCTAAATACATGGAGATAAAAAACTTGATCCGGGGAGTCTTAAGGGAAACGATCCACTTCCCCGTGCTTTTTGGCCCAATTTTCGTGACTTCTTTTCTCAACGGAATACTTGCCTCGGACGCCACCATAGCTTCCATGGGCCCGGGGGGGAGTTTGATTCTCAGGCTGTTAATTCTCGTATTACTTACGCCGCTGGCAGCAGGTATCACCGTATTACTGGACCGAAGGATAAACTCTCAAGTCGAACCGGACCTTTGGGCCTCTTTCGCGGACGTCAGGGCAAAATATTTTCCACTTATAACTATAAACTTCGTAGCTCTGGTAGCGACAGTAGTCGGGTTGTTCCTTTTTATCGTTCCCGGCGTCTACCTTTACGTGAAATTCGTCTTTACAACTCAGGAGGTACTGCTGGGTGGCGAAACGGACCTGACTTCGGCACTCGAACAAAGCTGGAACCACACAACTAACCGCTGGGGAACGATTTTTGGAATTATTCTTATTTTTGAAATCCCTCTGCTGTTTTTCAGTTTCTCGCTTGCGGGCTTGCCCCCAGGATGGGGTGCCACGCTCAGCGTAGTGGTCGGTACGGCCTTTCAGACATGGTTGACTCTCGTGGTTACCCATCTTTACCTGCGAATAATTCGGGAAGAAAACTAACAACTCCTGACGCGAGAAAAGCGGCAAAGATTGATTTATTGATAGTTATTTTCCGGAGCACGTCCAAATTTTCTCATTTTGGAAATTTTTTATCATCCAACGAGAACTTTCTCTACTTGGACCCTGGTTTGTTGAACGCAATGCAATAACCCTTATATAATGTCTTGAGGTGATTTTAATGGCTTTGATTGGTTATATGGAAGGGACGGACCCGGATTTGCTCAGCAGTCTCTGTGCCCAGGGGCATGATACCGCCCCACTCGGAAATGGCACTGATGGACACGGAAAGTACATCGCCCACGTTACGAAATCGGACGAATTCGACGTGGTAGTGGCATACCTTCATAAATTGGTCTCCGTCTCCGGTATGGAACACGTTACGATAGACGATAGACTGTTTGCCTGCAGACGACACGATATACCTGTCATTCTCGTCGTTCCGGACGAATTCAAGGAAAAAGCAAAATCCCGAATGCAGGAATCCCGAGACTACGTCGAGTGGGTAGCGCCGGAAGAACTAGAGGAAAAGGTAAAGGAAATCATTTAACTTTCTAAACCGGGACAAGGAATTCAGGAAGTTTTCCCTGCCCTTTCACCAAGATTGCGATAATAAGTGAACCGAGCTACCTCGTGTTCAGACGGGGTAGCTTTTTCCTTTTTAAACGCTTCCAATACCTTTTTGTCCGGAGTTATGCGGATTCTTGCAATGACTTTTGCCGAGAGCTACCCCGAGCAAAATAGTTACCAGGTATGAGACGAATTAAACGGTAGCTCAACTCGGAATTGCCCGCTAAAAATAAACCCTTTCTGGTTGACTGAAACCAGTTAATCATTGCATAAACGGAAGGGTCAGGTTAATTTTTCAACCGAGGGAGCAGGATCGATTTAACATGAACAAAAATTCTTACCTGAAACCATTTAATAAAATAACGATTGTCGGTGGAGGAATGACCGGCCGTGCCGTCGTGAAAACTCTCTCGGATACCGGGGTGGAATTATTCCTCACGGATAAGGGGACTATCTCGGAAAGAACGCATGCATTGCTTGATTCCAAGGAGGTAAATTACGAAGAAGGTAATCACACTGACGAAGCACTCAGGTCCGATCTACTTGTAGTTTCACCTGGGGTACCACCTGATAGCTATCTGCTCAAGGAGGCCGGATCACGCGGTATACCGGTTATCGGCGAAATAGAATTGGCTTACCGGCTTTCTCCCTGCGAGACAACCGTGGCGGTAACCGGTACTAATGGCAAAACTACCACGGTAAAGCTCATCTCGGCCTTACTTGACTGGGCCGGAGAAAACTCGGTGGCCTGTGGAAACATCGGCACGCCTTTTATAAAAGTCGTAAATTCATTGGATCCGTCAGATATACCTGTAGTAGAGGTAAGCAGCTACCAGCTCCAGCACGTAAAGGATTTTAAACCGGAAATTGCCGTGCTTTTAAATATCGAACCGGACCATTTAAAAAGACACGGCACCTTCGAGAACTACAGGGAGACCAAGCTGAAAATTTTCCAAAACCAGAGAGAGAACGACTGTGCGCTGATCAACAAGAATATCGACCTCTTGGACCGGGTACCGGGTAGTTCTGAGAAGGTCGAGTTTTCGAGGAGAAAACTACAGGAAATCGGAATGGCACCACACCAGATGGAGAACCTTGGAGCTGCAACTGGTGTCCTAGAATGCATTTTCGGAGACAGCCCGGGCAAGATTCCAGAAGACGTAGTGAAACCGATTTTACATGTTCCACACAGGCTGGAAAAGGTCGCAAGTACCGGGGGAATAACAATTATCAACGATTCCAAGGCGACCAATCCTTCGGCGACCCTCGCCGCGCTAAGTAGCCTCGAAAAGCCGATCAATCTACTTCTTGGCGGCAAAAAGAAGAAAGGTGGCTACCGAGAGTTAGCCGCGTCATTAAAGGAGAGTGGGGTAATCCGGGTTCACATGTTTGGGTCAGGAAGAAGGGAATTGCAGCAGGTGCTGGTGAAAGAGAACTTCGAGAGGTTTGAAGTATTCGAATCCATGGAACAAGCGACCAGAGAAGCGTTTTCCGCTGCGAGTGCAGGAGAGGTGATCTTGCTGTCACCTGCCTGTTCAAGTTTCGACGCGTTTTCCGATTTCGAGGAACGAGGGAACGTTTTCAAGGAGATCGTTACGAAGCACCTTTAGGCCTATTCTTCTATAAAAATAGCGAAACCTTACGACATAGATCACTACCTACAATGACAGCCAAGAAGGCTCCATGAGACGGCGGTCCTTGCAGAAAGGCGACATTAGGTATATAAAATAAAATCCAGGTGGGAAAAGTAATGGTTGATTACGAAGGACCCAGTTCAGGGTTGCTTCTGAGCACTTTTTTTCTAACTGCTTTTGGGTTGATTATGGTATATAGCTCCAGCTGGGCATACGCGGACTACTATTACGGGAATTCTTATTACCTCATACTCAAACAGACGATAGCAGCAGTACTGGGGGTCGCGGGGCTGGTTTTTTTCGCAAACATCGATCTGGATCGGATAATTAACTGGAGCGGTTATATCCTTGCCGGGTTCACGGTTCTAACGCTTTTAACCTTGATCCCTCCTTTATCCACGGGTGGGCGATGGCTTGATCTTGGTTCTCTTTCATTTCAACCTACCGAAGGCCTTAAATTGGGCCTCATCATATGGACTTCTCTCGGGATAGTTGACTTAGGAGAGAAAATAAAGAATTTCAAACAGGGAATAATGCCCTTCGTCGTCGTTATTGGCTTCATATCAATGCTAACGTTACTGCAACCCAACTTCAGTACAACTGCGTTACTCATAGCTACAGTAGGTTTTCTACTTTTTCTTGGGGGAGCAAGACTGTCTGATCTCGGCAAGGTAATCGGGTTTGGAGTCCCGTTACTGGGCGGAGTCCTCGTCATGGAACCTTACAGGTTGCAAAGGTTAATCTCGTTTTTTGGTCCCGGCAGGGATCCGAGAGAAACTGGCTACCAGCTTACCCAATCACTGCTAGCTTTCGGATCCGGAGGAGTTGCCGGAAAAGGGCTGGGTCAATCGGTCGCAAAATTTCTTTACCTCCCATCCGGCTACAATGACTTCATTTACTCGATAATTGGTGAAGAACTCGGTTTCATCGGATCGCTTCTGGTAATTGGCTTATTTCTTTTTTTTGGGATTGAAGGCTTCAGAATAACTCTAAACCAGACCGACAGGATCAAGGGGCTAATTGCGGGTGGATTTACCTTCTTGATATGTTTTCAGGCCCTGTTGAATTTTTCAGTTACCCTGGGATTAATCCCGGTCACGGGATTGACCCTGCCTTTTATTAGCTATGGCGGAACGTCCTTGATAGTTTCTCTGGCGATGGTCGGGATTTTGGTCAACATCGCCAGGTCATGAAAGTACTGGTTACGGGAGGAGGAACCGGAGGGCACCTTTATCCGGCACTAAGCGTAATGAGAGCCTTACATGAAAACGGAAATGATCACCAACTCTGCTACCTGGGCACCGGTGATGGCCTGGAAGCGGACGTTATTCCTGACTACGACTGGATTGATTTCAGAAAAATCAAGCTCAAGGGGTTGAGCAGGAGTAGTACTTATCGTTTCCTTAAAGGGCTGGCACTTCTTCCGCTGGGCATGATTCAAACGTTGCTCGTAATGGTTAAGTTCAACCCTGATCTCGTCTATGGAACTGGTGGCTATACCACTTTTCCTCCAGCTTTCTGGGGAATAATCACTCGAACGCCCGTAGTAACGCACGAGTTGAACCTGAAGCCGGGCGCAACTAACAGGTTACTTGCCCGGTTCGTGGACAAAACCCTCCTATCTTATCCGGATACTGGGGACTACCTGCCCACAGGAAAACTGGAGGTTACGGGAACCCCGGTAAGGGAAGAAATTCGGCGGACCAGGGGGGACGTGGGCCCGGAAGACTTTGGATTGCAGCCGGACTACCCTATAATTCTGGTATTTGGGGGCTCGCTGGGATCCAGTGTTCTTGTCGAAAAAGTACTGAAAGAGTTTAAAGAAGCAAACAATCAGGAGGAGCTACCGTTTCAGTTTCTGGTTCAGACGGGTCGTGAGGGGTATTCTCGGTTTAAAGACGACCTAAAAAACCTCAATACCGGGAAAATAAAACTGGTTGATTACATTGAAGAAATGGGAAGCGTCTATGGTTTCAGCGACTTCGTAATCTCGAGAGGTGGAGCCGGGACTATGGCCGAATTAATTGCTACCAGAACCCCGGCACTTATCGTTCCCTGGAGCGGTGCCGCCGAGAACCACCAGTATTTCAATGCAAAATTCCTGGAGGAAAAGGGCGGGGGGCTCATGGTGGAAGAAGGGGAATGGACGGATTTCTCCTTAATGGATGAACTACGGGCTATCTTTGCTTCGGAAGAGAGGTTAAAAAATATGAGAGATAGTTACCTGGATTTTAAGAGCGACGGTGGGGCGGATTCCGTAATCGAAGAAATAAAAAAGTTAGCGAGAGAGGAGAGCAATGTTACAGATTAATCCGGATGATAAGTACCATTTAGTCGGAATTGGTGGGGACGGTATGAGCGGGCTTGCCCGCGTCCTGTTACAGATGGGGGCAGACGTAGTCGGTTCCGATATCAGGGAAAGCCGAAACACGGAGCTGCTGCGTAATTCCGGCGCCGAAGTATACATAGGTCACAGGGAATCGAATCTCTCCCGGGACGTGGATACTTTAGTGGTTTCCTCCGCCATCCCCGAAGACAACGTTGAAGTTAAGGAAGCGGAAAAAAGGGGAATCCCAGTGCAGGAGAGGCTAACTGCAATGGCCGGCCTGATGGAGAAAAAGAAGAGCGTGGCGATCGCGGGGACACATGGCAAAACCACGACCACTACGATGACTTCGACGCTCTTCGAGTTCGGGGGAGAGGACCCGACCTTCATGATCGGTGCCAGCTGTGACCAACTCGGAGGGAACGCGAAGCTGGGTCAGGGAGAGCACTTTATATCAGAAGTGGACGAATCCGACGGCCATTTCACGGAACTTCATCCCGATATCTCCGTGGTTACAAACATCGGCAAGGACCACCTGGATACCTACAAGGACCAGGAAGAAATACTTGAAGGTTTCCGTCAGTTCATCGATCAGTCAGGAGAAACGGTACTCTGTCTGGACGACCCAAATAGTCGAGACGTGATGAACCATGCAAGCAATCCGTTTACCTTCGGAATAGAAAGCAAGGCAAAACTTAGAGCAAGAAATATATCCCAATCCGGACTCTGGACAAATTTTGACCTCGAATTCCGGGGGAAGAATGTGGGGACCGTAAACCTTCCGGCCCCCGGCAGACACAACGTCTACAACGCACTTGCGGCGCTATCGCTCGGTTATAAAGCAGGAATGGACTTTTCGGAAATGTCAGAAATTATGGAAGAATTCCAGCTACCGAAAAGGAGATTTCAGGTCTTGCGGAACAACGGGTCGATAATAGTGGACGATTACGCCCACCTGCCAAAGGAAATAGAAGTGACGCTGGATGCAGTCAGGGAAGGCTGGAACCCAAACAGAATACTAGCGGTATTTCAGCCGCACAGGTTTAGCAGGACCAAACACATCAACGGCCAGTTCGGGGACTCGTTTCAATCGGCAGATATGGTAGTAATTACGGGCATATACCCGGCCTCTGAGACGCCTATACCCGGAGTAACCTCACAACTAATTCAGAAGTCGGTCGAGAAGAAAAAAGAAGATAACGTTTTTAGAATTCTGGAAAGGGAAGAACTCTACAAATTTATAAACGAAGAGATCGAGGAAGGCGACTTCCTGATCGGGCTCGGTGCCGGCGACATCAATCAGTTTACGAGAAAACTCGCCGAGAAACAGGGTTAATGTATTAATTGCGGAAGTAATTCGGTCCTTAAACAGTAGGGCGGTAAATATGGTTTCACCAACAACTGAAATAACTGGCCAGGAATTGCTTAAAAAAGGAGTTAGCCTGAAGGATCTCACGACCTGGCACGTAGGAGGAAAAGCTCGATTTTTTTGCCGTCCTGGTTCCGCCGATGATCTGAAGCGGGCCGTAAATTTTGCAAAAGGAAGAGGTCTTAGCTACAAAATCATCGGAAATGGAAGTAACGTACTGGTGCCCGACGGAGGCTTTGACGGCCTGGTAATAAAGTTCGGCAACGAGATGTCGAGTTTGGAATCGTGCGGCCCTATGATCAAAGCAGAAGCCGGTGCTTCGCTTTACGAACTTGCCAAATTTACTAACGAATCCGGTAGTCAATCCTTTAATTTCGTGGCCGGTATTCCGGGGACGGTGGGAGGAGCAATTGCGATGAACGCCGGTGCACACGGGAAGGAAATATCGGATTATCTCCATAGCGTCACTTACGTCAACGGTTACGGAGAAATTCAAACCGTTTCGGAATTTTCCAATTCCTTCGGTTACAGGGAAAGTCCTTTCGGTGACGACGACCGGATAGTTTTGGAAGTTATGTTTGAACCGGATTATCAAGAAACTCAGCCCGAGATGAGTCACTTTCTAAAGTCCCGCCGGGAGAGAATACCCTATAAGGAACGTACCGCGGGGTCAGTCTTCAAAAACCCTCCCAACTGCAACAAATCTGCAGGGAAACTGCTTGACGAAGCGGGAACCAAGGGATTAAGAGTAGGCGACGCTGTAGTTTCCCGAAAACATGCCAACTTTATCCTCAACAAAGGCCATGCCACGGCCAAAAACATCCAAAAGACAATTGACATTTTGCGTGAAAGGGTGTATAAAGAATTTGGGGTGACACTCGTCACCGAAATCGTGGTCATTTAGGATTGACACCCCGAAAACGTCTTTGCATCAAAAGAAAGTATATTATATTATTACCTACAGTTAATAATAAGTGGATTTACGGTGGAGCGGACTTTACAAAGATATATATAGGTCCGCCCTGGAATATATCAAAATTGGAGGCTCTATATCTCCGATCAGTTGGGGGATTGGTCGGGGGTAGGTAAGTTTACGGTTTTGGCAGTTTGTAAAAAAATCTGGATTCAGGAGCAAATACAAATTTTAAATACTTCATTTATCACAAGGGGCTTGCCTGGGATACATAGTGACCCTGGCGTGATCAATAGGTGGTGATTTAATGGAAAGCGAGGATTTAACAGTGGGGCTGGATATCGGTACAACCAAAATTGTCGCTTTAGTCGGTAACGTAGTCGACGGTTCTATTGAAATAGTAGGTATCGGACAGGCACCTTCCAAGGGGCTGGAAAAAGGTGTCGTCGTAGATATAGGCCAAACAACCAATTCAATAAGGAAAGCAATCAGTCAGGCCGAAAAAATGGCGGACGTAGAAATAGATTCCGTTTACGCGGGGATAACGGGTAAACACATCAACTATCTGAACAATACCGGAACCGTATCAGTTAACCGGTCCGACGGCGTTATCCGGAGAGAGGACGTAAGTCGCGTTATAGAAACGGCCAAGGCGATGCAGCAAATTCCCCCTCAGTCCGAAATGATTCACATAATCCCCCGTCAATTCGTGGTAGATAACCAGGAGGGGATTTCGGACCCAATTGGTATGACCGGAACCCGCCTCGAAGCGGACGTTCACATAGTAACCGGTGCGACTACTGCCGTACATAACTTGACCAGGTGTCTTGACTCCCTGGATATCGAGATCGATCAGTTGGTTCTGGAACCCCTGGCTTCGTCCCATGCCGTACTTTCTTCCGCTGAAAAGGAACTCGGGGTTCTGTTGATGGATATAGGGGGCGGAACGACGGACCTCGCGGTGTTTAAAAAAGGTGATATCTGGTTTTCAAAGGTTTTACCCGTAGCCGGCGAGCACATGACGAACGATATCACGGTGGGTCTACAAACACCGCTCGAGGTCGCCGAAGAAATAAAAGTGGAACATGGTACGGTTTTTATCGACGAAGAAAATCAGGACGAAGAGATCGAAGTAGCTACGGTCGGTGGGAATAAAGAAAAGCGGATTCCCTTAAAAAACCTGGCCAAGGTCATAGAACCGAGAGTAGAGGAAATATTTAACCTGACCTTCCAGGAGCTAGAGGACGCCGGATATCGGGATCTAATTCCCTCCGGGGTAGTTCTCTCCGGCGGCACTTCTCTCCTTAATGGGATCGTCGAATACGGGAACCGCCACTTCGACACCCCAATCAGGAGAGGATCGACACCGGACGATATTCACGGCCTCAGGGACGTAGTCGAATCGCCGATTTATGCCACTTCCGTAGGTCTATTGAAGTACTCGGTAGAATCCAATGATTACCTGAGAAACGGTAAGAGATCGGTAAATCAGGGCGGGTCCGTCACATCGGATATTTTCAGCTGGCTGGCCAAGTTTTTCAGGAGCTAACGCCAGCTGGGCTAATCGGGGATTTTGGGTTTAAAATTATGAACCGGTGATGCAATGAAAAAGGTTGCAATCATAAACCAGAAAGGAGGTACCGGTAAAACTACTACCGCAGTAAACCTGGGCAAGGGGATTTCGGACCGGGGGCTCAGAACTCTTCTCATAGACGTGGATCCTCAGGGCAACCTTGCTACCTGGTTTGGCCCTGATTTCGAAAAGACTCTTTACCACTTACTGGTTGACGACGAAAAACCGGCAAACTGTACCATAAAGCTAGAAGACGAACTTTTCTTGATACCCAGCGACGAATCAACGGCTCAGGCAGAGAAGATCCTAACCGGAAAAACGAGCAGGGAGACAATACTCAAAAGGCGGATGCGAGGAATAGATTCTTACGACATGGTTATACTGGACTGCCCGCCTAGTTTAAGTCTCCTGAACCAGAACGCTCTCGTATACGCCGAAACTGCCTTCATACCGGTAAGCATGGACTACTTAGCCCTGGTCGGTGTTAGGAATATCCTGGAAAACATAAAAAGAATCAATGATTTACTGGAATACGAAATAGAGGTCGAACTGGTTATCCCCACGCTTTTCGATATCAGAACAAATGAAAGCAAAGAGATACTGGAAAAGTTAAAGGATCATTTTGACGGTAAAGTAACTGAACCAATTAGGACAAACGTCCGGCTCTCGGAATCCGCAAGCTACAATCAATCCATATTTGAATACGCTCCGGATTCACACGGGGCCGAGGACTACGAAAAGTTAGTAGAAAGGGTGATAGAAGATGAATAAAGAGAAAGATTCAGTAGGCAATGATCCACTGGATGGTGTTATGGAGGACTTTTATCGATCCGGATCCAGTAAAAATAATGAAGATGCTTCCCAAAAAAAAGATGGTGGAGAGAAAACGGAGAAGAGCCCGGCAAAAGATAACCACTCAATGGGGGCAAACCAGTACAGTCCCGACGATTACGACCTGGCAAACCTGATGGTGATCGGCGTCGGTGGAGGCGGGAACAACGCCATTGACAGGATGTCAGAAGGGGGAGTAGACGGAGTTCAGCTGGTCTCCATAAATACTGACGCACAGGTCCTGGAAATAAATCAGTCCGACCGGTCCATTCAGATAGGCAAGGAACTGACAGGCGGACTGGGAGCCGGAGGCAATCCGGAAATAGGCCGAGAAGCAGCACTTGAAAACCAGGAAACGATTGAAAAGTTACTGCAGGGCGTAGACATGCTTTTTATAACCTGTGGAATGGGCGGAGGAACAGGAACGGGCGCAACGCCGGTAATTGCGAAAGTTGCCCAGGAAATGGAAATCTTAACCACTGGCATCGTAACGAAGCCTTTCTCTTTTGAGGGTCAGGAAAGGGCGGAAAAAGCAAAAAGAGGATTAAAGAACCTGGTAAATAAGGTCGATACGATTATCACGATATCCAACGACCGGCTTCTGGAAGTGGCACCAGGGGATATATCTCTGATCAACGCTTTCAAGCTGGTGGATGAAGTCCTCATGCAGGGTGTAAAAGGAATTTCCGAATTGATAACCGTCCCCGGAATGATTAACCTCGATTTTGCTGATCTGGAGAACGCAATGAGGGACGGCGGACCGGCATTAATGGGAATAGGTGAAGCGGAAGGTGATAAAAAGACGGAAAAAGCAGCAAAAAACGCGATAGCTTCTCCTTTACTGGAAGGTTCAATAGAAGGGGCCCGGAATATAATCATGAACGTTACGGGGAGCCCGGAACTATCACTGGAAGAAGTCACCGAAGCGGCGGAGCTGGTCAAGGCCGAAGCGGACGACGACGCGGATATAATGTTCGGTACCACGATTAGAGACGGCCTGAAATCCGTCAAGTTAACGGTAATAGCTACGGGTTACGACGGCCGAGAAGGAACGGAGGAGGAAGAAGCTATAAGGAATATCGCACTCGCAGAAGACCAGAACGGTGACTTCGGAAGCGAGGACGATCTGGATACGCCAACTTTCTTGAGAAAAGGCTAGTCAAGTAGAACGGGTATTTACTTGAACCCAACACCCATTTAGCTGGTAAGGTTAGAAACTAACCAAGAAATAACCACCTAATTCGCAAATATACCTACCCCTCCAGGGCATAAAAACTTTCTCGCCTTTTTAAGATCGCTCTAAAGTTCAGTTCGTTCGAACTATATACCCCGTCCTTCGGGATTCAGGTATCGCACGATGCATCCATGCGGTTCATTAGTAACATCCGGCGGGACGGGGTTAACAGCCAGACTACTCTACTCGTTAGTAAAATAAATCCTTCATCTCTAGCAGGTGATCGTCGATCGGTTTTGGGGAATTAGCAATAACTTTCTCCAGGTTAACCGGTTTTATTTCACTACCTTTTGAAGCAGTCATGTAATCGAATTGGCCCTCCAAACAGAGTTCAACGGCCTTAACTCCATATCTAGTGGCTAACAAACGATCAAATGCCGTAGGCTCGCCACCACGCTGCAGGTACGCCAGGGTGGTTACCCTAATAGGCATCTCCAGAATGGCATCCAACTGATCCTTTAAGTAATGGCCGATACCGCCGAGTTTTACGTGTCCAAACGAATCAGTTCCCGTTTCTCGAGTTATCTGCTGATCAAGTTCTTTAGGGCTGGCACCTTCTGATATCACAACGATTGAGAACTTCTTACCTGCAGACTCCCGCTGCTTGATTCGAGATTTAACGTCCTTAACGCGGAATGGTTTTTCGGGCACGAGAATGGAATCAGCTCCCCCGGCAAGCCCACCAAAAAGCGCTATCCATCCTGAGTCCCTCCCCATTACTTCCAGAACCATGACCCGGTGATGGGAATAAGCGGTTGTATGAAGCTGGTCCACTGCTTTCATCACCTGGGACAGGGCCGAGTTAAAGCCAATTGAATACTCGGTTTCAGCTAGGTCATTATCTATGGTCTGGGGTATACCGACGGCATTGATATCGTAATCTCTTAACTTATGTGCAACGCCAAGGGTGTCATCTCCGCCAATCGCTATCAACGCATCTAAATCATTTTGTTGATAATTCTTTACTGCTTGATCGGTACCGCCCTCGATGGAAAATGGATTCGTTCTAGAACTTCCCAGAAAAGTACCACCAACCGGGAGTATCCCGGATACGTCATTTCTCTGCAGTACCACTTTCTCGTCATCTAGCAAACCGGCCCAACCGTTTTTAAATCCAACGACATCCAGACCTTCGTCCTTGGCTTTCCGTACAACCGCCCTAATTGCCGCATTTATACCAGGGGAATCTCCTCCACCGGTTAAGACTCCAAGTTTCTCCATTTCTATCACCCTATTTGAACTATTTAGATAACTAAGCCCGCTTCTCTCGCATAACAGCATTGAGAGAAACCGATTCAAGTTCTCAATCATCTTTTGATAACAAAAAATTTTACTAATAATTCCCGTTTTTGCAACAGAAATGGCCATTTTACGGCGGTTTAAGTTGATAATCAAACCAATTTTCCGTAGTTTAATATTGGTAATGTCTTTTAGAGGTTTTGTTTTATAAAAAATTAATCTATCGGTTCTGGTTTTTTGGTTGTAACAGATATTTTATTGGTTGATACGGATGGAGAAAGCATTTATAGGACTTGGTTCCAATTTAGGGGACAGAAAGAAAAATATTGAAAATTCCGTCGATCTTTTCGTCGGATCCAAAAGCATCCACCTCCTTAAAAGAGCTTCCTTCTACGAGACCGAACCCGTAGGTCCAAACCAACCTTGGTTTATCAACACGGCCATAAAGGTAGAAACTTCCTTCTCACCGGAAGGTCTCCTGGACCGCTGTAAAGAAGTCGAAAGGAGAATTGGACGTTTCGATACCAGCCACTGGGGCCCCAGATTGGTCGATCTGGACCTTCTACTCTTCGGGGACAGAGTCCTCACTACCGAAAGGCTCGAAATTCCCCATCCACAAATGGAAAAACGCGAGTTCGTTCTCAGACCGCTAATCGAACTGGAACCGAAACTACCCCATCCGGAGTTAGGCACCCCTCTAAAAGAGCTACTGACCAAAACGGACGAAGACAAAAAGGTGATAAAGCTAAAATGAAACAGATTCTGATTTCCACAAAGGAAAAAGAAAACGGCGAAAAACGAATTGCAATCCTTGAAGACGGTAAACTGGTTGAAATCTTCTACGAGGATTTTCAGCAGGACAAATTGGTTGGCAACATTTATAAAGGTAAGGTGGAAGACGTTCTCTCCGGACTCGGTTCGGCATTCGTAGACGTCGGAGAAGAACAGAGCTTATTCCTTTCCAGAAGTGAAATTAACCAGGCAATACTCAGAAGTCGAGGGTTTGACCCAAACGAGTACCCGCCGCGGATCAACAGGGTAATCAACGAAGGAGAATCACTAATAGTTCAGGTAAAGAGAGGCGGTATAGGGACTAAGAACCCCCAGGGTACCACGAAGGTAAGTTTACCCGGTCGTTACTGGGTGTTTTTGCCCAAGGACAGCCGGCTCGGAATATCAAGAAGAATCACGGACGATAGCGAGATACAGAGACTGAAAGACGTTGCAAGAAACCTGAAGGAAGAAAACGAAGGTTTGATTGCACGAACGGCTTCGGAAAACGCTTCAAAGGAGGACCTAAAACGGGACTTCAACTTCCTGCTCGGAACCTGGAAAGGTGTGGAGGAAGAAGCCACGAACGTCAAGTCTCCCCACCTGTTACATTCTCATGCCGGAATGGTCCGAACCGTCATAAGGGACCGCCTGCTCGAGGACGTGGACCAGGTACTTACCGATTCCAAATCAGTTTACGACGATATCGTAGACTACCTCCACTATCTGCGCATGGATAATTTCCAGGACGTGGTACAGCACTACCAGGAGCAGGATCCTCTTTTCGAACATTACGGCGTCGAAAACCAGCTCAAAAAATGCCTGCAGAGGGAAGTAAGTCTTGATTCCGGCGGCTATCTGGCAATCGATGAAACGGAGGCGCTGACCGCAATCGACGTTAATACAGGAGGTAACGTAGATCACAAGAACCAGGCGCAGGCAATTCTAAATACGAACCTTTCCGCAGCGAGAGAGATCCCGATTCAGCTCAGGTTGAGAAAGATTAGCGGTATAATTATCGTCGACTTCGTGGACATGTACGACAACGAAGATCAGCAAAAAGTAATAGACGAATTAAAGAAAAGCCTGCGAGAGGACAGGGTGCCGGCGGATTTCATAGACATGACGCCGCTGGGGCTCGTGGAAATAACGAGAAAGCGGGAAGGCGAGAGTCTTGCCGACTTGATGGAAGGCTACCACGACGAAGAATAGATCGAACTCCTGGTAAATAAAAAAACACCCCGCCAACCCGGCGGGGTGTTTTAGTTGACGCTAAGTCAGTATATTTTTTCCTCAAGCTTCAAACGCCAGGGTTATCTCGCCTTCCGAAGCCAGCTCACCATCAACGTTAACCTCAACTTTCACCTTACAGATCGAGCTCCTAAACTTTTCAAGTTGACCTATCAGTACAAGCTGGTCCCCGGGTTTTACTTTTTTTCTGAACCTGGCACCATCGATACCTACCAGGTACCCCAGACCTCCATCGTCCCTGTCGCTTGATACAAGCAGGCCCGACACCTGTGCCATGGCCTCAACTATCATGGTACCGGGCATCACGGACGGCCCGGGTTCCGGAAAGTGACCCTGAAAAAAAGGTTCGTTGATCGTGACGTTCTTTAATGCCTTTATTCGGTCCTCTTTGAGTTCAACTACCCGATCAACGAGCAAGTAAGGGTACCGTAGTTCTATTTTATCCTTAACCGCTTCAATATCCATTTCAGGAGAGTTATGCACTGAGCTCCTCCTGCAGAGCGGATTTAGTCATTTGGGTCAGGTTGTCGACGGAATTCTGGTTGCCGTAAAGAACTACGTTTTCCTGCCTCAGTACAAGGTCGTATCCGGACTGGTTGGCTCTGACGTTGGCGATTTGAAATATCTTGGATTCGATCAACCGGGTCAGTAGGTCGTCGAGCTGTTGATACTGGTTGTTTATCTGAGAGAGTGTATTACTCACCTCTTCCGGCGCCGCGGACCCCTGTCTCATGTTCTCCAGTGTACTATCCAATTCTTCCATTATCGGTTTAACCTGGCCGGAGAGCTCGTTTAATTGTCCGGAAACCGACTCGAAACCAGGCGCCGACCGCATTTTCTCGACCATGGCCATGTCGATCTCCAGTTGAGCTTTTAGCTTCTCCGCCTGGAGAATGTCGGCCTGTTGCTGGTACTCGGACTCGGATATCTCTCCCTGAATTGCTTTTTCCCTGAGACTTCTCAGCTCCTCGTCCTTGGCCTGAGCACTCTGTCTTTCTTCGCTTACGGCATCGGTAAATACGGTAAAGGCCTCCGTCGCGTTGACGTAACCGACCTTCAAGGTAGAAGTCCCTCCAGTGCCAGTTCCCTGACTCAGCTCGCTTACCTGTGATTCCAGATCAGCGAGGTTGCTTTCCAGGTTCGTAAGCTCTTCCTCGGAGACTCCTGTTCCGGCACCACTGCTCGTTCCCTCTTCCAGCTCCTGGAGAGAGTTCCGAAGAGCATTTACCTCGTCTACGGAGGCATAAGAGGAGAAATCATCGGGCATCCGGTTTAGCTGTGTCTCCATCTCGTTGAGCCTGTCGCTAACTGCATCCACCCTATCGTTTAAGTCCCCGGTATCCGAGCTACCTCCGGTAAACTGTCCTCCGAGAAATCCACCTAGAAAACCCAGTCCAAGCGAAACTACTAAAACTAAAACTAATTTTGAATTCGACATCTAGTTCACCTCGTTGTATTTAATTTTCGGCTAAAAAACCGGTCCCATGCCAAAGTAAAAGTTAGGAACGTAACCAAAATCTTCCGAAAGTGGCCAGGCAGCCCCTATCCTCAGTTGCCCAAAGGCCTGCAAGTTGATTTCGAATCCCGCGGAAGTCTTAAAGTCATAGAAGCTCGGATTTGCCAGATCTACCCCTGCATCCACGAATGAAGCCACGTACAGGCTGCCCGGTAAGAGCTGTAAACGGTATTCTGAATTGAGAAAGCCGTAAGAGCTGGCAGTTCTTTTCACTCCCAGGCCCCGGATGGATCTTTTTCCGATGAATTCGGACTGGTAGTTGCTTGGTGTGTCCAAACCGAGCCCCAGCTGCAGATTGAGTCCCAGTACCTGGGTTCTCTCTCCGGCAATTTGGAGGTCGGGTAATTCCTGAAAGTAGGTATTCCTGAAGGTAAACTGGGTAAAACTCAGGCCGGGAGCGAAATCTCCCGCCTTCTCTATTTTTAATGATCTCCTGCTGCCGGCCGTGGGAAAGTTGGGATTATCCCGATTATCGTAAATCAGGTCAGCGGAAAGGATGTTGGTCAACGAATTGTCCGAGGTCTCCCCCGAAGTGATCCAGTCGGCGTTATAACCGAGGTTTAAGGATAAGTTACCGGAAATTGGATAGCCAAAAGAGGCCTCCACTCCCTGATTTGAACCAACGTTCCTGTAAAGCCTGAGCTTGGTAAAGTTGAAACCGGAAGGGTAAAGCGTGTTTTTCCACTCTATACTCCCGTCAAATTGGGCATCAAGAGAGAACTCTCTACTCAAGTTCAAGGATACATCCTGTCCAAACCCGAAAATGTTCTTTGTCGAAAGCCTAATTCGGCCCCCGAGACCCCCGTCGGACCATGTCAATCCCCCGTTTATGCTATTAAGCCTCTGTTTCTCCCCGACAGTGATCACGAGCTGAATACCTTCCGACGTTCTCTTGGGCTTCGGCTCGACTTTGGAGAAATAACCGAGATTCAGGATTCTCCTCCGGGAATCCGTCATTAGCTCCTCGTTATAAATATCTCCTTCCTCAAGAAACAGCTTGTTGGTAATCACTTTTGTCGCTGTTTTAGTATTTCCTTTGATCGTTAAATCGGTAATCTTTCCTTCCGCTACCTCAATCAAGAGGTTTCCGTCATTTGTTTCTTTAAAAGAGAGGTCGACAAATCTATAGCCCTGTTCATTGTACTTCTCGTAAACTCGGGAAAGTGCCCTCAATACGTCGTAGTTGGTAACTTGCCCCTCCGGAAGCCGTCGAATCAATTGATCGAGTTCTTCGGCACCAAACACCGTGTTACCAACCAGATTGATCCCACTGGCTTTGACGGGCTGGTCCATCACGACCCTTTCGGTTAACTTCCACCGCAGTATTATGTCGCTCTTTTCGTAACCACGCGCCGGCACCAGCTCAACCGAGGTAAAGTAAACGGAATTCCGCAAGTTCTGATAGGACTTCTGAAGTTCCCTTAATTTAACTGGTTCCCCTTTAGTCGTTTCGATCATTCCCAGCGCAACGTCCTCCGGGATGGAACTCAGCCCTTCGACCCTGTTGCTAACCAGCTTTCCTTCAATAATTTCGATGGTCAACGTTTCGCCGATATCGACGTTCCCGGTGCTGATCAAAGGGTAGCCCTGTTTTTCGTACTTTTTTGCAATATTTTCCAGACCCTTGCTTAGATCCTTTTTGTTGATCACTTCGCCCTTTTTTATCCCGGCATCCTTCAACCCCTGACGTAGTTTTCCTTCTCCAATAAGTCTAACACCTTCGAATTTGTATTCCTTCAAAACCGGGTATTCCTCAACTTTCAGGCTAAGTGTAATCTTCCCGTTTTCCGTTTTGATATCGCTTTCCAGGTCTCTGAAATAACCGCTCTCACTCAGGTTAGTAACTTTTTCCTCAAGCGAGGCCCGAGTAACCTCGTCACCTTCTTTGACTCCCAATTCCTTCAGGACCGTCTCTTCTTTCAGGTTTTTGTTACCCGACAATTCGATTTTTTCCAGCGTATATTTGGTTTCGGCCGCTCCTTCGTCCTGGCCTGCTGAAGGAACCGCAAATAACGTGGCTATCAGGACCGACATAATGAAGACCGAAGCAGTTTTTTTGTTAAATTTCATCCTGTTATACCCCTTCCTCCTGTAATAATTTATCTCGAGTACTTCTGTACTGGACAGCTTCCGATACGTGCTCCGGGCTGATCTTCTCCGAACCATCCAGGTCCGCTATCGTCCGAGAAATCTTGAGTACCTTGTGATAAGCCCGGGCAGAAAAACCGTAACGGTCAATCGCCTGCTTTACCAGGCTCTCAGCGGACTCGTCAAGCTGACAGTGTTTTTCTACCTGTTCGGACGACATGAGAGAATTCGTAAAGTCTTCACGGTCAAAGCGATGGGCCTGTGCCTTTCTTCCTTTGCTGACTCTTTTCCGAATCACGGCGCTCGACTGCCCCTTGGACCTCTCTGTTAGCTCTTCTTTCTCCAGCCTTTGAACGTCGACAAATATATCGATACGATCCATAAAGGGTCCGGAAATCTTCTTTCTATAACGCCTTATTTCGTGGGGCCGGCAAGTACACTTCTTAACCGGATCTCCCAGATAACCACAGGGACAGGGATTCATAGCACCAACCAGCGTAAAATTAGCCGGGAAACGAAAGGAATTCGAGGCGCGTGATATCGTAATTTCCTGATCTTCCAACGGCTGACGCAGGGTCTCTAAAACCCTTCTATTGAATTCCGGAAGTTCATCCAGAAACAGCACCCCGTTGTGAGCCAGGCTGATTTCACCCGGTGTGGGGTTCCCGTGCCCCCCTCCGACCATACCGGCATACGAGATAGTGTGATGGGGCGATCTCACCTTTCGTTTCGTAACCAGAGGATCCTCCGAGCTCAATTTACCCATGATACTATAGATCTGGGTAACTTCTATCGCCTCTTCAAAAGTCAAGGTCGGGAGTATCGTCGGGAGACGCTTGGCCAGCATGCTTTTGCCGGAACCCGGTGGTCCACTCATTAGCACGTTATGCCCGCCGGCAGCTGCTATTTCCAGAGCCCTTTTGGCACCTTCCTGACCTTTAACATCACTAAAATCCTTTACAAAATTTCGCCGGGACTGAAAGTAATTATCCCTATCAAATGAAAAAGACTCTATCTCAGTCCCGCCCTCTTCCTTTTCCAGCTGATCAATCGCTTCTCTCAGACTGGAAACAGGATATACATCCAGCGATTCCACTATGGCGGCCTCCTTGGCGTTTCCCTCCGGCACGATAATGGAATCCACCTCGGGATTATCCCTCGCCGAAAGGACTACAGGCAGAACACCGCTGACGGAACGCAGGCCACCGTCCAGCGAAAGCTCTCCAATTAAAAGCTTATTTTTCAGCGCACCCTCCGAAAGACTCCCGGTAGCCTGGAGAATCGTCGCGGCGATTGGAAGGTCCAGCCCGACTCCCTGTTTCTTTACGTCCGCCGGTGCGAGGTTGGCGGTAATTTTTTTGGTCGGAAATTGAAACCCCGAATTATCTATGGCGCTCCTGATCCTATCCCGGCTCTCCTGAACTTCCTTTTCCGGCAGCCCAACAATCTTAAAGCTCGGTAACCCGCGTGAAACGTCACATTGAACTTCCACTATTATTGCGTCGATTCCTGTAACGGCTCCGCTTAGCGATTTCGATATCATGTTATCAAACCACTAAACCTGAATGACGTTCTCGTAATGCCGTATTTCTCCGTCCGAAATTGCTATAACGTCAAAACGGCTATTGCCCGAATAATCGTTATCCATAATCCACCTTTTTGAACACTTTATCAAGCGCTCTTTTTTCTTACTCGTTATGGATTCTTCCGGGGTTAAATAGCTCCCTCGGCCACGCTTTTTGACTTCTACAAATACTAAAAAATCCTCGTCAAAAGTTATTAAATCGACCTCACCGCGATAACAATAATAATTCTTTTCTACCAGGTGGTGCCCCTTGTCCTCAAGGTACTTCGCGGCGCGTTCTTCCGCTCCCTTACCTTGCCTGGCCATCAGTTTTTCACCAGTCCCGTCATGAAATCATTTAAATTAAAAGAAAAAGATGTGAAAATCCTATGTATGATAACGGTTCCAATCGTCCACATTCAAATTAACTCGTCCTGTATATTCATAGAAAAAGTAAGTAATACGAACTTTTAAAAACCAGAACTCGTCTTGAATTACGGCTTATTCAAGGTATAGAATATCTCGGGTGAGACAATGGATTTCGAAAAAAATGAAGCCTTGAGAGTATTCGATGGGGCCATCGGAACGGAAGTACAGAAAAGAGCCTCCGGGTTTGACGAGAACCTCACCGAAATTCTGAATTTAAGGGAACCAGGACTCATCAAAAATATACATCTGGATTATCTTGAGGCGGGTGCGGAATTCCTGACGACGAATACTTTTTCCGCCAACGAAATCAGACTCGGTCGATCGAACTACGAGGACAGCTGTAAGGAGATAAACGAAAAAGGAGCATCACTAGCCCGAGAAGCGATAGACGATTTTGCAGGTGGAAGCAACTGCAAAAGGTTTGTGGCGGGTTCTATAGGCCCAACTGGAGAAACACTAGTGCCCCTGGGTGATCATCACTTCTCAGAATTCTACGATGCTTTCTTAACCCAGGCCACGGGTTTAAAAAATGGCGGAGCGGACTGGATCATACTGGAGACGATGGAGTCCCTGCGAGAAGCAAAGGCCGCTTACCTGGCTGCAAGCCAGGTCGAACTCCCGGTAATTAGCTCTCTTTCTTACGGGGAGCGCGGTAGAACGTCCTACGGAGTCGTACCGTCAGCCGGAGCAGTCACACTCGACCAGCTCGGTTCAGACGTACTGGCCATGAATTGCGGCACGGGTCCGAGTTACTATCCGAGTTTAATATCTACTTACAGCGAATTTACGAACAAACCACTGCTTGCCGAGGCAAACGCCGGCGACCCTGAATTAAAGGACGGGGACGCAATTTATGACCTGACGCCGGACGAGTACCTGGAAGATATCAGACCAGGTTTGACCGAACTGGCCGGAGTTGGTTCCTGCTGCGGAAGCGACCCCGATTTTACTCGAGCCCTTGCGGAAGTTGCTGCGGACTACAGCGATCGACGGGAGGACGAAACCGGAGACGAAACCGGAAAAGTGGAAAAGTACTTCAGCAGCAATGCCAAAGTAGTAAATGAGGCGGAAATAACTGACTTCGAAAAATTAGAAGTCCCGAGTGAGGATTTAAAGCAAATAAGGTCAGAGAAAACCCGGGACCGGGTCAGTCTAATCGAGTTAACCGGCAAAAACAGGTCGGGGCAGGACCTGGAAGAGGAATTATCACGGGTCTTCCTCCAGCTTCGGACGGCCGCCCCCACAGGGATCAAGACAGGCGATCCAGTTACCCTGAAAGCTTTCCTCCGAGCTTATCCGGGAATCGCTCCGGTGAGGCTCCAGAGCAAAGATGATTCCCTGAAGAAAATTGCCAGCAGGTACGGAGGCCTGGTAGTTTAAACCTCCCCCCTACTTCCTGAGTATAGCCTCACACTGACTTGAAAAGAACATTGGGGGGCTTTAGTATTTTTTACACGAGCGGGCGTAGCTCAGCGGTAGAGCGACTGATTGCCATTCAGTAGGTCGCGAGTTCAAATCTCGTCGCCCGCTCCAATTTTATTTATCCCATCACCGCTCAATCGATTTCTTCACAATACATCTAATTTTCGTGAATAATCCGATCAACCACGAAAACCCGGTACTAACGGTCAACTTTCACCAATCTGGCCCTGATTTCTCCTTCCGGGTTCATCTCGGTCCGAACGTTCACGTAAATCCTACCGTTTAAAAAGTCCTCAACTAACTCGTCCGTCAGCGGCTGAAAGCTGGATTCATTCCATTCCCCGCTAATCAAGGCGGAGCTACCGTCAGGATTATTCAGCATGGATTGGCCGTTCTGGCCAAATATATTGAGCACCCTGGTTTCCGGATTCTCCTTACTACCCTTCCAGAAGCTCGCGCCCGTTGGTGCTCCACTCAGCCCCTTGAAGGTCAGACTAAACTGCAACGAGTTTTTCGAGGAATCGAGCAATACCGTTGCCACACCGCTTGCTCCAGCAGCCGAGTCTCGACTGACTTCCAGGCCTCCTGATTCAGCCGTCAATTTTCCATAAAAGAGATCACTGGTTTCTACAGGCAATCCCGATACGGTCATTGAGCCGGAAACATTTCCGAACCGGTTGCATTGAGCATTTACGCTGAAAGTATCGCCGTTTTCCGCGGAGAGGTCGTACCGATAAGTAAACTTCGACCTGTCCTTCTGCTCCGAGTACTCCTTTTCCAGAACCGTCTCGCCATTTCTCGTTACGACTACACTTTCCACGTAGTGATTGTTGGGGTTCCCGACCCTATGGGAAATGGTAACTTCGAGCATCATTTTTGCCTGGTCGTAATTTAATTCTATTCCAGATGGGGGGTGAGCCGTTATAGTGCTCGCAAACAAAGAAACAATTAAAAAAAGTGAAATGAGAATAAACGACAATTGACTCTTTCGCTCCATAGTTAGGCCTTGCATATATAACACCGCCCTTTCGATTATTGATTCGGTTGTTCCACTACTCTATACTATAATAATAATGTCAATAATTCGCCAGATTTCCTACACTTATTTTCTGGGTCTACCGGTTATAGCTTACGTAGGAATTTTTACTTACGTCCTGCTTTTGTTGACCTCTTTAGTCATGGTTCTGAATAAGAAGCGAATAACCAGGTTCCCGCTCAAATACCATAGCCGACTGGCGCTTCTGACAATAATTTCTGCCTCAGTACACGCAGTTATGGCCTTATCGATTTACGTATAATTCAACCCGGCTCAGCTTGAATTATCCTCTGGCTGGGGTAAAATAAATAAAACATCGCGGGGTGGAGCAATTAGGAAGCTCGTCGGGCTCATAACCCGGAGGTTGT
>CAZYCI010000013.1:0-6700 GCA_964645955.1 uncultured Thermotogae bacterium
ACCGCCCTGAAAAGGCGGGTGTCCCCAGTTCGACTCTGGGCCTCGGCACCAGTTTATTTTTAACTCCTCCCATTTTACCCCAACAAGAACTGTATCCAATAGCATCAGCAATTGTGTCAAACTGGACCCGGAAGGAGGACACCGGGAATGCCGAAACTTAGCGGGTATATACGACGCGGGTGAGGGTATTAAAAACCCAGGTCATAGTTATCAGTCCAATTGCCTCGCTTCATCAAGATTCCGACGCCCTGACACGTCGAATCAAGAAGACGAGCGTCAGGATTACCCCAAGCATCGGTACGATCAGCGACTTCATTGCAACACCTATCCCGAAGCTATCAGCTATGACCCCCATTATAAGCGGGAATATAGAAATACCCAGCGGGTCAAACGTCATCACGAGACCATTGATCGGCCCGCTATGCTGAGGATAAGTTCGGGCAGCCAGGGAGAACAAATTGGGGAAAACGGTGGATATGAAGAAGCCAATCCCCACTATGAAGGCTATCTGCCAGTAACTACCGACCAGAAAGAACGCGACTCCCAGAAAAACCGTTATGATTACGACAGCACCAAGGATGAGCGTCGTGTAGGAAAACCTTTCCGAAAGGTAGCCATTTAACAACCGACCGGGAACGTATGCCCCAATGAATCCGGTTAAAGCGTAATTTGCCACGCTCTGGGGCATGGTCTGGGAGAGATAATAAGGCAACCATGTAAAGAAACCGCCTTCGACGCCAACGTTTAAAAACAGAGCCAGGCTCACGGCGATAATTACCGGGTGCCTGATTATTTCCGCGAACTGGTCGAACGTCAGAGGTTCTTCCTCTATTTCCGCCGGAAAGTCGGAGGTATAAAACATGAAAAGAAATATCGGGACGAACCCAATTCCCAGCAGGTAGTAACCGAACCTCCAGCTTGCGAAGTGAAGGACCAGATTGGCAACAAGCGGACCACAGGCGGCTCCAAAGGCCCAAACCGCTTCGTGAATATTAAAGATCCGCCCCTTGCTCTCCGGATAAAGATGACCGAGCATAGGCCGGGTCAAACCTCCCGGCATCCCTCCGGCCATACCCCGCAGGACGATGGCTGCCAGGAAGAGGGAGTAAAACGGCGCCAGCCCGATCAAGAAGGTCGTAATTGCAGTCAGAAGAGCTCCTACCTGAATGAACTTCCTGATATCAACTCTACCCGCAACCATTCCGGTGGTCAGGGCAACTACCGTGAAGCCGATGGTACCTGCCGGTGAAACGAGGCCGAGAAGTGACTCGGAAACGCCGAACTCGGCCTGAAAATTGGGGAGCATCGCACCCCTGAATTGCATTACGACGGCTCCCAGCCCGAGGTAGAGGAGGGCCGAAATAGTCCACTGCTCCTTGTTCTCGATTTCGCGCAAGTCGCCTCCCGTTCGGTTTTTTATCCGCGGTCCCGTTGAAAACAATCTCCTAGCTTTATCGTGCGGAGGGACGCGCGGCGGTCTCAGATTTTATCAACTAATTCCGTAAAATATAAAAGGAAAAACTCGCTAGTTCTAGCCCAAACGGGCTTTCCTCCCGGAGGAATCACAGGGAATAATCCGCCACGACGGAGACTTCCGGAAGAAATCCTTCAAAGTCCGTTTCGGCCGCAAACTCGACCTCGTAACTTTCTTTGGGGCTCCAGGTCAGGTTTCCTCCCAGTTCCTCCATGTATACCGGGTAGGATTCTCCGGTTCCGCCGAGCAGGAAGTTCAGTTCCAGTTCGAAAGCTTCGATTTCCGTGAACATTTCCAGTTCTACCTCTTCGGAAGCAAAATCGTTTGCTACCTCGAACTCCCACCTCCCCAGTTTTAGGTCGCTGAGTCCCAGCTCCTGGAGCTTAAGGAACCGGTCGGGGCTTCCTGGAAACATACCGACTTCGCCTTCGAAAGAAATTTCCCCTGCTTCCGTGGTTAACTCGGGAGCAAACTCGACAAAGCTTTCGGAAAACCTCCAGTTTAGCTCGCCCTCCAGAAAAATGTCCGGGTCGGCCAAAAGTGGCTCCCTAATCTCGTAACCGAGTTCTAGCTCGACCGGGTCGAGTTCTTCCGCCGCCAGAACGGGATTCAAAATAAATTCGCCGGCGCGGAGCCCGTCCAGTTCGACCTCCGAATCCTCGGGAACCGAAACCAGGGAACCCGATTCCGAGGAAAAAGTCGTAGAGAAGTCCGCGGACACAGCATCACCGACCTCGAGCTCCAGATCAAGCGCCAGCTCCCTATCCGGAGCTTTGTTTTTCGAACCCGGACAGTTACCGGTCTCGTACTCGGCGGAGAATTCCAGGTTCGAACTCGGGCCGTATTCCGCGGAGAAACTACACGAATCGACGGATTTCCAGGCCGATCCCAGGTCCAGCTCCGCTTCTCCACTCATCCTCGACCCCGTTGCCTCCAGAGTAAGGGACCCGTCCGCAATACCATCCGAGTCCATTTCGACTTCGCCGTCCACCTGAAGGAACTCGGCGTCGTAAGACAAGTCGAGCTCGGACAAGGCCTCCGCCCCCAGCCCCTTCTTCTCGGGCTCTAACTCGAGCTCGGTACGAAGGTCTACCCCAACTTCCGGTTCCGTCCCGCCGACAGCCACGAAGGAAAAAATAAAAGTAAGAATCGCACCCAAGAGAGTAGCAATCAAAACCAGAGCCGGCTTATAACTCCGGATCTTCAACGTCAAAAGCCTCCTTTATTTTAATAGTTTATATTTTTTGAAGTGCTGGGTTAAAACAAAGCCTCCCGGGGTAGGTTCCACCAGGAGGCTAAAATCCGATACTCCTTTCTTTCCACCAACCAACCCAGGAGGTGGTGGTTGATAAACTTTTTCAAGTCTTTTGCAATTTGCATTCGACGGCCGCGGCTATTTTCTGAAATATCCCCCAAGCCTGATAAGCCGGACGAATACGGCCGAAATTCCAACGGACAGGGTCAAAAAACTCAGCGCCTGCAGTAAATCAGCTGAAGGGGTCATGTGCCACCTCCGGGGGAATGATAAAACCGTCTCCTATTTCACCAGTCATTTATTCAGTTCTGCCACCATCTAACAAGTGTGACAGCCGCAGCGACGCGGATTCATTTATCTCGACTCAACCTCAACTGTATTTGTATTCAAATTACACTTAATGGCTGGAATGAACAATCCCAACCGTATCCGGTCAAGCCGAAATTGGTTACCCCGGATGCCTCCACCTGGAATGGTTCGAAACTCGACTAAGAAGCTTAAAAGAATGGAAGCTTAACACTTCAGCCAGGATCCCCGCAGACGGGGCAGCTTTCCGAGCGGCTGACTTCTATTTCCTCGAACTCGTTTTCAGCGAGGTCAAGTAGAACGAGCTTTCCCTCCGCCAGTTTTCCCGAGCCCGTGAAGTATTTAATCGCTTCGTTAGCCATCAGAGCGCCAGTTACACCGGCCGCGGGTCCTAAAACCTGGAGGTTATCCACTTCCGGAGGTTCCTCGGGAAAGATACAGCGCAGGCAGGCCGTTTCCCCCGGAACAATCGTGGCCAGCTGGCCCCTGAACCCCTCGACCGCCCCATGTACGAAGGGGATACCTTCGCTCACCGCGTACTCGTTCAGCAGGTACCTGGCTCCGAAGTTGTCGAGAGCTCCAACTACCAAGTCGGATTCGGGCAGGTCAGCCAGGTTGTCTCTCTTCAGTTCCACGGTAAGACTTTCAACCTCGACCCCGGAATTGAGGTCCTTCAGGGTTTCGCCGGCGGAAAGCGTTTTAGGTTTGCCCAGGTCGTTTTCCCCGTGAATGATTTGACGATTGAGATTGCTTCTCGCGACCTCGTCGGGGTCCACGAGCACCAATTTTCCCACGCCGGCGGCCGCAAGGTAAAAGACAACAGGTGACCCCAGACCCCCGAGGCCAACCACGGTTACAGTTGCTTCTCCCAGCGCTTCCTGACCCTCTTGTCCAATTACCCCCAACTGTCGGTTAAATCGATCCTCGCCGTAGGCTTTTTCCTCGCTCATATTTGATCAATTGATATTAACCGTGCCCGGGCGTCCGGTGCAACCGCGCGGTGTTCTGGAAGGTTCGATGCAAATGCGGGCCAGAGCCAACATCCCCGGCGGCTTCAGTCCCTCATCTCAAAACCGGGTATCCGCAGCCTCCTTTCCATATTGTTGATGATGGAGGAGAAGATATATACCAGAACGAGATATATTGCTCCCACGACGATAAAGGTATCGGCAAACCTGAAATACCTTCCTGCCATTATCTTGCCGGCGGAAGTAAGCTCCTGCGCCCCGATCATGAAGGCGACGGAGGTATACTTTAGCGTATATATTACGTCGTTCGACCAGGAAGGTATAACCCGGCGCAGCGCCTGAGGCAGAATTATAGTCCGCATCGCCGTGAAGAAGCTCATTCCAACGGACCTTGCCGCCTCGAGCTGGCCCGTCTTGATCGACTGAATGGCACCTCGCAGGTACTCGGCCTGGTAGGCACCGCTGTTGAGCCCAAAGCCCACGATTGCAGCGATAAGGGAGGGAAAGTTTAACCCTACCTCGGGTAATCCGTAGTAAATGATAAATAGCTGAACGAGCAGGGGAGTGCCGCGAAACAGCTCGATGTAGAAGGAACAGAACGCCCGAACTGGTCCGGGTCCGTACATCTTGCCAAGCGCAATAACTACCCCCAGGACCGCCGCGAGCCCCATCGACGTAGCCGTCATTATCATGGTTATCTTTATTCCGTCGGCCAGTGCCGGAAGTATTTCCCATACGTAACTCAGAAAGCTCATGCCAGTGCTTGCTCCTTTTGATCGTTTGAGTCAGCGTTTCGGTTCAAGTTCTACCTCTCCAGATCGAAACCGGGAACCATGTACCTGTCCTCCAGGTAGGCAAAAACTCTGGTCCCTGCTCTCGTAATTATCCAGTAGATGACTGCAATAGTGATGTAAACCCCCAGGGGATTGTATTCACGCGCCACGATGTACTTCCCCTGCTGGAGTATTTCGACTACACCTATGGCAAAGGCAAGGGAAGTGTCCTTGATTGTAATTGCGTACTCGTTTGCGCTAGCCGGCAGGGAAAAACGAAGCATTTGAGGCAAAATTATCTCGAACAACCCGCGGGGCAAGCTCATCCCAAGCGACCGCGCCGCCTCGAGTTGACCGGTTCCGATCGACTGAATCGCCCCACGGAAATAGTGCGCCTGATAACCGGCATGTCTCAAGCCCAGAGCCAGAAGCGCCGCCCAGAAAGGTGAAATTGATAGCCCAATTCTCGAGGGTCCGTAGTAAAAAATAAACAGCAGAATAATCGCCGGTAAACTGCGAAAAACCCAGGAAAAACCCGAGAGCAGCGAACTAACGTACTTTGGGGCGAAAACTATCCCCAGAGCGATAAAAACCGCCAGGACGAAGCCGAAAGCAAAGAAAGAAAAGCCGAGCTCCAGGGTAACTTCAAGCCCCTTAAGCAGTGCACCGGAGTTGCTCCAGAGTATTAAGACCTGGTCTATAAGAGCTTGAAACACTCTAGCCCCCTCGTTCTTATTAAATTGGGCGGGCCGTACGATCGACCCGCCCGGAAAAACGGTTTAAACTATCAATTGTTGAGGTATTTGTTGACTATTTCCTCAAATCGTCCCGATTCCTTGAGTTTTTCGAGCCCGGAGTTCAGCTTTGCCAGCAACTCCTCGTCACCTTCCTGGACGGCGTAACCGTAAGCCTCGCCCGTCCTAAAGGTACCGACCATTTTCACGGGTTTGCCCTCTGCTACAACCCTTTCCGCATTCGTTTTGTCCTGAACGGTCGCATCCACCTTGCCGGCAATCAGTGCCTGAACGGCCTGCGGGTAGGTCTCAAATAGCTTCTGTTCGAGGTCGTAACCCGCTTCAACCAGGTTCTTCCTGACCCATTCGGCTCCGGTAGTGTTGCTCTGGTTGCTTATAGTTGCACCGTGGCTCAGGGCATCGAACATGTGGAGGTCGGAATCCTCGCGCACGAGGACCGCCATTTCAGTAAACCAGTAGGGTTCGGTAAAGTCCACCCTTTGCTCTCTCTTCTCGGTAATTGACATTCCTCCGCCGGTCATATCAGCCTTGCCCATGTTGACCATTGGTATCAGCGAACTCCAGGAAGAAGTAACGAACTTCACGTTAAAACCTTCAACTTCAGCTATCGCGCGAATGATATCTATATCGATCCCTACAAGCTTTCCTTCCTCGTTGTAGTAATCCCAGGGAGCCCAGGATGCCTCGGTGGCAAATTTGTACGTCGGTTCTTCCTGTGCCTGACTGATGACGCCAAAAGAAAATAGAATAGAAGTTACGAGCAACAGCGAAATTACTATTACGTTTACGTTTTTGCTCCGCATGGTTTTGTTACACACCTCGTATAGGTATTTAGGTTAATTAATTCGAAATTGAAAACAAGTACCTCCCTCCAGAGAATCGGAAGAACCTGCCGGCCTGAAAAATTTCGGAAAATAAGGGAAAGTTAGGCAAGTTCGACCGGAGGGGAGGTCGAACTTGCCCGAATGCTCCGCCGAGGGGGTGTGAGCATCACTTAAAATCTATTCTTGGTGTTGTATTGTAAATTTCTAAAGATCTTTTGAAACTACCCCTCAGTTTTCAATCGGCCTTGGGGTTCGTTGCTGCCCGACTAAGGCAGGTGGAGTTTAGTGAAGGATACGATGGGCGAAAAGCCCATCTTCCACTTGGCTTTGTTCCTCATGTTCTGA
>CAZYCI010000013.1:6800-16989 GCA_964645955.1 uncultured Thermotogae bacterium
ATGTTCTGACTGATTTTGCCTTCTTCCAGTTCGTTCTTTAATTCACTTTCGTAGCTCATTGGCATCATCTGGCTTTTTCACCACTTCACTAAACAATTTTCATTATAGTATCACAAAGTCATAAGATTGTCAAGGTTAAAACCTTAATAAATCGGGAGCACAAAGCCATCCCGGTTTTTCTACCCGGTCTCGTAAATAAAAAATGATTTTCTGGCCGAAAGATGGAATGGATGCCGCGTTGTCTTCCGGGGGGCGATAAGATAAACGGAAGATTGTTTCTAAGGGGGTGAGATCACCTTCTTAACCTTCTTAATAACCTTCTTAATAAAAGTGGCGAATTATTGTAGAATAAGCCGGGTGATTCCTGTGAAAAAAACGTTTATCGTCAGTCTGACGTTCGTACTGGCTTTACTCATGACGACCGCCCCTCAGTTTGCCACGTCAGGGCAGGCGGAAGGGTCGGAAACTTCGAACGCAATCGTAAATTACCCGAGATACGGCTTTGGAGCACAATTTATATCACCGTCCGGGGGCCTTAGCTCAAGAGTCTGGTTGAATCCTCGGTTCGGCTTTGAAGGAAACGCCATAGTCTGGTCCAACCCTTATACGAACGTCGACGGCACGGCTTCCCTCAGGTTATTATACAAGCTTACCGGTGATAGCGGGGTCGATTTCTACGTCGCCGGTGGCGGTGCCTATAACTTCGGCAACCTCTCGGGTTCGGACCAGTTCTCTGGAGTCGGGACCGGCGGCATCAGTATCGAGGCTTTTTCAAAAAATTTCGTGCTAAACCTGGAATTCGGCATGCAGGTCCAGAACGCACAGCGGTTCGGCATGACATTTGGTTCCGGGTTTCACTACTACTTTTGACTTGAATACTTTCTACATATTTAATAATTTAAAAGGAAACTGACCCGACCTTTACTATCGAGCGGGAAAGGTTTAGCTAAAGCTTTCTTTCGGAACTCGTCCTGCTGCGAGAATGGTCCGCGCTGCATTCAAGGAGGTAACTCGGTTCCGGTTAAGCCACTTATTAACGCTAAAACCTCCCCCCTGCCGGTAGTAAGCGGGGGCAAAAAACAAAGGTGGGAAGATGATAGAGGAAGACAAAAAATACTGGCTGGGGGTAAATATGATATCAACCATCACCCCTCAGCGCTTTCACCTGCTGCTCAACCATTTTCCAAGCGTCGAAGCAATATGGAAGGCTTCAACGGCCGAATTAAAATCAATCGAGGGCCTGGAGGACGAGGCGGCGGAAAAGTTTTGCAACCAGAGGAACGAGGACGACCTTCGAAAAGAGCTGGAAAAGATAGAAAAGCTAGATCTCGAAATAGTCACCATGGCCGGTTCCGAGTACCCCGAATCCCTGCGGACGATAGACAAACCTCCGCCGGTACTCTACATCCGGGGGAATTACGTCGAAGAAGACCAGCTCGGAGTTGCAATGGTTGGTACGCGAAAGAATACAAACTACGGTAAAAATGTGGCAGAGGACCTCGCGGCGGATCTGGCGAGCGAAGGCTTTACGGTCGTAAGTGGTATGGCCCGAGGCATCGACACCTATAGCCACAAATCCGCCCTTGCTGCAGGCGGGAGGACGGTTGCGGTTATGGGAACCGGTTTCGGCCATACTTATCCGAAGAGCAATGCCAACCTAATGCGGGAGATCTCGGAGAACGGAGCCGTCATGTCCGAATTCCCTTTCTACCAGAGACCGGCAAAGTGGACTTTTCCCCAGAGGAACAGGATAATAAGCGGCCTGACTCGAGGGACGATAGTCGTCGAAGCCCCCGAATCCAGCGGGGCGCTTATAACGGCGCACGATGCCCTGTCTCAGGGCCGAGAGGTATTTGCGGTTCCGGGCGACGTCAGAAAACCGACGGTGAAGGGGACCCATGGCCTGATCAAGGACGGCGCCAAGCTGGTCGAGGGCGCGGCAGACGTAGTAGAAGAATTCAAGGACGTTCAGGCCACGCTTCCTTTCAACGAGAACGAGGAGAAGGAACCGGGAGCAGATCTGACCGGCCCAAAAAAGGAAGTATTTTCGCTGCTGGAATACGAACCCATCCACTTTAACGACTTAGTCGCTGAGACCGACTTTTCGCCGGCCCGGATATCCCATATAATGTTTCAGTTAGAAATGGATGACCTGGTGGAGCAGCTGGAGGGAAATCAGTGGGTCAAATCGGAGTAAACTATCCTACCTACACGAGGTAAATCCTACGCTTTATAATTTAGATAATTTAGGAGGTAATTTAGTCAATGGAAAGAAGCCTAGTACTGCTGAAACCTGATACTGTTCAGCGTGGTTTGATTGGCGAGCTCATAGGAAGGCTGGAGGACAAGGGCTTAAAGATCGCCGGAATGAAGTTGATGGAGGTCGAGGAGGACCTGGCAAAGGAACATTACAAAGAACACCTGGAGAAGGACTTCTTTTCGGACCTCTTCGATTTCATCACGTCCGGTCCGATAGTCGCCATGGTCGTGGAAGGCGACCAGGCGATAAGCGTAATTCGAAAGATGATGGGCGCCACCAATCCATTTGAAGCGGATCCGGGAACGATACGCGGCGATTACGGCCTCGATTTAACCAAGAACCTGGTTCATGGTTCCGACTCGCCCGAGTCCGCCGACCGGGAGATCGATCTGTTCTTTTCCGAAGAAGAGATACTTGATTACGAATTGACCGAAAAACGGTGGCGTTAGTCCCGGAATCAAGCCTGGCGGGGTTCGAAACGAACCTTAATAACTTAATTGATTAACAAAAGGTGATTATATGGGCAAGGAAGAAGTGCTGGATAGCACTCTTGACAAGATAAAGAACGAGCACGGTGAAGGTTCAATAATGTGGATGGGGGACCAGGAAGCGCTTGAAGTGGAAACCACTTCCAGTGGCTCTCTCGCACTGGACATCGCTCTTGGCGGAGGTGGCGTCCCCCGCGGCCGGATAGTCGAGATCTTTGGCAAGGAATCGAGCGGAAAGACGACCCTGGCACTCCACATGCTGGCAGAAGTTCACAACGCCGGCGGTTCGGCCGCATTCGTGGACGCAGAACACGCGCTGGACCCGAAATACTCGAGTTCGATTGGAGTCGACCTGGACCGGCTGCTGCTGAGCCAACCCAACTCTGGCGAAGAAGCCCTGGAAATAACTGAGCAGTTAATCAGGAGCGGGGCGCTGGACATGGTAGTAATCGACTCCGTCGCCGCCCTGGTTCCCCAGGCAGAGCTGGAAGGGGAGATGGGCGATTCCCAGGTCGGACTGCAGGCCAGGCTGATGTCGCAGGCAATGAGGAAACTGGCCGGTGCGATTTCGCAGTCAAAGACGACCGTCGTATTTACCAACCAGATCCGATCAAAGATCAACAACTCGCCCTGGGGACCCTCGACAACCACTTCCGGCGGGCGAGCACTCAAATTTTACAGCTCTGTCCGGCTGAATATTTACATCACCAAGACGCTCGAGAAGGATGGAGAAAAAATCGGGAACGCCGTAACCGTAAAAGTCGTCAAGAACAAGGTCGCGCCACCCTTTCAGGAAGCTAACTTCGACATCATTTACGGTACCGGCATCTCACGACCCCGCGAACTGCTGGACCTCGGAGAAAAGTACGACGTGGTTACCCGGAAGGGTTCCTGGTACTCCTACGGAGACACCCGTCTCGGCCAGGGCGTTGACAACAGTCAGGAATACCTGGAAGAGCATCCAGAGTTAGCGGAGGAAATAGAGGGAAAGATACGGGAAGAGGCAGGACTGAAGGAAAAACAGTCGACCGAAAACGCCGAGGAGGAATCAGCCGAGGAATCCGGTGAATAACTCGTCCGATCAAGCGAAAGAGACCAGCGAAGCAGAAAAGCTAAAAAAGGCCCGTAACTACCTGAAGCGTCTCCTCAAGTACAGGCCTAGAACCGAACAGGAGATCTGGGAACGGATGGAGGAGAAGGGCTATTCGCCCGACGTAATCGAGGAGACGGTGAACTGGGGCCTTGAAGGTGATCTCATTGATGACCGGCTTTTCGCGCAATACTTCGTCGAGGACAGGCTGGAAAACAAACCCAAAGGCAGGTCCGTTCTCTACAAGGAACTCCTCGAACACGGCGTAGACTCGGATCTAGCCAACGAGGTACTGGATGAAAAGATTTCAACCGCGGACGAACAGGAGCGCTGTAGAAAGCTGGCCGAAAAACGCCTGGGGAGTTACAGCGGAGACGACGTCAAAGCAAAGTACCGAAAGACGCTCGGCTTTCTTCAGCGCCGTGGTTTTTCCAAGGGAATGGCCGGGAGCATCCTGAAGGAGCTACTGTTCAATGACTGAAGAAATTAGAACCGGAATTGGACTGGACTTTCACCGCCTTAAACCCGGTGAGGGCCTGATACTGGGTGGCGTGAGCTTTGATCACCCTCGGGGAACGGTGGCCCATTCCGATGGAGACGTCCTGGTGCACGCCATCTGTGATGCGATCCTCGGCGCCGCGGGATTGGGCGATATCGGCAAAGTTTTCCCCGACGACGACCCGGCGTACAAGGATATATCCAGCCTGAAGCTCCTGGAAGAGGTCGTCAAAATGATCTCTCACGAAGGGTTCGTTACGGGCAACGTCGACGCGACCCTGATCCTGGAATCTCCAGGAATAAATTCAAAACGGGGAAAGATGATCCAAAAAATAGAGCAAGTCGTCGATGCACCCGTTAACCTGAAAGCAACAACTACGGAAAAAATGGGATTCATCGGCCAGGAAGAGGGAATAGGGGCACAAGCAGTTGCCCTGATTCGGAGCGAAAAATAAAGTTTCAAAACCGTTAAAACTAACGGAGGTAAAAATGGAAGTAGAAGTAAAACAGGTCGAAGGCTCGACGTTCGTCGGCAAAGGTGACTCTAATCACTGGCTGGCCATGGACGCCGCGGAAGAGCACGATGGTTCCGACGCGGCTTCCCGCCCCATGGAATTACTTCTGATTGGTCTTGGAGGATGCACCGGTATTGACATCAATACCCTTCTTGACAAAATGCGGGTTGATTACGACGACTTAAAAATGGCGATATCCGCTAAGAGGAAGGAAGACCATCCAAAGGCATTCACGGAAATCGAGCTGACTTACAAGATATACGGAAAGGACCTGCCCGAAGACAAGGTGGCAAAGGCAGTTCGATTAACTCAGGAACGTTACTGTTCGGCGACTCACTCGCTGAAAAACCCGGCGGAGGTCACTTACGAGTACGAAATTATCGAATCCGAATGACCCAATCCCGTAATTATTTGTTGACGCCAGTCGATCTCGGGCAATTACCTCCCGAACTAAAGCACATTTCGGCAAGTTAAAAGTTACATATTGTATCTTGATAGGGATTTAGGAAAAATATATAAGCTAATTTACGCTTTTAACTTAACTATATTAACAAAGTTTATTCTATTGTTGAATTTATCAAATCGGGCTTGAAGGGTAGAACCGACGACGCTATAATACCATCGTTATGAGCAAGTGGATGCCCCAGAAAAACGATATTCATTTCGTTTCTTTCGACAGCGCGGCATCCGGCGTTTCCAACCCGTTAGAACTTACCCTTAACTATTTTTTTGGCTATTTTTATTTTCTGAACTGACCTAAAGCTTCTATCACCATCAGAGCTTTAGGTCGCGACGAGGTCCACGGGGCTTCCTGTGGCCGCTTTGCCATTGGAGGGCAGGATGATCGAAGATCTGAGAAAAAAAATAGACGAAGTCGACGAAGAACTGGTAGATCTGATGAACCGGCGCGCTGAAATCGCTCTGGAAATAGCGGAGGAAAAAGCACGAGAAAACGTGGAAATCACCGACCGCGAAAGGGAAAAAGAAGTCATGGAGCGTATCAGGAGAGCAAACGACGGCCCCTTTTCCGACGTTCAACTCGAACGGGTCTACCGCGCCTTGATTTCCGAATCGAAAGAAATCCAATCGGAGGTAGATGCAAATGATAGTCGTTATGAAGCCCGAAGCAACTGAAGAACAAATTAACGAAGTAGAGGAGAAGCTGATAGACCTGGGTTTTAGCGTTCACTTTTCTCAGGGTGTCGACTACACCACGCTCGGTGCAATTGGCGATAAGAGCGGGATAGACCCGCGAGAACTGGAGATCATAAACGAAGGAGTGGCTAAAGTGACTGAGATAAGTGAACCGTATAAACTTGCAGGAAGGGATTTTCATCCAAGAGATAGCGTCATAGACGTCGATGGAGTTGAAGTAGGGGGCGACGAACCGGTGACTATGGCCGGCCCCTGTGCAATCGAGTCGGAAGAGCAGGTAGATACCATCGCTGAGAAGGTGGCGAATCACGGTGCATCGATCCTTCGAGGCGGAGCTTTCAAACCGAGAACTTCGCCGTACAGCTTCCAGGGTCTGGGCGAAGAGGGCCTGAAGTACATGCGCAAAGCCGCGGATAAACACGGGTTGAAGATGGTGACCGAAGTAATGGGGAAGAGCCAGGTCGGCCTGGTAAGCCGCTACTCGGATATCCTCCAGATAGGTTCCCGCAACATGCAGAACTACAACCTGCTGCGCGAAGTCGGTAGAACCAACAGGCCGGTACTGCTCAAACGCGGCTTCGCATCGACGGTGGAGGAATTCCTCATGGCGGCGGAGTACGTGATGTCGGAAGGCAACGAGGACGTTATTCTCTGCGAAAGGGGGATCAGAACCTTCTCGGACGAGACGCGCTTCACGCTCGACCTCTCGGTGGTGCCCGTCATCAAGGAAGAGAGCCACCTGCCGATCGTAATCGACCCGAGCCACAGCACGGGCGTCCGGGACAAGGTAATTCCAATGGCCCGAGCCGGAATAGCGGCGGGAGCCGACGGGATGATCGTCGAGGTCCATCACGAACCGGAAAACGCAAAGAGTGACGGACCGCAATCGCTCCGACCGGGTCAGTTTGCCGAATTGATGGACCAGGTAGACCGAATCACGGAAACGGTAAATAGAAAGAAAGTAGTGGCCTGACGGGAGATACATGGAAGACAAGGAGAGCGAGTTTAATAAAATAGCGATAGTTGGTACGGGATTGATGGGCGGGTCACTCGGCCTGGCGGTCAAGCATTTTTACAGCGACAAGAGGGTGGCTGGAGTAGATTTCCCGGAGGAAATCGAGAAGGCGCTCGAGCGCGGGGCCGTGGACGAAGGTTACGGGCCGGACGAGCTGGAATCCGCCCTGGAGGGAGCGGACCTGGTAGTTCTCGCTACGCCAATAGACCGGATTCTGGAACTGCTGGGTGAACTTCCTGGGTATCTACCCGGGGGAGCTACGGTCATGGACCTCGGCTCGACAAAGAGAGAAGTCTGCGCCCGGGGCCGGGAGGAGCTGGAAAACTATTCTGCGACCTTTATCGGCGGGCACCCGATGACAGGAGCCGAGGTCCGCGGAATAACCGGGGCTCACTCGCTACTCTTTGAAAACAGCGTCTTTGTCCTCGTTACTCCCGACGGGGAACCGACGGATGTATCGGCAAAACTTGAGGGTTTTCTCTCGGGCCTCGGAGCCGACCCCTGTTACCTGGATGGGAGAACTCACGACAGAATCGTTGCCCGCGTGAGCCACCTGCCCCAGTTGATAGCCATAAGTCTGATGAAAACCGTCGGTCGAGCGGACGAGCCGGAGGATTACCTGTCACTAGCCGGAGGAGGTTTCCGCGACATGACCCGAATAGCCGAATCCCCGTTTGAAATCTGGCGGGATATTCTTTCGACGAACAAGGACCTGATAAGGGAAGAAGTTCGGAAGTTTCTGGAAGAAACGGAGGAGACACTGAACGGGATCGGAGAAGAGTCAATTGAAGACGAATTTCGGGAGTCGGGGGACCTCAGAGAACAACTACCCCGGACCAGCAAGGGTATATCATCCAGCACGTTTAAGGTAGCAGTGATGATCCCCGACAGGCCGGGAGCACTGGCCGAGATGACGTCGGCACTGGCCGAGAAAGAGGTAAACATTCGCGACCTGGAGCTACAAAAAGTCCGGGAGGATTACGGAGGGACTTTCCACGTTTATTTCGATTCTCTGAAAGCAGCAAAGGAGGCAGAAAAAATAATGACCGAGCAAGGTTTCGAGTCGAGGGTGGTGGACTGATGATAGAATTGAAGGAAGGGGTGGCTCAGATTACGAGCCCGGATTCCTTATCCGGGGAAGTGAAAATCCCGGGTGATAAATCGATCTCCCACCGAGCCGTGATGCTTGGAGGGCTGGCGGACGGGACGACCAGGATAAGCAACCTGGCTCCCGGAGAAGACGTGGGAAGCACGGTGAGCTGCCTCCGTCAGCTTGGCGTGGAAATCGAGGAGGGGGACGACGAAGTTCTAGTGAAAGGAAACGGTCACGATGAGCTGGAAAAACCTGACCAAAGTCTGGATGCGGGCAACTCCGGCACGCTGACGCGTCTGTTAGCGGGAATACTGGCCACCCGTCCATTCGAGACGGAAATCGACGGGGACGAGTCCCTGCGGTCCCGGCCGATGGAACGGATTATCGAGCCACTGGAATTCATGGGGGCGGAAATCGACTCGCGGGACGGGAAGCTCCCGCTCCGGGTCTCCGGCGGCGACCTCAAGGGGATAAAGTACCAGCCGGAAGTGGCCAGCGCCCAGGTAAAATCCGCGATACTGCTGGCCGGCCTGCGCGCCTCCGGTAGTACTACTGTAAAGGAAGTTGGCCCGTCCAGGGACCATACCGAAAGAATCCTGGACGCCATGGGCTACCCGATTCGGGTAAATGGCCGGGAGGTAACTCTGGAAGGAGGCGGCGAGCTCTCACCGATTTCCATCGACGTTCCAGGTGATTTCTCTTCCGCCAGCTACCTGATCGCGGCCGGATTAATTACGGAAAACTCGAAAATAATGCTAAAATCAGTCGGGTTGAACGAGACCAGAACCGGTTTCCTCGACTTACTCAGACGGATGGGGGGAGAAATCGAGGTGAAGAACAGGCGCACCGGCAACGGGGAGCCCCGCGGCGATCTGCTGGTTTCGAGCTCCGATCTCCACGGGGTAAAGCTGGAAGAATCCGAGGTGGTCAGAGCGATTGACGAGTTGCCTTTGCTCGGGGTAGTTGCTACTCAGGCCGAGGGAAAAACTACTGTGAGGAACGCAGAGGAGCTCAGGGTCAAGGAAACCGACAGGATTTCGGCGACTATCAGCAACCTCGAGGAACTCGGCGCGGACGTCGAGGAATTCGAAGACGGTTTTACGGTACGCGGCAAAACCCTCCTGTCGGGCGGGAATCTGCAGAGCCACAGTGATCACCGAATAGCCATGAGCGCGGCAGTGGGGGCAATGGTTGCCGAAGGGAAATCGCGACTGGCAAACCCCGAATGGGTCGAGGTATCCTTTCCGGATTTCTTCGCGGTCTTGGAGGAGCTGGCCAGTGAATAGGATAGATACGGAGACAAAAGTTCTGGGCTTAATCGGTAATCCGGTGGAGGAATCCCTCTCACCCAAGCTGCAGAACAGGGCAATAGCGGAGTTAAATCTCAACTGCCGCTACTTTGCCTTCCGGGTCGAGGAGGGCTCCGTCGCTGAGGCAATCCGCGGGGCAGAAGCTTTAGGTCTGAGAGGACTAAACGTAACCGTCCCGCACAAGAGGAGAGCGGCGGAACTGATGGATCGACTTTCGAATCCGGCGGAGAAAATCGGGGCAGTAAATACGGTGCTTTACCAGGAACACGGTGAGGTTTTCGGCGACAATACTGACTGGACCGGGTTTTTGAAGTCGCTACGTTATCACGATTTCGACCCGGAAGACGCTGACATCCTAATATTTGGCGCCGGCGGTGCCGCCCGCGGGGTCTTTTACGGTCTACTAAAAGCGGGCGCCGGGAAAATCACTATCGCAAACAGGACCTTAGGTCGAGCAAAGAAGCTGGCGGCCGAAATCAAGGGACTATCTACCGAAACCGAAATCAACGCCCTGCCGCTAAAGGAGGAGAAGCTTCTAGGTCCCGTGAAGGATGCCGACCTGGTGGTGAACTCAACTCCGGTGGGGAGTGGGGGTACACAGGGACAAAGCATCTGGGGCAGGAAGGAAAGTTTTCACGGGAACCAGGTAGTTTACGACCTGATCTACCAACCGGAGCGGACGAAGTTCCTGGAAATGGCCCGGAATCAGGGGGCGAAGACGATAAACGGCCTTGATATGCTGATTTTGCAGGGGCTGGAATCGCT
>CAZYCI010000013.1:17089-23090 GCA_964645955.1 uncultured Thermotogae bacterium
GGGCGAAGACGATAAACGGCCTTGATATGCTGATTTTGCAGGGGCTGGAATCGCTGAAAAAGTGGACCGGTGAAGAGTTTTCGGTCAATAATTTTCTTGGGGACTTAAAGGAAACATTAAGCGGACCTCGAAACTCTCGATAACCGTTCGAGGAAACTGCGGGCATTTTCCCCGACGAGGAGATCGATGCTTTCGCTAGGATCTTCTTGAGCGATCACCGAGAGCTTCGAACAGTTGCGATAAAGAAGAGCTATCTCGAACCTACTGGATAAGAACGAGGTGAATTAAGTGGAGTTAAAGATACAAACGGCCGGAGAATCACACGGCAAGGGAATACTCGCCACGATGACCGGTTTCCCTTCCGGAGTTAAGCTAAATAAGGATTTGATCGACGCAGAACTGCGACGGAGACAGGGCGGTTACGGTCGGGGAGGGCGGATGGAGATCGAGTACGACGAAGTCGAGGTCCTTTCCGGCTTCTATCAGGGCAAATCGACAGGAAACCCAATAACGTTCTGGGTCGAGAACGAGGACTGGGAAAACTGGAAGGATTACATCTCTCCCGAGGGTGATTCCGACCAAACAAGAGAGGTCAACCTGCCCAGGCCGGGACATGCAGACCTATCCGGGGCTCTGAAACACGGGTTTCGGGACTGCCGCAACACTCTGGAGCGGACTTCGGCAAGGGAGACGGCCGGACGGGTCGCCGCAGGCGGGTTGAGCAAAACCCTGCTGAAAGATTTTAACATCGAAATCAGCAGCAGAGTCGTAAGAATTGGAGGGGCAAAGGACGATTCGTCAGTCGCTCCGACCGAATGGAACTCGCTTGCCGACCAATCGCCGGTCCGGGCAATAGACGAGGCAAGCACCGAAGCAATGCAGGCCGAAATAGATGCGGCAAAGGAAGCCGGCGACAGCCTGGGCGGCCTATTCGAAGTTGCTGCCTCCGGCGTTCCGCCGGGACTCGGCTCCTACGACGAGCCAGAGAACAAACTGGATAGCCGGATTGCTGCCGGTTTTATGGGGATTCCCGCAATTAAATCCGTGGAAATTGGACTGGGAAAGGAGTCTGGGGCACGAAGGGGGTCGAAGTTTCACGACGAGATCTACCATACGGAGGAAGAGGGATTCCAGCGACCGACCAACCGAGCCGGTGGACTGGAAGGCGGCGTAACCAACGGCCAACCGATCCTCGTCCGCGCGGCGATGAAACCGATCCCGACCTTGAGCACTCCGCTGCACTCCGTGAACCTGCGGGACGGAACTGAGGGCGAAGCGGCCAAAGAACGATCCGACGTCTGTGCCGTCCCCGCCGCTTCCATAGTGGGAGAAGCCCAACTGGCCAACACGATTGCCGCCGGGTTTCTGGAAAAGTTCGCGGGGGACTCGTTCGCCGAGGTAAAAGAGAGTTACGAAAACCACCGCGAGAGAATAGAAAACTGGTTTCAGGAAGGAGGAAAAAATGAACGGAAGTAACGTCTACCTGATCGGCTTCATGGGAGCCGGAAAGTCAACCGTGGCGCCACGACTTGCCGAAAAAATGGATAGGGAGTGGATCGATACCGACGAGCTCGTCGAAGAAAGGCAGGGCATGTCGATACCCGAGATATTCGAGTACTACGGTGAGAACAGGTTCAGGGAAATCGAAACGGACGTAATCAAGGAAATCAGCAAAGAAGAAGGCAAGATCGTCGCAGTTGGAGGCGGAGCACCCATGCGGGAAGAAAACTGGGAAGCGATGCGATCGTCCGGGGATATCGTCTACCTGGAAGTCAGCCCGAAGGAGATAATGGAGCGAGTGGGAAACGACGGCGCCCGCCCCTTGCTGGCCGACTTAAATCACGAAGAAAAGCAGGACAAGGTCAGGCGAATGCTGAAGAAACGACACCCCCGTTACAGCAAGGCCGATCATATCGTACTCTGTGATGGCGTGGGCACTGAAGCCGTGGCCGGGGAAGTGGCACTCAAACTGGACGGACACAATGGAAAAGGTTGAAGTGGGGCTCGGCCGGGACAGCTATAACATCACCGTTGAAGCCTCAGCTCTAGGGCGAACGGGAGAAATAATCAAGGAAAGCCTTGGCCACGTGGGCGGTGCCGTAATCACCGACGAAAACGTGGACGAACTTTACGGCGAGGAGTTGCTCGATTCGTTAGAAAAGAGCGGTCACGAATTCACAGAGCTCGTCGTGAATCCGGGCGAGGAAAGCAAATCCCCCGAAGTTGCAAAAGACCTGTACGAAAAACTGGCCAAAGCAGGATTGAACAGGGACTCGGTAATCGTGGCCTTCGGCGGTGGGGTGGTCGGTGACCTGGCCGGTTTCGTCGGCTCGACCTTCCTCAGGGGCCTGCGCGTCGTCCAGGTTCCGACGACCTTACTCGCCCAGGTGGACAGCAGCGTCGGCGGGAAAACCGCGGTTAATTTACCCCAGGGGAAGAACCTGGTCGGGAGCTTTCACCAGCCGGAGACCGTAATTATCGACCCGGAGGTACTTTCCACTCTTTCACCCGCGGATATCCGTTCCGGCCTGGGCGAGGTCCTGAAATACGGCTTGATCCGGGATCGATCCTTCTTCGATCGGGTCATCGCTTCATCCGAGATCTTCCGAAAAGCCGAAGATTACGAGGAACTGGACGGAATAATTTCCCGCTGTTGCGCGGTCAAGGCCGAAGTGGTTCAGGAGGACGAAATGGATTTCGGTATCCGCCGGATTTTAAACTTCGGCCACACGCTCGGTCACGGAATCGAAGCCGCCACCGGCTACGGCGGGATGAAACACGGCGAAGCAGTCATCTGGGGGATGATCGGCGAAAGTTGGATATCGCGGGACAGGGGTTATCTGGAGGAAGCAGTTTTTTCAAACCTGGTTGAGGCGTTATCGGATTTTAACTTACCCTCTCTACCGACCGAGCTATCCGAAGGCGAGTTACTCGATTACGTCGGGCGCGACAAGAAGGTAAAGCAGGGTGCGATAAATTCCGTTTTGATCAAGGATCAGCCGGGTAACGTGGTGGTGGAAGAGGTTTCGGAAAAGGAGATCACCGACGCCTGGAACTTTTTACGCGAGCTGGAGGTATAAAAATGATACTGGTGGTAAACGGCCCCAACCTGAACCTGCTCGGCGAGAGAAAACCTGAAGTATACGGTGAAGCGGGGCTGGACAGGGTCGAACAAGACCTGCGAGAGATCGCCGCAACCGAAGACCAGAAACTAAAGTTCTTCCAGTCCAACCACGAAGGGGAAATAATAGATTTCCTGCACGAGAACAGGAAAACGGCGACGGGCGTGCTGATAAACCCCGGCGCACTGACGCATTATAGCTATAGCCTCCGGGACGCCCTGGAAGCGATCGATTTACCGGTGGTTGAGGTGCACATTTCCGACATCAAGAACCGCGAGGACTTCCGGGCAAAATCGGTTATCGAGCCCGTCGCAATCCATCAGGTCGCCGGGAGGGGGCTGGAAAGTTACGAAATCGGATTCAAAAAGCTACTGAAAAGGATCGGAGGTTAACAGTATGTCCTTTGCCGAAAGAGCTGCAGCCCTGTCCAAATCAGCAACTCAGGCGATAAACGACCGCGCGGCCGAATTGAAGCGCCAGGGTAGGGATCTGATAGATTTAGGAGCCGGGGAGCCCCGGTTCGCAGAGCCCGGTTCGGCACAAAATGCCGGCAAGCAGGCAATAGAAGACGGATTTACAAACTACACGGAAGCAGGGGGGACCCCCGAGTTGCGGTCCGCGATACTGAGCAGGTACGAGCGGCTTTACGACCTGGACCCGGACGGGCTGAGGGTAATCGCCACTACCGGTGCCAAGGCCGGCCTTTACGGAATAAGCCAGCTGCTATTTGGACCGGGCGACGAGGTGATTCTGCCCCGGCCTTACTGGGTCAGCTACCCGACCCAGGTGAAGCTCGCCGGCGCCGAACCCGTATTCGTCCCGGGGGGAGCGAAAAACCACTACCTGCCCGAACCGGAGGAAATCGAAAGAGCGATAACCGACCACACCAAGGGGGTCCTGATAAATAGCCCCTCCAACCCGACCGGCGGAGTTTACGACAGAGAGCAGGGGAAGAAGCTGGTAAATCTGGCCCGGTCGGAGGATCTATTCCTAATCAGCGACGAGTGCTACGACGGTTTCGTCTACGAAAAGGATTTATTCTGGACCCTGGCCTCTTCCGGTTACGAAAAAGGTCTGGTTGTCGGCTCCACCTCGAAGAACTTCGCCATGACGGGCTGGAGGCTCGGCTACGTCCTCGGCTCGCCGGACTACGTCGACCCCCTGGAGAACCTGCAGAGCCACCTCACCTCGAGCCCACCTGCAATTTCCCAGAAAGCAGCGGAGGCAGCTTTCCGTGCGGACGTAACTCTCGAAGGAAGCACCCGCCGGAGGTACCGAAAGCGGAGAAACGCGCTGGCCGACCAGCTGGACGAACTACCCGGTGCTCACTGTTCTCGACCGCCCGGAAGCTTCTACGTATTCCCTGACGTGAAGGGGCTGCTAGAAAGTTTGGATAAAAGCATTAAAACGGATGAGGATTTCGCCCGGCTTCTGCTGGAAAAAGCAGGAGTTGTGACGGTCCCGGGGAGCGCTTTTGGAAAGCCGGGTCACCTAAGGATGGCCTATTTACCGAAAATCAAGCGGCTGGAGGAAGCTGTAGAGCGAATAAAAGAAACCGTGGGTTCATCCCTGTAGAAGGATCCGGCTATTGAATCTTCTGGAATTATTTTGCGTTTAATCTGATTCCGAATCCGTTATCATTCAGACAACCCTAAATCGTCGGTAGTCCTTCCGCGAGGAGGTAAATTATTTTCCCGAAACGCCATTCCGGGTCGCTAAACTTCCTGGTTGTCGCTTTGACGATGGTTGCGGCATTAGTTTTTATAATCAAACCCGCAACTTCCCAGAAGGTTATCGAGAAAGGAAATCTGCCACCCGACCTACCTTTAATTAAAGAGGCGAGGCGGCTTGTATCACTCTACGGAGAAAAGGCCTGGCCGGGTTTCGGGACGGATCTACCGCCGATTTTGCTAAAGACCGACGAATTTTCCTACTTAATAGGAGTATCCGGAAAAACACCCGATGGCTTTCGGAAAATCGAAGGGGGAGATGAAATATTTGGAAGGAAAAATAGTCAGGATACCCCAAAATCCGTGGAAACTCGTCCGATAGCCGGTAACTATACCGTGGTCGCGCCACCCCGGAAGCAGCTGGGACAGTCCCTCCAGCGGGAAACGGATAAATCGGAATACCGGATGAGCAAATACGACTACGTCCAAAGGTTAATTGAGGGTATGTTCCACGTTCATATTATCCAGGCTTTCGGCGACCTCGAAGGGGGATTGCCCGGACTCGACTCACAATCTTCGGGGAATGATATCGAAACCCGGCTCGGGGATTCGACTAGCTGGGAGTCAAGGCTCATGAATCTAGGAGAAACTCTATCTCGGGGGCTGGAAGCCGATGATCTTTCCGGAGCAAGGGAGGCAGCCGGAGAGTTGGTGGGGTTAACCGGGAACCTTTCCGGCGGATTGGGCAACGACGTACGAGAATTTGAAAGAAGCGTCCAGCTGTTAGGCGGGACTGCCCGATACGTAGGGATAAATACCATGATCGAAGCCAGCAAAAAAGAGATTGATTTAACCAGCGAGATCAACTATCCCGACCCAGACAAAATCAGATTTAACCTGCTGGAAGGACTCACCCAGCCACTGCAAAGCCGGACTAACGTACGAGAAAGGCTGATGGATCTCGGCGCGGTAAAGGGGATGCTTCTGGACCGTCTCTTTCCCGGCTGGAAGGAAGTCCTCTTCGACGCTAATGTACCTCTTAACGAACTGCTGGACCGGTCGCTCGAGGTTCCGGAGCAGCTGGGGGAGTTTCCGATAACCGAGGTAGAAGTGGCCGGCTACGAGCTTACCGTCGGACTTGCGAAAGAACCGAGGCAAAGGCAACAGGGCCTAATGTACGTCACGGATTTGCGTTCGCTCGACGGAATG
>CAZYCI010000014.1:0-22470 GCA_964645955.1 uncultured Thermotogae bacterium
GGTACGCGCAGGTAGGGCTCGATCCACTTACTCTGGAAGGAGAAGCTTTCTTTGTCGGACCGAATTTTGCTGGCAACGGGAGCGGTGATAAGGGGTTTAGGCTCAATCAATCGGCCGGTGGTGAGAACTTCAGCCAGAACCTTAGTTACTCCTTCTATTACTCAACTCCAAACAATACGCAGACTAAATCCACGGTACTAACCGATAGACTCTCCGCCAACGCGAGGCTCGACCTGCTGGGCGCTACGGGTGGCTGGCCGGAGGGCAGACAGGGTAGAAGCTTTAACCTCTCTGGTTCCATGACATTTTCGAACAGAAAAGACCTTACTGAGAACCCTGATCTGGACGAGAGTAGCCAGAGTGTCACTGGTTCAGTGTTTTACAGGTACGACTACGTGAACTTTTCCGTCGGAGCAACTCACGAGACCCGGACGAACAATCTCTCGGATCAGACTTTTGAATACTTCAACTTGAATCAGTCCTTCGGCTTCGATTACGAAGGGATATCCTTTACGACCTCTTTTTCCAATAGCATGACGGAAAACCTTACTACGGGTGAACGGATCGCCACCGCCGGCTCGACTACTTTTACCCTGGAAAGGACCGGGAATCCGTTTATAGGCCTCTCTATCACGAAAAACGGGGAAAGCATGGACGTAACGCTTGATAGCACGGTAAGCCCCACGAACAACCTGGAGTTTTCCCTCTCCGCCGATGCAGCGATTGGCCAGGGTGGTGTCGACTTTGGTGGTACTCTAGATTTCACTTATGATTACAATTTGCCGCTCCAGTTCTTGATCACCAAGGGTCGAGTGGATGGAAACGTCTTTGTGGACGAAAACGGAAACGGAAAGAAAGACGAGGGAGAAAAAGGAATAAGCGATCTGGTTTTGACTATCAAGAACACCGAGGTAGCAACCGGAAAGGATGGTTACTTCCGCTTCCCACCGTTCAAGCCCGGTACCTATAAGCTCAATATACCCGACCTCCCCTCTCCTTACGGCTTTATTCAGACGATGCCCAAGCAGGTTGAGGTAAAACGAGGAGAAAAAACGTCTACGAACGTACCGCTGACGGAACTGGCCTCTATCGAAGCCCTGATTTATTCGGATGACAACCAGAACGGTCAAAGGAATACAGGGGAGGGCGGAATAAGTAGCGTCAGGGTGACTCTAACGGGAGAAGGCTTCGAAAAGGAGAAAGTAACCCGAGAGGAAGGAACGGTTAACTTCCGCGGTCTGGTTCCAGGTACTTATACGGTGAAGTTGAACGAAAGTACTCTGCCGCCGCGTTCCGAAATAACGACTGACAACGCCGAACTCGAGCTGGAACTGGCCGGTGGTGAGCAAAAGGAAATAATGATTGGAAGCTTCCAGAGGCCAAGAGAAATCGTCTTTGGCCAGCCACCACAAGCGGACTTCGCCTATTCGCCGGAATCACCGGTTGCAAAAAACCCTGTAAACTTCTCCGGTGGATTGTCAGAGGACCCGGACGGCGATATCACCAGTTACGAGTGGGATTTTCAGGGAGATGACGAAGTAGACAAGACGGGTAAAATAGTTTCCTACGAGTTTCAGCAACCCGGAACCTACGAGGTGGTGCTTACCGTGACCGATAACGACGGAAACGACGTCTCAGTCAGGAAGGAAATATCTGTGAAACCCGGAGAAAGGGAAGCTTAAAAAAATTTAGTAAACCGGATCCAGGATTTCTAAGTTAATATCTTTACGGCGCTTCAATTAAATATTTAGTCTCAGTGGATTGGCTATGTCTCGAGGTTGTTTTGGAGAGCAAGACTAAAAATACGTAGGAAAGGTTTCAGCGAAGTTTTAATGAAGGTTCAGGTCCTAGAGTCAGAGGAGAACTCTCCTCGTTATTTAAGTAGCGGTAGGCCGCAGTGATTCCGATCATTGCCCCGTTATCGGTGCAGAGCTCGAAAGGGGGAAAGGAAGCCGAAAGACCTTTCTCGGCCGCCTCCTTTTCCATCCTGTCTCGCAACCTGGAGTTCGCGGATACGCCCCCCATGACGGATATCGTATCGACGCCGACTTTCTCAGCGGCTCTGATTGACTTGGTAATAAGGGTATCTATCACGGCATCCTGAAAAGAAGCGAGAAGGTCAGGAAGTTCGTACTCGCCTCCGTCTGTTTTTTCCACTTTACGGGCAACAGAGCTCTTTAAGCCGGCAAAGGAGAAGTCCAGCCCTTCCTCGATCATCGGTCGGGGGAAATCGAACTCATCGGGATTCCCATCCCGACTCAGTTCGTCTATTTTCGGGCCGGCAGGGTAACCAAGGCCGGTCATGTAGCCGACTTTGTCAAAAGCCTCGCCGGCAGCATCGTCCCTCGTCGTTCCAAGTTCTCTATATTCTCCCCAATCTTCGACCAAAACCAAACTGGTGTGACCCCCAGAAACCAGCAGAGCAAGGAACGGTGGGGAGGATTGACGAGAGGCATAGTGCGCGAAGACGTGACCCTCAAGGTGGTTTACTCCAAGAAACGGTACCGAAAGTGAATAAGATAAGGATTTACCCAGGGAAAGCCCGACCAGCAGAGGCCCCACAAGTCCGGGACCATAAGTTGCCCCGACCAGATCAATATCCCCAAACTTCAAACCTGCTTCGTCCAGGGCCTCTTCTATCAAGGGGGAGAATTTTTTGAGATGGTTCCTTGAGGCAATTTCCGGTACTACGCCGCCGTATTTTTCGTGGAGATCCGCCTGAGAGTATATTTTATTTGAAAGGACCGTTCCTTTTCCTTCAACTATACCGACGCCGGTCTCGTCACAGGATGATTCCAGGCCCAAGGTGTAGAAAGTGCTTATTGTTCGGTCAACTCCTTTCGTAAAGTTCCGATAAAGGGCAGGTTTCTGTATTTTCCTGCGTAATCCATCCCGTATCCGACGAGAAACAAATCTTCTTCGAGTTCGAACCCTTTAAAGTCTATCTCTACGTCCTTTTTTCTCCTTGAACTCTTGTCCAGAAGCGCGCTTACTTTTACGGCTTTGGGGTTACGGGCACGGAAGCTATTGAGCAGGTGGTGCAGGGTTTCCCCGGTGTCGACTATGTCTTCGACCACGATGACTATTCGCCCGTTTATAGAACGGTCGAGGTCCTTGATAACCCTTACTTCTCCGGGTTCCGTTGCATCGCCGTAAGTGGATACGGACATGAAGTCGTACTCTATTGGCACATCCATGTACCTGGTCAGGTCGGCCATGAAGACTGACGCCCCTCGTAGAATACAGACGGCAATTGGAGGTCGCTCCCATATTTCTTTCCTGCTAATCTCGGACCTCAGGTATTCGTCAACTTCCCCAGCTAGAATTTTCACCCTGTTCTGGATGCTTTCCTCAGTGTAGATAACCCTGTCAATATCGGTTTCTAGATCGTACTTGTGGTTATTCATCTTTTATATGAAGCGAAATTTCACCCCGGTTTGACAACAAATAATTATATAATTGCGGTACGAAAATTAAACCTGATCTCTGGAACTAACCATTTTGAATTTCATCCAGGCGGTCGTTACAGAGTTGATCGGCTCGTGTGACGTACTCGTTTTCCCTCGGGACGTGAAAAAAGTTTACTCTGTCGAACTTTTCCGTTTCAGACTTTACCCGTTTGTACAGACGTTCGAGTTCCGTATCCTTCACCTTCCAGTTTCCCGTAACCTGGTTTACGAGCAGCTGGCTATCGGAACGTAAATTTACCGTACCATCAGTTAGCTCACCCGCACGCTGCAGTGACCTGATGACGGCGAAGTACTCTGCCTGGTTGTTCGTGGAACGGCCCAGATAGCCGGATTGTTTCGTGATCGTGCCCTCGTTCTTGTTAAGTATCAAATAACCCCAGGCGGCGTCGCCGGGATTTCCCCGGGAGGCCCCGTCGGTATAGATATTTAGGTTTTCAAACTTTTTATACATTTCTACGTTATCACCAAGTTGGAAGGATGAGTTTAGTGAGACGAAACCATGGTAAGGCTTTACCGCTGAAGTTTCAGCACGCAATAGCCAGAACCGGGGAGTTCTACCCAGAATTTATGAAAATTGCCGAGGGCGCTTAGGAACCTCGGTCGATATGGTAGAATCAATCGCTCCTACCTTCGAGCATTGCGGCCTCTACAGTTAATCCGTGTACATATTTTCGTAATATTTTTCCAGCATTTTTTCGGCGGAAAACCTGGAGTAAGTTGAGTTTATGCTTTCCTTCATCATTTCCTTCCAGGTCTCTTTTTCCTCGTAAAAAGTGGGTAAGACTTCCTCCAGAAGGACTTTGTACAGCGCTTCTTTGTCGTGTTCGTCCCGGTTTTCCCCTTCGTAGCCGTCACCGAACTGCCAGCCGTTGACTCCGTGATCGCAGGCTTCCGGCCACCAGCCGTCAAGAATGCTGACGTTCAGGACTCCGTTCATGGCGGCCTTCATGCCCGAGGTACCGCTGGCCTCCATCGGTTTTCTCGGGTTGTTCAGCCAGACATCCGTTCCCCGAGTCAATGCTTTCCCGATTTCGATACCGTAGTCCTCGAGAAAAACTACGCTCTCGGGGTACTTCTCGGTCTTTTTCACCAGTTCGGCAACTATTTCTTTTCCCGTGTCATCTAGCGGGTGAGCTTTTCCGGAAAAGATTATTTGTATATCGTTTCGCTCGAGGTAGGGAGAAATTCTCTCCTCGTCGGAAAATATCAGGTCGGCGCGCTTGTAGGGAGCCGCCCTGCGGGCAAAGCCAATTATCATCTTGTCCTGTTCGAGTTCGACGCCCGTTTTCTCCTCTACGAAGTCAATCAGGTTGCTTTTTAGTTCCCGGTGTCTCTCCCAGATATCTTCTTTATCATCGGCTTGCTCAATTCTCGGGTCCACCCAGGTATCCCTGTGAACTCCGTTGGTAATCCCCTGAATTTCCGGCTTTTTTCGAACGTGGTCCCACATTGCCTTTGCCGTCTTTTGGTGAAGTTGAGACACACCGTTGGCGGCTTTTGCCAGCCTAAGGCCGGCGGCGGTCATGTTGAACGGGTCCCCGCCGATCCTTTTCATCTCTTCTTCGGACAGCCCGTTGAAAGCCCCCATGTACTCCAGCACTCCGAGGTCGTGTTCCTCGTTTCCCTGTTCTACCGGAGTATGTGTGGTAAATACTATCTCATTTCTGGTTCGAGAGAGTGCTTCGTCGAATTCGAGGCCGGCTTCTTTCCGCTCCCTGATCAATTCGTTACCGGCGAGGACGGCGTGGCCTTCGTTAAAGTGGTAAATGTCCGGTTCGAATCCGAGTTTCTTCAGGGCCCTGACTCCACCGATACCGAGGACAATCTCCTGTGCTATCCGCTCTTCCTCGAACCAGCCGTAAAGTTGACCGGTAATCCACTTGTTGAAGTTCTCCTCCAGGTTGGTATCCAGCAGGTAAAGCGGAGCGTTGTCGTATCTGTCGAGCTCCCACACTTTACAACCGACTTCCTCGTCCCGGATGGTCACGGTGACCTTGATACCGGTATCTTCCAGGTATTCGTAAATGTAATCGTTCCTGGGGTAGGTATCGACCGGCCGGCCCTTTTCGTTAATCACCTGTTTGGTGTAACCCTGGCGCCAGAGGATTCCAATTCCCACCATCGGCAAGTCAAGATCATCGGCAGTTTTAAGGATATCCCCGGCTAGGATTCCAAGTCCGCCTGCATATATTTTCATCTCTTCCGCCAGTCCGTATTCCATACAAAAGTAAGCCACAGAAGGGCGATTGTTGCTCATTGTACCACCTTTATGTGAAGTAGTTTATCCTTTTACCGAACCCTGCGTCAATCCAGCAACGATCTGATCCTGCAGGCTGAGGAATATGATCACGATAGGCAGTGCTCCTATTAATGCCGCTGCTGCGAATATTCCCCAGCGTTGATTGTAACTTCCGAAGATGAATAGCTTTAGTCCGACTGAAAGCGTGTACTGGCTCGTGTCCTGGAGAAGAATGCTGGCCAGAATGAAGTCGGAATAAACGAATATCATGGTCAGAATGAAGATTACGGCCAGCATCGGCCTGGCAAGTGGCAAAATTATTCTAATAAAAGCCTGGAAGTGAGAAGCACCGTCGACCTGGGCTGATTCCTCTAGTGAATGAGGAATCGAGTCGAAAAAACCCTTCATCAACCAGGTATGAAATCCAAGCGATCCCCCCAGGTATACCATAAGCAGACCCAGGTGGGTGTTTAGTCCGAGCCAGGGTGCGAGGTCTCCGATCTGGAGAAGAAGGAAGTAAATTGCCACCATTGCTAGCATCTGGGGAAAAAGCTGCACGAGCAGCAGGCTCAGCAGGCCGGTTCTCCTCCCGGTAAACCTGAACCGAGAAAAGGCGTAAGCTGCCAGGGCACACATGGCCGTACCGATCACCCCGGTCAGTACGGAAAGCTTGAGGCTATTCCAGAGCCAAAGCAAAAATGGGGCATCGTACTGATCCGCACCGCCAAGGAAGAAGAGTTTGTAGTTTTCCAGAGTTGGATTATCCGGAATCAGACTCTGAGCCGAGAGGGAACCGACGGGATTGATTGAAGCCGAAATTATCCAGATAATCGGGTACAGAACAAAAGCCAGTATGGCCAGCATAATCAGGTGCTTGAAGCCCCTTTCCAAAAACCAGGACCAGAATTGACGGAGTAAAGGTTTACCGTTAGACATTCTCACTCATCTCCTCGAGTGCGCCGGTATAGTGGAAGTTAATCGCACTGATCGTGCCCACTATCAGGAATATGATGATCGATATGGCAGCCGCAAGCCCGTACTGGGTGGCTCCCTGGCCTCCAAACGCAAGTTTGTACGTATAGGAAATCAAAATATCCGTGGATCCGGCAGTTGTTGCACCGACAATTGGGGGCTCACCTCGGGAGACCAGGAAAATTATGTTGAAGTTGTTGAAGTTAAAAGCAAACGACCCGATCAACAGCGGGGCAACGGACACCATTAGCAAGGGGAAAGTAATCTTGCGGAACTGCTGAAAGGGCGACGCCCCATCGACTTTTGCGACTTCGTATAGCTCTGGTTGGATGCTTTGAAGTGCCCCAAGACAGACTATCATCATGTAGGGAAAACCAAGCCATAGGTTAACCAAAAGAACGGCAACTTTTGCCAGAATTGGGTCCTGAAACCAGGCAGGACTTATTCCGAGAAGGGGTTGCAGCAACTTGGTATTGATTATGCCGACGTTGGTATTGAAGAAACCCCGCCAAATCAGAGCGGAAATAAATGCGGGTATCGCGTACGGCAGGATCAATAGACCCTTGTAAAGTGGCTTTAGTCTGAGCTGATCGTCGTTGAGCAGGAGAGCGATTCCCAGCCCCAGGGCAAAGGTCGTCAGTACGCTCATGAACGCCCAGATAAACGTCCACGTGAAGACTCGAAAGAAAGGTCCGGTGATCAGGGGATCGGTAAATATTCTTATGAAGTTTTCCAGCCCGACGGTCGCTTTGAAACCGGGCTCGAGTTTTCTATTCGAAGAGGTGGAGACAAAAGTTCCTTCTACGGGTTCAAATATTTCTCCCGTTTGGCGGTCCTTCATAACGTCCCTGTCCTCGATGTATTTGTACTGAGCTATCCGTTCTTGAAAATGGTTTAAATCGCTCATCTGAAGCGAAACCTTTCCGGACTTTGGACGCCATTCCTGGAGCGTCTGCAGCGAGCGAATGACTTCCGTACGGCTCATGATAGAGTAATCCCCGATTTCCTCTATGGTTCCGTCTTTATCGGTATCCGCCAGACGGTCGCTATCCCGGCTTACTTTTTCAAGCTTTTTCCCTTCGGTCAGGTAAAGGGTGTCGTCCGCTTCCGATTTGAGCATTAGCTTCATTTCTCCCTCGTCGTTTTTATAAGCGTTGAAAGTGTAGGAGGTAGGGTCTTCCGGCTGGTAGTACCGACTTTCCAGTGATTCTATGGCCTGTTTTTTGTTCAGTATGTGGCCCGTTCCGTAATTAGTCGTCGATAGGTAAAAAGTATAACCGATTGGGTAAACAACGAAGGCAAATAGGAATATCAGTCCAGGAACCATGTAACGTATCGGGTAAGTCTTTTGGGAGAGGAATACGTAGTTAATTACTCCGGCACCGGCGAGCAGAGCGACCGCGAAACCCATTTCTGACTGATGGAATAGCTGTACTGAAGCCAAGATAGCTATTCCATCCAGAGCTCCGAGAAATGCGATCTTTAACCATGTCCCGGAGACCCTGGACCGGAAAATATTTCTCATATAGTGGCTCCCTCCATTAAGGGGGCTGGCTGAAGGTGACACAGCCAGCCCCGGTTATTGATTTAATATTCTCCTTTTTCGATCGCCTGCCTGATTATCTCTTCGGCGGATTCCATGGCGGCTTTTGGTTCCTGTTTCTGTTGCGAGATCAACTGGAGCTTGTCGGTTAGGGCGCCCCAGGTTGCGTTCATTTCGGGGATGTTGGGCATGGGAACGCCAACGCTTGCGCTCTCCAGGAAAGCGGCGGTTGTTGGGTCGTTTTTTGCCTTTTCCCTGACCGGTTTATATACCGGTGGGCGATTTCCTTCCTCGTATAATTTCGTCATTACCTCATCTGTTGCCACGTAATTCGTCAGGAATTCGTTGGCAAGTACGGTATCTTCCGCGTAAGAGCTCAGATAAAACCCGTTTACGCCAACAAATGGTTTCGGCTGGTTCCCGTCCATCGGCGGTATTTTCATTACGCCAAAGTCGATTCCGGCTTCTTTTATTCCGCTGATTGCCCACGGTCCGGTCATCCACATAGCCGCGTCCCCTTCCGTGAATAGACCCTGAGAAGTACTGTAGTCAATACCCTGCGGGATAAGGCCGTCTTCGTACATGGCGTCAAGCTTCCTCAGGCCTTTTAGAGCTCCCTCGGTTGTCAGTCCGAGCTGGTTTGGATCGAACCCGCCATCGTACTTGAATATGTATCCCCCGTACGCGCTAATAAAAGGATACGTGTGGTAAGGGTCGCCGGTACCGGGATAGACGAAGCCGTACTGTTTTTTCTCGGGGTCGGTAAGGTTTTCCGAGATAGTCATCAATTCTGACCAGGTTGCCGGCTCCTTTTCGACGAGATCCTTGTTATATATCACCGCGATTGCTTCCATTGAATAGGGAAGACCGTAGATTGCGTCGTTGTAAGTAAGTGCGTCCAGGCTGACCTCGGTAAATTGCTCTTTGAGGTCCTCGGGCATCGTAATCGGTTCCAGTAAGCCGTTCTGCGCCAATTCTCCCGTCCAGTCGTGGGCGCCAATTAGAAGGTCCGGTCCCTCTTCCGAAGGTGCCGCCTTGTTGAACTTCGACCTGATGTCGTCGTAGTTGATCTGAGATAGTTCTACCTCGACGCTGTAGTCGTCTTCGAAGTCGCTCGCGATCGGTTTCAGTATTTCGTAACGAACTTTGTCAGTCCATATTTCCAAAACGCCCGACTGCTTGGCACTGGCAGCAAAGACCGTGCCCAGCACCAGGGTCAAGCTTAACACGATTATAAGGGATTTTTTCATTTTAACCCTCCTTAAGGTCAATATTCTTATTGGACCCGGATTGACGTAACGGTTATTCAAACTTGGAAGTTAAATACTTTAACGTCTGACCACCCCCTTAATCATTCGAATCTACCGGGAAAGGTTGTAAGACTGGGTACTGTTCTTTTGCCCGGTCGTAACTCGATAGTATTTCCTTCTGCTGGTTTGACGGTGCCAGGTAGTCATAGACGTTTGCCGAAACTGACGGAGCTTCACTTCCACCGCCCTGCCATTTAGTAGCTTCTTCCAGGACAGGTCTTACGTGGTCTTTTCCGTACCCGTCCTGGGACATTACAATCAGATAATGATTTCCGGAAACTTCAGGCAACTGGTTCTTTGGAACCGCAGCGATGACCTTCTTTTTCTCCGGGTTAGAGGTTACCTCAATTTTTCGTTCCTGGCCGCCGGCCGTGACGAACTCGCTGCCGTAACCGGGCCAACCAGCTATCTTTATGAAGTAATCCCAGGGACTTTCGGGGTCGAACCTCACCCGGGCGCCTTCTTTGTAGGTTTCAGTTCGCCCGCCTTCTTCAGTGTCCAGATAAAGGTTGATTAACTGATGGCTGAAACCGAGCGGTGCGGACCATGGGTTCGTCATCGCCCCAAAATCAAAGGTGAATATCCATTTCTCTCCGCTGTCGTATATCTCGTATTTTTGCAGGTCTAAAAGACCCTCGTGCTCGAAGACGGCTGCCTTTGGATACGTATATGTGCCCGGGCCGTAGTCGTCCCCCCGCGGATCCACTGCGTCAAATATATTCTCTCCGCTTATCGGCTTTGGTATTTTCGTCAGGACCGGCTTCTCTGGAGAGGTGGCAAGCTGGTCGCCCGTTTTCCTCTTTTCGAGCGTTATCCGGAAGGTAAAGTTTTCTTCCGGCTCGATGTTAATCGTCTCGAAGGGAATTTTGAATTCAATTATTTCGTCCGCCTTTGCCTTGCGGCGTGGTAGGTTCGCGATGCTGCTGGCGAACTTCCAACTGCCCTCGCCGTCGGATTCGTAGCGAAAGACGTTCCAGGTTCCGTCCTCCTCCACGTCCTCCATGTGCAGGGATACTATCTGCGATAGTCCGAAACCGAGCTGCTCCTTTCCGTATCGGCTGGTCGCATTTGCCTCGCTCCTTCCGCTAAAGTAAACGTTAAAGCTCAGGTCTTCTCCGATTAGATCCTTTGCCTCCTTGCTGGTATCGATCCGGACGAAGAGGTGGTTTGCTCCGTAACCGAGAGCAAAGCTGTCGAAGTACTCGTTTTCCCCGGCGGCGAAGCGCGTGGCGTTGCTCCATTCCTCCTTCGAACTGACCCGGCCGTCCAGCGTCGGCTTCACCTCGCCCAGGCTCCGGGCCGCTGGGGGAACCTTTTCGACGAATAGCTCTCTCGGTATTTCATCTCGTTTTACCCCCGAGTTGCTATAGGCGTTGATCAGGTGGGTTTTAAAGAGGGCGTCAAACACTTCGTCGTTGCCGGAGTCCTTGTCCGTGCCGTACCACCAGAACCAGTCGCTTCCCTCCGCCGAAAAGATTGCCTCCCGGGCCTTCTCGTTATCGACGGTTTCGCGGGTTTTCTGCCTTGCTCTAATTAAACGATTCCACGCCTGGTCCTCTTCCGGTTCTCCTCTCCAGGTAGAGAGATCGCCGGCCCAGGAACCGGTGGCAAGCTCGGATATATCCGTTGCCGCCTGGCGGTGGCTGGAGACGAACTCTCCCGGCGTCGTCGTATTGACCCAGTCGGCTTCGGCAAGGCTCTCGTAAAGCTCCCTGAGAAAGCTCCTCCCGTTATTCGGGTAACCGGCCATAAACATCCAGTTTTCCCCGTCCATCGCCACGGTCAGTAGCTTTTCTTCCGGGTCTTCCAGTTGAGCATAAAATCCTCTCAGCTGGCTCATGAAGTCCCCAACGGCCCGGCTCGTCGGTTTGTTTCCGTAACTGAGGCTGATTTTGTTGGAAAGTTCGCTCTGGCGGAAAAAGACAAACGCGGAACCGGAATCGCTCTTGATCCGATAAGGTTCGGTCAGTTCATCGATTCCGGGAGTTTTGCCGAGGCTATCGCCTAGAACTCCTTCATCGGATACGAACCACTTAAACCCGGACTCGACGACGGGCCCGACGATATCCTGGCTGACCGCCTGTTCCGGCGGCCAGAGACCGTCCGGCGCTTCCCCGAAGGCTTCCCGGTACACTTTTCGTCCGGACTCCAGCTGGGACAGCGTATCCTCGCGCCAGACGTCCTTTTCCACGCCCTCCCAGCCGTCACTCATCAGCAATGGAAGAATCGGGTGGTAATGCGGGCTTGTGATTATCTCCGAGCCTTCCCGCCGGGCTTTGCGGTACTGGTTCAGTAGATCGGCACATATTTCCCCCTGGGCTTCGATTATTTTGACGACGTCGGCCCTGTCGTAGCTGTTCTGGCCGCGCAGTTGCGCCAGCCCGTAGTTCTCGTGGAGCTCGGGTGATATCTGCCAGAGGAAAAAGAGAGCAGTCAAATCGGTAACCTCTTCGCTCGTCAGGGTTCTATTGTTCGCAATATCTTTCAGTTCGGCGTAGCGTTCGGAGTAATAGGGGTCGTCGGAATCGTCGTCAAGCATGTATCCGTTCAACCAGAAAAATTCTTCCGCAATCGTCTCCTTCTCCGCATAAGACAGCTCTTTCGGCGGCGTCAGGGCAAGCTCCAGGTGGGAATCGGTGGCGCCTATAAACTCGTAGACCCCGCCTTTCTCCGCTTCTCGTTCCTCTATCCTGGCGTAGTCCTTTATCTGTTCTATCAGGCTCGGGACCAGGTTGTACGTAACGTCAACTTCCGGGAAGTCGTTCGTTATGGCCGGGCTATCGTAGTACTCCTGGACCGCATGGACACGGACCCAGGGTAGCTTATATACCTCCGTCTCCGCGTCCCTGTAGAGAGGCTGGTGCTGGTGCCAGACCAAGGCCAGGTTTAAAGGGCCCTTTTCCTGAGATGCGCCTGCGGGAGACCCTGAAACCGAGACCAGTAATAAAACAAGTACGGAGAAGCTCACGAGTAAAGGCCTGTTTGGGTTCAATTTGATCCCCCCTTAGTCCGAAGAGTTTGGATCATCGGAATTAAACAGCAAATTATGGTTTCATATATTTTCAGCTCGGGGTGGCTTTTCCCCGATATTGGCCCGGACCTTTCGGTTTAACGGTAAGCTCAAAAAATTTCGAATGGACAGGATGGCTGCACCAATCAACCAGCCCTCCTTACCCAGTTGTGCTTTCACTATTTTCAACTCCCTGGCTTCCTGCGGGAAGGAATGGTTAAGTACTTCTTCTTCCATGTCCGGCATAAAGTAATCCGCTTCGCTGATTCTTTCCCCGCCCAGCACCACTGCTTCCGGGTTTAACGTATTGACGAGGTTTTTGACCCCAACACCAAGGTGATAGCCCATCTCTTGGAATACTTCGATAGCTTCTTCTTCACCGTTATCGGCCTTACTGGCCAGGTTTTCCGTGGTGCTCGGGGTCAATCCCCTCCTTTCCATCTCCTGTTCCAGATAATAGTCCGAAGCCAGCGCTTCCAGACAACCCTTTTCCCCGCAGCGACAGCGAGGGCCACTAGGATCCAGAGTGATGTGTCCTATTTCACCAGCTCCTCCAATAAAACCGCGATACAGGCCGCCGTCAATCATCAAGCCAGCCCCGATTCCTTCCCCGACTGTAACGCAGAGGATGTCCTCGTAAGCCTTTCCAGCTCCAAGCCAGCTTTCGGCCAGCGTAAGGGCGTTTACGTCGTTATCGACGGTCACCGGCAGAGACAGTTTGGATTCGAGTTCCTCGCCTAACGGAAACTCCTTCCAGTTCAATATGGGGCTGAAGGTGATCTCTCCGGAATTCGAAATTAGTCCCGAAACCCCGATTCCGACTCCGACTATGTCCTTTAATTTGGAGTAGTTTCCGTAGTCCTCCTCGATGTACTTCATCACCTCTTCCGGGTCGGTATGCTTCCGGTAACGCGTCCTGTTGCCCGCTATCTTATTTGTCCTCAGGTCGTAAAGGCCGGTTATTACCTTGCCGGATTCAATTTTTACCGCCATCACGTAACCGAATTCTTCGTTTATATCCAGGAGAGTCGGTTTACGTCCGCCGGTGGATTTTCCGACACCGACTTCTTCTATCAGTCCGGCCGATAAAAGTTTAGCCGTTATGTTTGAAATAGTTGGGCGGGTCAGGTCCGTGTGTTTCGCTATCTCAGTCCTGGACTTTACCCCTTTATCGTAGAGGAGGGAGGTAACGGCTCTCGTATTTAAATCGTGCATCAGGTCCCGGCTGATGCTGCCCGGTCCGCCCTGGTTCGGGAACTCTTTCATGCTTCCTCCAACTTACTTTTTTAATTTACAAAAGTAAGTATAACGCCGAGGCTGAAAATTGCAAATTAATGACTTTTTAAATTTGACAATAGTCTTCAGCGATTTCTTTGCTAAAAAATGTAAACTACGTTACAATGCGGTTGAGGAGGTGGAACCGTGAGAAAGCTGGTTAGAGTTGATATGGATGACGAAAGGGTTGAGGTCGAAGAGATGCCGGAGGACTATCGGGCACTTGGCGGTAGAGGGTTAACTTCTCAGATAGTTGCGGACGAAGTACCGCCGACCTCTAATCCGCTGGGTCCGAACAACGAGTTGGTTTTTGCGCCGGGAATAGTGACCGGTACTAGTGCTCCGACCTCGGGGAGAATATCGGTTGGCGGAAAATCCCCGTTAACTGGGGGGATCAAAGAAGCAAACGCTGGAACGAGCTTCGCCCAGAAGCTCGCCAGGTTAGGTATTGGTGCTATAGTTGTCGAGGGCATTAAAGGTAGTGACAGCTACAAGTGCCTGAAAATAACGAATGAAAGTGTAGATTTGCTCGACGCCGAGGCCTGGTCAGGGATTGGTCTCTACGAGGCGTTTGACGACATCGAAAGCGAATTTGGTGAAGAGCTCGGCGTCTGCGGGGTTGGTATCGCGGCCGAACTTTCCGGACACAATTCAGGTATTGCTTTTAACGACATGGAAGGCAAGCCAAGCCGGTACGCCGGTAGGGGTGGTCTTGGTGCAGTAATGGCTAGCCGCGGTTTGAAGTACGTTCTGGTGGACGACGAGGGCGCCGATGGCGTCGAAATCGAAGATCAGGCCACTTTTGACCGGGGCAAGAAAAAACTTGCCGACGCCCTTACGGAGCACGACGTAACGAAACCGGGCGGGGCTTTAAATAGTTACGGGACGAGCGTTCTCGTCAACATGATAAATGAGTCCGGTGCACTGCCGCAGGAGAACTTTGCCCGGGGTTCTGACGAACAGTCAGCAAAAGTTTCGGGGGAGAAGAAGGCGGACGTGATCGCGGAGCGCGACGGGGAAAGACCTCACAGGTGTAGCCCGGGATGCCTTATCGGCTGCTCGGAAGTATGGAAGAACGAGGACGGAGAAGAGGTCGGCGTGCTTGAGTACGAATCCGTCTGGTCCCTCGGCCCGAATTCCGGCATTTACGACCTGGATACGATAGGTGAACTGAACTGGCAGTGTAATGACCTTGGGATGGACACGATAGAAGCAGGTAATACAATAGCCGTTGCCATGGATGGTGGTGTTAGGGATTTCGGTGACGGGGAAGGCGCGCTGGAGCTTATGGACGAGATTAGAGAAGGGACCCCGCTGGGCAGGATTTTGGTAAACGGCACCGAGTTCACCGGCGAAGCATTTGGAGTGACGAGGATACCGACCGTAAAGGGTCAGGCCATGCCGGCTTACGACCCACGTGGTATTAAGGGCATCGGAACGACTTACGCAACTACGCCGATGGGTGCCGACCACACTGCCGGGTACGCAATTGCACCGGAAATCATGGGTGTCGGTGGTGAGGCCGACCCGCTCAGTCCCGAGAAAGCCGAGATGTCCAGGAATCTCCAGTACAGTACCGCCGTTATCGACACTACGGGCCATTGCCTGTTTACGGCTTTTGCAGTGCTGGATATTCCCGAGGGGCTCGAAGGTATGGTCGAAGAGGTAAACGGGGTGCTTGGCGCGGACCTTACGGTGGACGACATCCCCGATATCGGGAAAAGCATTATAGAGACGGAAAGAAAGTTTAACTCGGAAGCGGGCTTTACTAAAGAGGACGACAGGCTGCCTGAGTTCATGCAGGAAGAGGAATTACCGCCACACAACGACGTATTTGACGTTTCAGACGAAGAACTTGATAAGGTATTTGGAGAGCTGGGGATGAAGCAATCTTAAAAGTTTTTCAACTTAAATGAGAGTTAAAGTAAAGCTATTCGCTAATTTCCGGGAAGACGCAGGTCAGGCCTCCGTCGAGATAGATGCCGGTACTGCGGGCGAACTTCTCGTGGAGCTGTCGGAAAGATACGAGACACTGGGGAAATCGATCCTGGAAAGCTCGGAGCCGGAAGTAATACCCAGGGACGGTGTGACGGTCATGCTGAATGGAAGGAATATTAGATTTCTGGACGGGATGAGTACTGAACTGGAAGAAGGGGACACGCTGGCAATCTTTCCTCCGATAGGTGGAGGTTAACTTTGGGTATAAACGTACGGCTTTACGGTGAGTTTCGTGATATGGCCCCGTGCGTGGACGAGGAAAGTGGCTACATCGGTAAAATGGAGGTCGATGACGAGGGGATCGAGACGACGGGAGATCTGATCAGGGAGTTTAAATTAAAGGAGGATGAAGTAAGCCACGTTTTCGTCAACGGAACCTACTCTAGCATGAAGAAGGAACTCGTAGACGGGGACGAGGTGGCACTGTTCCCGGTTGACATGGGCCTGCTTTACCACTGGTATTTTGAAGAAGAGGACTAAATTACGTCCGTGAGCCGATTAAACCTGCCCGTGGAAATTAAAAGGCTTCCCGGAACGAGTCCGGGAAGCCTTAGTTTTCTTCAAGGACTATTTTTCTACCGGGTATCCGGCATCTTTCCAGGCAAGAAAGCCTCCGCTCATGTTGTAAGCTTCGGTGTATCCCAGAGTATGGAGAACTGCAACTGCGTAGGCACCTCTCGTACCGGCTTTACAGTATACGTAGATGGTTTCGTCTTTGTTTTCCGGTAGCTTGTCCAGGTTTTGGGCAAGCTTGCTTAACCTGACTGCAGTTGCTCCGGGTATTTTTCCATTTTCAACTTCGCCAGGAGTTCTGACGTCGAGAATGAAGAGGTTCGGTCTGACTTTCCTCTGTGTGTTGACTTCCTTGGGGCTAATGGTGTAAAAGCCCTGCTTGTGTACGTCTTTGAGGAAGTCGTTTGCTGCGTTAACTACTTCAGTGTGACTTGAGGCAATTGCCGCACCCGTTCCAGCTAAGACTACTGCAAGAGCGATTGAGAGTACTAATAGTGATTTCTTGTTGAACATCTGCACACCTCCAAATGTGCTTGTTGAAAATTTAGTGGCCTTGTCCGGCCATCAGAAGTACAAACCTAATTCCGACTCCACCAAACAATGAAAAGAGTGCCACGGCCTTCGTGACACAACAGATCAACCTTTCCCGCCGCGTCTGGGAGGACATCCAGAAGATCCCTAGAATTGCTGGCAGCCCGAACCCCAGTCCAATCAATAACCACCAGATCAGACCGTAATTGCTGATCAAATGACTGTAAGCTCCCTGTACGGCTTGAGGGCCTCCGTAGAGTTCACCGACGTAGAACCCAAATAGAACTGCCGAAGAAACCGAAGCAATCGTTAATACCCAGCTTGAAACGGTTCTTTCTATGTTGAACAGTTCCAACAATCCTCCGGCCATGGCAACCGCCGAGACCGCGAACAAAGGGGCGAGAAGCATGGAACTGACGAGGGGCATTGCGGCCATGCTCGAAGTCAACATTGCTCCCGTATAAGTCGTTACTGCTATGGCGAGAATGATTGCAGCCCAGGATAAGAAGTTGTCCGCAAAATCAGTTAATTCGATATATCCGAAGTAATCCGCTATGAATAAAACCATTACGAGTCCGGTAAAGAGTAACGCCCAGGAGCCCCAGCTGATTGCAGCAGTCACCCGAAAACTGAGGAAAAGCCAGAAAGCCCTGAACCCCCTGGTTAAGTCAAGCCAGAGGACGAGCAGATCGACGGCCAGGATCGGAAAAGCGGTATAGGTCGCAATTTTTGCCAGTTTGTCTTTATTGATTATCCTGGAGAAACCCGCTATACCGATCAATCCTCCTACTAGTGCGGAAAGAACGAAGTGTAAAGCAACTGGCCACTCCCAGATGTGGTGTAAGCCGTTTGCCGCTCCAATTTCCATTAGGCCCTCACCTCGTTTAGTTCTCTGTTTAAATAGAAAAATTTCGGGTTCGTACCCGCCTCTTCCTGGGGCAGCGTTACCCGGTTGTTGGTTATTTCGCGCCTTATTCTGCTGCTGGGGTCTTCCAGGTCGCCGAAGATACGGGCGCCGGTAGGACATGTATTGACACAGGCCGGATCCTTTTCTTCCTTGACCCGGTGGATGCAGTAAGTGCATTTGTCCGCGTAACCACCTTCAGGGTTGATAAACCTTGCATCGTACGGGCAGGCAACCATGCAGGCCTTGCAACCAATACACTTAGAGTAGTCAATTTTAACGAAGCCATCCTCGTCCTGATAACTGGCTTTAGTTGGACAAACTGAAACACACGGTGCGTTCTCACAGTGCCTGCACTGGTCGTGTCTGAATTCCGTTTCGAGGTCGGGAAAGCTTCCCTGCTCCAGTTCGTAGGTAGTTAATCGAAATACTCCCTCCGGTACCTCGTTTTCTGCCTTGCACGATACCACGCAGGCTTTACAGCCGACGCATTTTTCTAGATCAACCGCAAGTCCGTAATTAGCCATTAGGAACTACCTCCTTTCCTGGCTACTCTGACGAAGTTAACGCTCATACCGGCGGAACCGGAAATCGGGTCCAGTTCGTAATCGCTCTGGAGTTCTATGTCGCTTGCACCTTTCTCGTCCTGGCGTTCCATATCCGGGGTGTCGTGACCGAACCCGTGAACCATGTAGACGCAGTCGCCCCGGATTCTTTCGGTCTTTTTTACCTGAATCGGCTTGGACCTCTTACCGTCCTGGTTCTCTAGTACAACGTACTCTCCGTCTTTTAAACCCGTTTTTTCTGCCTGGTCGGAATTGATCCAGACCGCGTTTTCGGGATCGACTTCGGAGAGCCAGGGGTTGTCCTGAGTTCGGGAAAAGGAATGGACGGGAGAACGACCGTACAATAACCTGTAGTAACCTTCGGGCGGCTCTTCCGGCTCTTCGTAGGACGGAACTGGGTCGAAACCGTTTTCTTCGAGCCTGTCCGAATACAGTTCTATTTTACCGCTGGGTGTGTCGAATGGCGGTTTCTTGCCCTGAGACTCGTAATCCTTCAAAAAAGGCTGGCTTAACTGGGGTTGTTTCACGGTCCCTTTTTCCTTCATCTCGTCGACGGACAGCCCGAGCGGCTTCAGCCTCTCGTTGAGGTACTCCTCGAAGTCCTCGAACGGAAAGAATTCACCCAGGCCAAGCCTCTCGCCGAGCTCTTTGGCAATCCACCAGCCCGGTTTCGTATTGTACATTGGCTCCGTTGCCGGTTCCTTGAAACTTATAAACGGAGTTGATTTGTGATGAGCCGTAAATAGGTCGTTGTAGCGTTCCAGATACGTGGATTCCGGCAGGATTACGTCCGCCCACATGACGTGTTCCTGTGGCAGAATATCTACGGCCATGTAGAAATCCAAATTACGTAGGGCCTTTTTCGTCCTTTCCTTTTTCGGGGCGGAGTGGAAGATGTTGTTACCTGCGACCACCAGGCCTTTAACCGGATAAGGATCCTCATTTGCTATCGCATCTATTACCTCCGGCTCGGCAAGGCTGCCGTACAGGAACTTTTCCCCCTTCTTATCGGCTCTCTCCCTGACGTCCTCCGGAAGGTTATCCTCTCCCAGGGCTCCACCTCCACCGCCACAGCCGCCGCCGGTACTTTCCAGCTTCATTGTGGGGTAGGAGTAATCTTGAACCCAGGGCGCGGCGCTAAAGTAAAAGCCGCCTTCCCGACCGTAATTACCGAGCAAGGCGTTTAGTATGAAGAGGGCCCTCAACCTCTGCGTATCGTTGCCGTACCAGGAGGCCTTCCTGTTCGGCGGAACGACGGCATGTGGTCGGTACCGGCCCATTTCTCTCCCGACTTCTTCTATTTTTCTCTGCTCCAGATCGGTAACTTCGGCGGCCCATTCAGGGGTATATTCCTTCACCTGCTTTTTTAACTCTTCGAAGCCCTTGGCGTACTTCTGGACGTAGTTTCTATCGTAGCGGTTTTCCCTGATAAGCAGGTTAATCCAGGAAAGCAGCAGGGCGGTATCGGTGCCGGGCTTGATTGGCAACCAGTAATCGGCCTTACTGGCTGCAGTTGAAAATCGGGGGTCGACCACGGTCAAACTTGCTCCGCCTTCCAGGGCCCCCATGAAGTCGTTCATCAAGGTGTTGTGAGAGTTTTCGCCTATATGGTTGCCAATCAGGGTAATAAATTCGGTATTCTCCCAATCAACGGGCATGTGCTCTCCTACCGGCAGACCAAAAGTCAGCTGTGAGGCAATTTCTCTTGCCCCGAGGCAGAGAGCATGTGAGGGTGAGCCGGAGTTTGGGCTGCCCCAGGCCGCCGCGATATGACTGAACCAGGAACCGCTAGTGCAGTGGTTCAACCAGGCAATTGCTTCCGGCCCTTTCCAGTCATCGCTAACCTCTGAGAGCTTTTCCGCCGCGTAATCAAGGGCTTCTGACCAACTGGCTTTTCTATACTTGCCCTCCCCTCGTTTCCCCGTGTTGATTAACGGTTGTTTGAGCCTGTCCGGGTTATATGTCTGCTTTACTCCAGCCTGGCCTCTGGGACACAGGTTACCCTGGCTCAGTGGATCGTTTTCGTCCCCGTAAATTTTTGTCACTTTACCGTCCGCTACTTCCGCCTTAATGCCGCAGTGCCAGTAGCACATGTCGCAGTAGCTATATTTCGTAGCGGTTTCTTCCTGCCACCAGTAATTTGGCGCAGCCCTGACCTCCCTGTCTTGAAGAGTCCCCGTGCCCTGAAGTGCAAGAGCACCGGCAGTAGCAGCGGAGAGTTTGAGAAAATCACGCCTGCTGAAATCAGTCATAGGGTATTCTTCGGACCCCCTTATAATTAACTACTTTCGAAACCAGCTGAGTCGGAATTATTTATTTCTCCTACCAGCTCTCTGTCCGCTTCCAGACTTTCGTAAACCCACTTTGCCATTAGGGAGTAAAAATCATGATTCGTTTCTTTGACCACCCTGCTTTTGAACTCGTCCAGCCAGGGCTGCAGGAGTTCGTCGTAAAATTCCGAGTGTATCTCGTACTTTTCCTCGAGAGAAGATTGTGTAAGTTTGAACAAGAACTCCAGTTCGACGCTTACGTGATCGGGCTGACCCTGGTAATCCTCGGTTTTTACCATTCCTGACTTGCTATAGAGGGAAGTTACTTTTTTGACGCTATCTCCCATTACCTCTCCGTCCAGGTAGTAAGACCCAAACGGATTTACCCTGGCTCCACCGGTATCGGCCACGAAGAGCCTGACGTACTCCGCCTCGATCTTTCTGGAAAGTGGTTGAATTGACCGGTCCTTCAGGGATTCCTTTACTTCTAACACCCTTTCTTCCAAACCGAGGTCAAATATACGTGAAACCTTTAGCATACCGGTAAGAAATTTGCCACTGGCCAGATCTTTGATCATGGGTGTTTCGGGATAGGAGAGACCTGACGCGGAAAGTTTGTATAGTACCGTACGCCATTCCTTCCTGTTGTACGGAGTTTTACTGGTCGAACTGTAGTTCCCGTCTCCTTCTTCTTCAGTAGTCGTATTTCGGTTTGATTTCATTTAAACCTCAAAAATTCCAAGTAGAAAAATACATTGTGAAAACTTTCTCATATATAATAAGGCAGCTGGAGTCGATGTCAAGACTATTTAAAAAAACGTCCTTTTCTTGGTTTATGACTGGGGAATGACGGTTATATGGGGCAGATAATAGAAAAAGAACTCGCTTTGCTGCAAGAAGCGACAAAAGAAAGGGTAGGGGAAAATATGGATGGTACGTATAACTTGACCTTTATCGAAAAGTCGAAAACCTGGAGGCGATTAGAAAGGGGGTCGGATCAAGCGTTTATTTATTTTCCAGGTTATAAACTAACTGGCCCAGCTCGCTGGACAGGTCCATCTGAGTTACCTCTATCTCATCAGGTAGATTTAAGAACATTGGTGCGAGGTTGATGATGCCCTTTACCCCCGAGCTAACAAGTGCTTTTGCCACTTTTCTAGCTTCAATGGCGGAAACGGCGAGCAAAGCCAGCCGTACTTCCCTCTCGGAAAGTATTGACTCTATATCTTTTAGGTCATGGACGTTAATCCCCCTGATCGTGGTACCCACCAGGTCGGGCTGTTGATCGAAAGCAGCCGTTATTCGGAAGCCTGGCTGGTTAAACTCCAGGTGGTCCAGAATCGAATCGCCAATGTTGCCTATACCGGCGATTGCAAGCTCCCATTCTTCCTCCAGATTCAGGATACCCCGCACCTCGCCGACAAGTTCTTCAAGGTCGTAACCCACACCCCGAGTACCGAAGTCCCCGAAATAGGATAGGTCCTTTCTGATCTGAGAAGGCTTTATACCAAGGAATTCGGAGAGTTCCTTGGAAGTCAAGGTTTCCTCGCCAAGCATTAACAATCGGTTGAGGCACCTTAAATATAGAGGCAACCTTCTGACCGTTTCTTTCGGAAAATCCGGTCTATTCATTTTGTAGTGAGGGTTGTGGCTTAGCCATAATGAATGTGATCTTTCCTGATTAGGCTGTTTTTCCTATCAAAATTGATGCTCCAATATTTAGCAAGATTAACTGTAAACGTTACCTCTCTCAATAATTTACGACGTCCAGAGATTAAATAAGTTGTGCAAGTACTCACAAACATATAATAAGGGTTAAGTTAAATATTTCAAATATTGCCCAGTGGGACCTAAACCGAACTAAAGGGT
>CAZYCI010000015.1:0-19051 GCA_964645955.1 uncultured Thermotogae bacterium
TATGTTCCAGCGTTTCAGTACCGGGTTCCAGCGCAGTTCCGGCATCAGTTATCCTCCCTGTCTTCCGTTGACCGGTAGTAGATCATCAACCTGCCATCGTCCTTCTCCGCCTTTTCCTTTTCCAGCCCGTCAACTTTCGTTACTTCGACAATCCGGTTCATCGTACCCCTTCCTCAAATTATTGTTTTTTCCGTCAGTTTATCCGGTAGTCAACCCGTTATCAAGCTTCATTCATCCCTAAATAACAGGTTTATTCGGCTCGAAAATCAAGCCTTGTAGTTGCCTCGTATGGCTCCCCCGGCCGGACCACCGAGTTAGGGAAACCCGGCTCGTTCGGGGCGTTCGGGAAGTTTCCGGGTTCGAGACAGACGGCCGCCCGGGGTCCGAAATCGCAGTTACCTCTACCGCCAGTACCGGCTTCGAGGTGATTCCCCGAATAGACCTGTAGACCTGGCTGATTGGTTTCTAAAGCTAGCGATATCCCGGAAGAAGGCGATCGAAGCTCGGCAGCGGGTCCGGCTCCATCGTTCAGAACGAAACTGTGGTCGTATCCACCCGGATAACGGAGCTGATCCTCCCCACTACTTATCCCTTCACCAATAGGTTTTGGCTCCCGGAAGTCGAACGGCGTTCCCTCCACGGACCGTGGTCCCCCTGTCGGTATACCCTCCTCATCGATCGGGATAAACCGGCCCGCATCGACGACCAGCTCGTGGTTAAGCACGGTTTCATCTTCCCGTGAAAGGTTGTAGTAGTTGTGGTTCGTGATGCTCACGACCGTCGGCCGGTCCGCACTCGCCTCGAACCTCATTTCGAATTCGTTGGCCTCGGTCAGGACGTAGGTGACTCTGACGCTCAGGTTACCCGGGTAACCCTCCTCGCCGTCCCGGCTGAGGTAGCGCAGCCGGACGCCGGGTCCCTCGTCAAACTGCACCGGCTCCGCTCGCCAGATTTTCTTATGAAAACCAGTCTCTCCCCCGTGCAGGTGGTGTTTACCCTCGTTGCGGGTAAGTGAAAATTTTTCTCCCTCCAGTTTGAATTCTCCATTCTCGATCCTGTTGGCGTACCTGCCTACGATTGACCCGTGGAAGTATTCGTCTTTCAGGTAACTTTCCAGGTCGTCGTACCCGAGAACGGTTTCCACCGGCTCTCCTCTTCCGTCCGGTACCCGGAGCGAGGTAATCCTGCCGCCATAGCTAGTAAGGCTAAAGCTGGCACCCGCCCCGTTGGACAGGGTATAGAGGTAAACCGGCTCCCCGTTGTACTCGCCCCATTTTTGCGACTCGATCACTTCCGTCACGCTCCCCGTAAGTGAGATACTCGAACCAGTACCACATTTATTCCATCAGGTAATCCGGGATAAACTCCTCTTCTGTTCGGAAAAGGTCTTCGGCCATCTCCCTGATTTCCTCGGGCGTAGCGACCGCTGCCGTCAGCGGATCCAGCATGAAGGCATTAATTGCGGCCTCTCTATCCTCTTCCAGTATCGACTGGACGGCCAGTTCGTGCACCGCCATGTTCGATCGGTTCAAAGCGGCAAGCTGTTCCGGCAGCTCACCAAAGACGCAGGGGTGAAATCCGTTCTCGTCCACGAGCGTTTTCACTTCTACAATTCCTCCGTCCGGCAAGTTACTGATGAGTCCCTGGTTGGGAAAGTTTCCGTAGATTACTTCCGGTTCACCGGTTTCGTGGGCTTCGATAATATAGGAACCGTACTCGTTGCTCCTCTCTTCCGGGTTAAAGTCCTCCAGTCCGGGAGTACCTTCCGTAAGTTCTTCCGGTATGGGCTCTTCCTTGATCCACTTGCGCCGGAACTCGTCCAACCTTTCCCGCCACTCCGGCCAGTTTTTCGAGTAAAACCCGCTTTCCCCTTTGTACTCGGTTCCACAGTACTCATCAATTAAATCCTGATTTCTGCGAAAATAAGGCAGGTACTCGGAAAAGTGGCCGCTCGACTCGGTAACGAAGTAGCCAAACTGTTCCGTCATTTCGAACCTTACCGGGTCCTGCTCGCGGACCTCCGGATCTTTAGCCAGTTGCTTGAGTTCGGGATACAGGTTCTTACCGTCGTGTCCCAGTTTGGTAAACCAGCTCATGTGGTTGACCCCCGCACACTCCCAGTTCATTTCTTCGTAGGGGACGTTTAGGTAGTCCGCAAGCTGGCGCGAAGTACCCTGAACTGAGTGGCAGAGCCCCACGACTTCCATCTCGGAGGCTCTATTTGCCGCGAGCGTCATCATGTGCATCGGGTTTGTGTAATTCAGGACCAGCGCGTCGGGACAGAGCCGCTCTGCATCTTCCAGTATACTTAGCCAGGTCGGAACGGTCCGCAAAGCCTTCATTATTCCGCCCGGACCGGTAGTATCCCCGATACACTGATCAACACCGTACCGTTTCGGGATTTCGTAGTCTTCCTTCACGTTCTCGATTCCGGCCACTTCAATCGTATTGATCAGGTAATCGCTCCCCGGTAGCAATTCCTCCCTCTCCGTCGAAGCTCTGACATCCCAGGCGGCTCCGGCCTCCGAAACCAACTTTCTGGCCATCTCAGCGGAAAGTTCGAGCCTTGCTTCGTCCACATCAACCAGGGCAAACGTGCCACCCTTCAGTTTGTCGGAAAGGGTAATATCCCTGATCCAGGCGTTCGTAAAGAAACTACCGGCACCGATGATCGTGACCTTTAATTTCGCCATTTAGACCTCCAAATGAACCTACCCCCGGATCCAGCCAACTCCTCTTCTTTTTCGCTTCGGTTAAACCTGTTACTTTTCCTTCAAAACCATGACCCCAAACGAGTCGAGCTCGGTGGTACCTCCTTTGACCTCTCTCGTAATAAGATCCAGGTATTCGGCCGATAGCTCGACCGATCCAGTCATGGAAGAGTGATTTAGCACAAAGAGCAACTCAGTCTCCCCATCATCACTCTGCCTCTTCCTGACCTCGACGTTTTCCCCGCTTTCTACGGAGGACGTGATTCCGGTTTTTTTCAGCAGGGAAGAAATCAGGGCATCGTAAAAGCTCTCTTCTGCGGAAAACCCGACGTAATAAGCCGCCCCTTTTCCGTACTTGTTTTTCGTAATTCCGGAGTAACCTTTATCGCCAGGCCAACCCTCCGTATATTTGGCGAGAGACTTAGCTTCCACGGGTTCAATACAGTCAACCCAGTCTCGGACCTCGTGCTCCTCCCCTCCATCCGCCGGAAACCTCAAGCTAACTTCGGGGAGATCGGCTACCGGAGTAAACTCACGAACTTCTATTCCGAAAAGTTCCGCGAGCCGCCCCGGAAAAGTTTTTTCAGTAACCACGTTGTCGAAGTTCTTGATTCCGGTTCTAAAAGTACCAACGAGAGTGCCTCCTTCCTGAACGTAACTCTCCAGCTTGTTTTCTAGGTTCTCGTCGACCATGGGCATAACCGGAACCAGAAGCAGGTCCAGTTGGTCGAGATCGCTTTTTCTCGTGACGAATTTTACGTTGACTCCCTTCTTGAACAGCGAGTCGTAATATTTCATGACCTCTTTCTCATAGTCAATCGGCGAATGGTATCTATACGTATCCATGCTCCAGTTTTGCTCGAAGGAATAATAGATACCGACGCTGGCTTCAACAGCGGTACCCGCGATTTCGTCCTCTATCCTCTCCAGCTCCTTCCCTATTTCCTTTACTTCCCGATAGCGTGGACTGTTTCTGGAACCATCGTGTCGCAGGACTCCACCGTGGAACTGTTCATCCCCGAACCTGCAGGGACGCCAGCGGAAGTAGATTATACCGTCAGCTCCATGAGCTACCGACTGATAGGTCCACATTCTTGTCTCACCGGGGCGTGGTGCTGACGTGAGTTCGTCCCGGGTCAGGTAACTGCATTGCTGTTCCATCACCCAGAATGGCTTGTCCTTTAAGCCGTAAGTCAAATCATGCCCGGCACTGACTTCACTGTAGGATTCCCTGATATCAGTCGGATAGTGGTCCCAGGTAACTAGGTCAAGGTCCTCCGCCATGTCGAAATGGTCGAAATTCGGGAAGTGCGGCATGAAGTTATGACAGACCCACTGGTTTTCCGTCTTACTTCGCAGGATATCGACCTGGAACCTGTTGTACTCCACCGTGGACTGAGAGAAGAACCTCTTGTAATCAAGGTGTAACGAAGGGTTTGGTCCTTTCCGGGGGTTGTCGTTTGGGAGCGGTATCTGGTCCCAGTCAGTGTACTCGTGGCTCCAGAACCGTGTTCCCCAGCGACGATTTAGCCCTTCAAGGCTTTCATACTTCTCTTTGAGCCAATTGTGAAACCCTTCTCGGCAATCATCGCAGTAACATACGGGGTGGCCGAGTTCGTTATCCGTCTGCCAGCCAATGACCCTCTCGTCGTCTCCGAACTCCTCGGCCATTTTTTCGACGATAGTTTTAGTATATTCTCGATAAACGTCGCTGTTGACGCAGTAGTGCCTCCTGTGGCCCGGCTCCATGACTTCTTTGTCCTCGTTAACTGCAAGAACTTCCGGATGTTTGTCCGTCAACCAAGGCGGGGGTGCTGCAGTAGGAGTTCCCAGGACGACATCCAGGCCGTGCTCGGCCAGAGTTTCTATGGCTTCATCGAGCCAGTTGAAGTCAAAATTGCCCTCCGTTTTCTCCATTTTGGACCAGGCAAATTCAGCCACCCGGACCGTATTGAAGCCCGCCTCATCCATCATTTTAGCGTCTTTTCCCCATCTATCTTTGGGCCAGTGCTCGGGATAATAATCTACTCCAAAGCGCATAAAGCTTCTCCCTCCTTTTATTTGTTTGCACCCATCATCAGACCCTGAATAAAGTAACGCTGGAATATAAGGAAAACTAGAAGTGGAACTGCAGCGGCTATCAGGGAACCTGCCGAAATGATATTCCACTTCGAGAGGTATTCGCCCTGAAGTGAGACCAACCCGACAGTAACTGGTCTCAGATCATCACTTGCCAAAAGGACCAGACCCCAGAGGTAATCGTTCCAGATCCAGGTAAACTCCAGAATGCCCAGAGCAGCGAGAGCGGGTTTGGTTAACGGCAAAACAATCTGGAGGAAGATTCTGAATTCGCTGCTTCCATCCACCCGGGCCGCGTCGAGTAAGTCGGTGGGAATAGTTCTGATAAAGTTCCTCAGGAAAAAAATACAGAACCCCATCTGGAACGAAATATGAAACAGGATTACCGCAAGATAAGTATCGTAAAGACCTAGCACGTTGGAGATTTCGAAGACGGGGAACATCATCATTTGAAACGGGATCATGTTCCCTGCGATAAAGATTCCCAAAATTAGCTTATTGTACTTGAATTTATATTTAGCGAGAGCAAAGCCTCCGAGGGCAGAAAAAAATAGCGCCCCAAGGACTGAGGGGACGGTAATTATGAAACTGTTGAGGAAATAACGCGACATCCCACCCTGGTTCCAGGCCTCGGCAAAGTACTGGAAAGTAAATTCGTCGGGCAAATTCCACCAATAGATATTTTGAACTATCTCGTTCATGGACTTGAAAGCCGTAGTCCCGGCAATAAAGAGCGGAAAGAGCCATAATAGAGAGATAACGATAGCTATCAGATAGAAAGAGCCGACCCACAATACCCTTCTCTTGGACATCAGTACTCGACCTCTGTTTTAAATATCTGGTAGAGATAAACCGAGACAAACAGAAGAATCATTAAAAACAGTATGACTGCCAGCGCCGAAGCGTATCCCATACTGTAGTTCTTAAAGCCTTCTACGTACATATAGTTTGCCAGAACTTCGGAGGAACGAAAGGGACCTCCTCGAGTCATCACGTTAACTATTGCGAACATGCGTAACGATTGAATAATCGTTACAGCAACCGCTATGATCGTTGCCGGTTTGAGCAGGGGTAGAATTACTTTCCAAAATCTCTGCCATCTATTGGCCCCATCTACCTTGGCCGCCTCCATCACTTCAGTAGGAACGTTCTGCAATCCGGCAAGGAAAAGCACCATAGTATAGGCAGTCTGGGGCCAGCACCCCACCACGATCAGAGCATAGGTTACCAAGTCGGAGTTACTCAGCCATGCGACGGTCATGTTACCCAGGCCAATCGCTTCCAGAGTAACGTTTATCGCCCCGTACTTCGGCTGGTAAATCCAGGTCCATATTTGAGATAAAACGACAAAAGAAAGCGTCAACGGCAGATATATCGCCGTCTTAAAGATTTTCACCCCGGGCAAGGACCTGTTAAAGAACATCGCGAAAGCGAGCCCAAGCGGTAAAGGAACAAGAACGTATATTAGCAGCCACTTTATGTTATTAAAGAGAGCCGTGTAAAATATGGGATCGCTGAAAAGATCAGCGTAATTTCCAATTCCTATAAACGTTGGAGCGGTAAGCCCATCCCACTGGGTAAAGCTGAGAAATATCGTGTAAAAGATCGGAGCTATTACCCAGATCGCGTACAGTATTATCGGAATGAGTAAAAACTTAAACGGAGCCCATCGTCTCTTGTTCATAGTTTTTAGACAGAGGGAGGGGAGGATAACCTCCCCTCCTGTTATCTAATATTCCTCCGTAATTTATTCAAAAACCTTCTCTCTCTGCGCTTCCATAGACTGCAGGATCTGATCTATCTGGTCCGGATTGACCATGAACTTAACTATCTGATCCATCGCTTTGTCTGCCATGTCCGGCTTCGTATCACGGTCGTAGAACTGAGTTACCTTGTCCGAGCGGTTTATCATTCGCAGCCCTTTCTGAACGAGCGGGCCGTACTTTTCGTGATCGATGTTCTTGTTGGCTGCAATCCTGTTTAAGTTCTCGGCAAAGAACCACTGGGACTGTTCTGTTGCCAGATAGTGCATGAATTCCTTCGCGGCTTCCGGATGGGGTGCGTTCTTCGGAACCATAAAACCGTCCGTCGGTGTTTCTTCGGCTACCGGCACACTGGCATCGATAATAGGGAATCGGAAGAAGCCCAGATCCTTCTTGACTTCCTCGTCCGAAACCACGTCCTGGATGAATTGTCCCATTAGATACATTCCGGCTTCTTTGTTAAACAGGAATTTTGCTCCTTCCTGCCAGGAATAGGAAGTATGGTCTTCGATAAAGTAACCTTTGTCCAGCAGCACCTTCCACTTTTCAAAGACATCCTTGACCTTCGGGTTGGTGTACTTGACCTCACCGTTCATTAATTTCATGTGGAAATCCGCGCCATTTAATCTGAGATCAAAGTAATCGAAGTAAGCAGCTGCCGTCCAGCGGAACTTGGAACCGATGGTAATTGGAGCGTAGCCGTTTTCCTTGAGTTTCTCGCAGACGTCCAGGAATTGGTTCCAGGTCATCGGCTCTTCAAGGTTTAGCTCGTTAAATACTGACTTCCTGTACCAGAAGCCGTACCAGTACCAGGACTGTGGCAGAAAGTAAGTCTTTCCTTCGAACTGAGAGATGGATTTAAATGCCCTCGGAAAGTAATCTTCGAAGCTTTTACCTTCACCCCAGATGTCGTCGAGAGGCATCATCAGGCCTTTGTCTACAAAAGTATTGGCCCTTTCCCCGGCAAACCAGGTTACTATGTCGGGGCTTGCCTTCTTGGATGGAAGCCAGGTCCTTATTAGTGTTTTGTAATCTTCGTGCGGATACGTATTGATCTTTACGTCGTAGTTTGGATTCTGCTCTTCGAACCTCTGAACTAGTTGCTTGAGAGTCTTTTTCGGAGCCGGATCCGCCATGTAAGAGTTGATGACAACTTTCTTATCCGCAGCTAGAGCAGCAAGACTGGTCCCCAAAATGACCGAAACGATTAAAATTGAAACTATTAAAGTGCTTGAGAGTTTTTTCATTTTTTACCTCCTGTTTTCTAATGCTAGATCAATCAAAAGAGAGCGAAACTTTTCTCGGATTCTAAAATTATCACCTCCCCAAATTAAGTGGTCTGCCTTTCTATCAACTCAGTGCCAAGTTTAAATTGCTTTAACCCCTGTCCATCCCGCCCGTCATCGATTATTCCCTGCAAAACCCGAAAAGCTTTTTTACCAAGCTTTTTCTTCGGGATTCTCACGCTGGTTAAAGGGACCTCCAGGCAGGTCGAGAAGAATATATCGTCGTAACCGACTACCGCCAGGTCCTCCGGTATTCTCAACCCGGCGTCCCTCGCTGCTTTTATGACACCAATGGCAACAAAATCGCTGTAGCATAGAACTGCACTGGGTTTAGGAGAAGAGGAAACTAGATCTTTACCTGTTCTGTACCCTTCTTCCATGGTGACCGTATTCCGAAAAATAAACTCTTCTTTAACCCCTAAACCTCGTTCCCGCATCGTTTGCTTATAACCTCTGAGCCTTTCCTGGGAACTCGATATGTGAGTCGGACCGTTAATTATTCCAATGCGATCATGTCCCCGGTCAACGAGGTGTTTTACGGCGGAAGCCGCACCCGCTACGTCATCAGTTACGACATAATGGGTATCGAGGTCGTTGAAGTGCCGGCCCAGCAGCACAAAAGGTAAGCCCGATTGTTTAAGATCTATTATTGTCTGCTGATTGGTTTGTACAGGCGTAATTAATAAGCCATCTACCTGCTCAGCAAGAGTAGTTTGAATTGCTGATTGCTCGTTCTCGTATTTCTCGTCGGTATCCTGGACTATGATACTGTAACCTTCCTCACGAGCTGCCTTTTCTACGCCCTTGAGTAAAGCGGAAAAGAAGGGATTCATTATATCGGCCACTATGACCCCAAGAGTGGAGGTCTTGCTCGATCTGAGTCCCTGAGCGAACCTGTTTGGCTCGTAATTGAGTTCATCTGCAATCCGAAGAATCTCTTCTTTTGTCTGATCGTTGATATCGGGTTTGTCGTTAAGAGCCCGGGAGACTGTATTGATAGATACATCAGCTCGCTTCGCGATATCCTCCATCGTCACGCGGTCCAAAACTCTCCCTCCTTTTTCATTAACGTTAACGTCAACCTTACCATTAACGTTCACGATCAATATAACGGACTTGAAAAAATCTGTCAAGAAAAAATCGCCAATCTCTTTAACAGAGATTAGACACCCTGCGGCATTGCATTATTTGGATCGTTCGGACAAACTTGAGAAGTCTTTTGGTACTTTGATAAGAGGTGAGCCATACCACCTGATATGAACACCTTGCTGATAAAACCGACCGGTCCGGACTGCAACCTGAGCTGCGACTACTGCTTCTATCTCGATAAAGAGGAAATTTATCCCGGAAAGTCAAAGATGAGCCTTGCAACTGCTGAAACGATGATTTCTCAAATCATGGAATCGGCCGAGCCGGTCACCTTTTCCTGGCAGGGCGGGGAGCCGACTTTGATGGGATTGGACTTCTTTCGCGAAGTAGTGGAACTACAGAAGAAGCACGGAAGCGGCGGCCAGAGCGTGACCAACACGATTCAGACCAATGCAACACTGCTAGACGAGGATTGGGCACAGTTTTTCGCGAAATACAACTTCCTGGTCGGAGTTAGCCTGGACGGGCCGCGGGACCTCCATGATTCCTACAGAACCCATCCCGACGGAGGCGGAAGTTTCGGTGAAGTTATGGACTCGATTGATGTGTTAAAAGAATACGACGTCCAGTTCAACGTCCTTTCCGTACTAAATAGCCGAACGGTCAAGCAGCCAAAGCGAATCCTAAATTTCTTCCTGGACCACGAACTCCGACACCTTCAGTTCATCCCGGCGATCGAGACAACAGAAATAGAGGGAGAAGAAAGGGTGGCCGACTTCTCACCGGAACCGGAGGAAGTGGGAAAATTCCTCGATGCCGTGTTCCAAGCATGGGCGAAAGACTTCCCGCCCGAGTTTAGCGTCCGTTACTTCGAATCACTGATCAATACCAGGCTGGGTCGGGAAGCGGGAAACTGCCGGATTGATGCGACCTGCGATTCCTACCTGGTGGTAGAACACAACGGCGACGTCTACCCCTGCGATTTTTTCGTGGAGGAGGACTGGAAGCTGGGGGATCTGAACAATACCCCTCTTGACGAAATAGAGAGCTCAAAGGACTTTGAAGAATTTGCCGCGGGTAAAACCGAGTTCGACGAGAAATGCGCTGACTGCGAATTCCTGCCTTATTGCTACGGCGGCTGCCAGCGCTACCGTGGGCTCCCCGGCGGACCGGAGAACAGATCCTATCTCTGCCCGGCCTACCGGTACTTCCTCTCCCGCAACCTGGAAGAGATCAAGGAAATAGCCGCAAAATTTTAATACCCGGACCAGAGGCGTCTACCAAAGCCATCCTTAGAGCTCGACCCATTCTCCCTTCTCCGCCGACTCCCTTATCGCGGCCAGGACCCTGGCATTATTTACGCTATCCTCGGGGCTAACTAGTGGTTCCTCGTCTGCACGGGCGGCTTCAACCAGACCTTCCACTTCCAGGGCGTACTCGTTGACGCCTTTGATCGTTTCCTGCTCAAGGCAGTTTCTTTTTTGAATTTCGATTATCGAATCCTTCCCCAGTCCCGGCGCGTAGGTATCGTAGGCCCGTATCCTCCCATTTTCGCTCGAAATCTCGTAGCTGGCCCTGTCGTCCAGCAGGAAGCTGCTGTCTATCGTCGCGGATTTGCCTCCCGGAAACTCCAGTATCGCCTGGGTTTCGGCCTCGGCCGTATGATCCGGATGTTTCCGTTCCCTGGCAGTGACCCGAACTGGCTCTTCCCCGAAGAGGTACCGGACGGTATTGACGGAATAAGTTCCGAGGTCCATCAGGCTGCCTCCGTCCATTTCTTCCTTCCACCTGATGTCGTCGCTCCGGTCCTCGGCTACGAGGGGAAAGCTAAAAGATCCCCGGAAATACCTCGGTTCACCTATCTTTCCTTCGTTCAAAAACGCTTTCACCCTCCGAACCTGGGGATGAAAGCGGTACATGAAGCCTTCCATCAGGGTGACGCCTTCCGTTTCGGCAACTGCGAACGTCTGCTTCACCTCATCCGGGTCGGCTCCAAGCGGCTTTTCACAGAGAACGTTCTTACCGCCCCTCGCTGCTTTCCTGGCCCACTCCAGGTGAAGGTGATTCGGCAGCGGAACGTAAACGAACTCCACCTCCGGGTCTTCTAGAAGGGACTCGTAGGAACCGTGACTTTTCGGGGCACCAATTTCCGCCGCAAACCGATCGGCCTTTTCGGGATCCCTTGACGCAACTGCATACAATTCCGAGCCTTCGGCACCCCTTATACCCGGAACGAGCGCCTGCTTTGCTATCTTTGCCGTTCCCAGAATTCCCCATTTTGCTTTGTCTTCGACGTTCAAAATATGGTACACCTCCTGAAAATTTACTAACTGGCGACTGGATCCAGCCTATGGGAAGCACCCTTTATTTAGGGATACTCAAAAGTTAGAACCTAAAAAGCCAACTACCTGACTACAGATACAATTAAATCTTACGGCCTGCAGGTATTAAGTATATTCACAGAATCAGAAACTTAATAACTCACAGAATCAACTTAACCCTTGACCGAACCGGCCAGCAATCCTTTAATGAAGTACCTTCCCATCACTACGTAGATAAGCAAGACTGGCAGGGCCGCCAGCAGGGAACCGGCCATCGGTAAGTTCCAGCTTACTGCCTGACCACCGGCTAGCTGAGCCAGACCGACGGTTATCGGGTTAGAAGCGTGTCCGGTTAGGGTAATTCCCCAGAGGAACTCGTTCCAGATCTGGGTAAACTGCCAGATGACTACCACTACGAAACCAGGGAGCGAAAGCGGGAGTATTATCCTCCTGTACATGCCAAAGAAACCCGCTCCGTCCATCTGGGCCGACTCGATCATGGAGTCAGGTATCCTGGCGTAGAAGTTTCGGAATATGAGGGAAGTTATCGGTATGCCGTAGACGATATGGGCGAGGGCCAGTCCCGGAATCCCCCCGTACAGGTTGAGCTGTCTCAGCACCCGAAACAGAGGAATCAGGATGATCTGATAGGGGATGAACATTCCAAAAAGGACCAGCGTGAATACTATCTCGTTGCCCGGGAATTTCCATTTAGAAAAGACGTAGCCATTCAGCGACCCGATAATCGCGGAAATGATCGTGGCGGAGACCGCAAGGTAGACGCTGTTCATGAAATTCGGTCCGAGTTTCTCGTAGGCAGCAGCAAAACTTCCCCAGTTGATATCTCCCGGCGGCTGCCAGGCGGTTGAAAGGCTTATATTTGCCGGGTGCTTGAGGGCGGTGATGACCGTCATATAGATCGGCATAAGGTATATTAGGGCAAACAGAACGAGGGAAGTATAAATTACGATTTTGCCCCAGTTAAATTTCTTTAACATTCTAGGCCCTCCTTTCCCGATAGGCACTTATCAGATAAGGCACGATAAATATAGCGACCATCGCAAATAGAACAACCGCTATCGCCGCCCCTTTGGCGAAGTTGTTGGCCCGAAAAGTCGTCAGGTACATCAAGACTGCCGGATGGCTCGTCTCGGCGTTGTCGGGCCCGGTCATCGCGAATATCAGGGCAAACATCTTCAAAGAGATATGGGCAAGGATGATAATGGCACTCATCGTCATCGGTTTCAGTATCGGAATCGCCACATTGAGGTAGTACTGGAACTGGTTTGCACCGTCAAGGCGGGCAGCTTCTCTCAGATCCTCCGATATCCCCCGGAGTCCAGCCAAATATAAAGCCATGGTATAGCCGGAATACTGCCATATGGCGGTAATAATTATCCCTAACGTGGCTAAATTGAATCCATGTTTTTCAGGAGTGGGAAGGATTTCCGGTGTAAAATTCGCCCCCCAGAGCGCCCAGAGGAGGAGTAAAGCGACCGGAAGAAAGCTCAACGAAGCCTTCTTTTTGAGCCCGGCTCTCCACTGGCGAAAGGCGATAAACACGAAAGCAATCGCTACAACTATAGCGGTTATCCGGGGTAAGTCCTGCCAGTTGAAGTTCAAAATCGACTGACGGCTGTTCAACCAGCGGAAGCTAAAACCCGGCAACCCGATCATTTCAGGCAATTTATTAACCCCACCCCTGGGAGCAAGAAGCCAGCGCCAGATGGTCCCCGTAACGATAAAGGAAAGGGACATAGGGTAGAGGAATATCGTCCTGAATACGTCTTCTCCTTTCGGCCCCCTGTCTAACAGGATCGCCAGGGTCAAACCTATCCCCAGTGCCCCCGAAACGAGGAATACAGTATAAAAGACCGCGTTAACGAGGTCCTGCCTGAATCTCGAATTGAGAAAGCCGGAAAACAGATCCCCGTAGTTCTTCAATCCGATGAAATTCATCTCCGGATTTTCCGCGAGGGCAGCTCCTTTCCCCCAATCTGTCATCGAAACGTAGACCGTTTGACCGATAAAACCGTATATGAATACCCCGATAAGGACCAAGGAAGGTAGAAGTACTAATAAGGCTTTGACCTTATCTCCTTTGAACTTCATTGCTTAAAAAAACACCCGGGATAAAAAACAAAAGGAAGCCCGGGGCGACCCGGGCTTCCGAACTTAAGGAGCTTTAATAAATGTTGTTCTGTCTGGCAATTGCCTGTGCGGCTGTTGCCGCCTGTTCCGGGTTCCTGTTGTTCAGGAACATTTCCATAACTTCTGCGAAGTCATTCATGAAGCCTTCGTTGGCCACTGCACCGTGAGCCAGGCTACCGACCAATCTATCGGAACTGAAGTCCTCCGCAGCCGATTGAGAGTAAACGCTGTACTTGGAGAGGTCGCTATCCAGTCTCGGCGAAATCGAGCCCTTAAGCGGGTTAAAGGTATCCGAACCTTTTTTGGAGCCAAGCAGTTTCAAGAACGCGACCGCGTTCTCTCTGTGCGGAGCACCTTTTGGCAGACCAAAGGAATCGGACAGGAGCATGAATTCTCCTTCCGTACCCGGTGATGCGGCCCAGCCGAAGCCTTCTCTCGGTTCGAGTTCAAGCGTGGTGTCCATGTAGCCTGCTGCCCAGTCCCCCATGACGTTAAATGCAGCGTCACCCTCTACAACGAGATCGGTGGCCTGCTGCCAGGAGAGGGAGGAGTAGTCATCATTGACGTATTCCATTATCTCGTCCAGTTTCTCCCAGACCGCAATGCCTTCTTCGCTATCGAAGGCCAGTTCGCCTTCCCAGAGAGCCTCCCACTTGTCCGGTCCGAGTACATCAAGAGCGACGGATTCCCAGAGGTGGTTGACCGTCCAGTTAGTACCCAGAGCCAGCGGGGTTACGCCTTTTTCCTCAAGTTCTGGGGCTATCTCGAGGAACTCGTCCCAGCTATTCGGCACTTCCACGTCCCACTTTTCCAGATTGTCCGGTACGTACCAGAGGACGTTGGACCTATGGATCGTAATCGGTACCGACCATATTCCTTCTTCCGTGCTGATTAGATCGATCAGATCATCGGGGAAAGCGTCCATCCAGCCTTCTTCCTCGTAAAGCCAAGTCAGGTCTTCCATCCTATTTGCCGCAACCCACGTTCCGATCAGTTCCTGGCCTGCGTGGACCTGAAAGCTATCCGGTGGGTTACCTCCCAGCATTCTGGTCTTTAGTACTGCCTTTGCGTTTACTCCTGAGCCGCCAGTAACGGTGGCGTTAATGACTTCCACGTCAGGATATTTCTCCTCGTAAAGGTCAATAAGTGCCTGCAGAGCCGGGCCTTCGTTGCCGGCCCACCATGAGAATATTTCGAGCTCACCGCTCAAGTCTTCTTCCGAATCCCCGTGTGAGGAAGCAACAGCTACCAGCGAAGTACCAAGTAATCCAATCGTAAGCAGAGCAATTAAGGTAATTAGAACTTTTTTGTTTTTTAACATTCTTCACCCTCCTTTGGATGGGTTATAGAGGTAAATAATGAACCAACAAAGTATTTTCCGTTTTCACCCCCCTCTTTTCGTAAATGTTAGCCCCTCATCAGCGTCGAAAATTCCTTCGGGTCGAGGAGCGATTTGTTGAAATAGTTGATAACTGCACCACGAGTGACGGAACGGTCCTTGTCAAGCGGCTCCCGAATCTCGAACTTATCCAATCCCATCGTTTCCTTCAATCCTTCCGTAAATACTTCGAGTTCTTCCATTACCTGCCCGGTGATCTCGGGGAATGCGTCCAGATCAATGATGATTAGAGAAGGGCTAAAAGCAAAGACCAGATCCTTAATGTTTTGCTGTATCGCATCGACTACGGACTTCGGTACTGCAAAGCCGTCGCTGTCGCTCAACTCGTCGTTGACGAAACTTTCGAGACAATTGGCATTCCCGCATTTGGTTTCAGGAGCCCGGGAGTCACCCGTCGAAGAGATCGACATGTGGCCGAACTCCCCGGCACTTCCTTCCCCGCCGAGAAATAGTTCCCCGCCTATCGCTATGCTACCGCCGATGCGCACTGTCGGCTGACGTTTACCACTTAACCGCGCGGAAAAATAGAGAGCCACATGGCCCGGGTCCTCTATCGGGCCGAGTCTGTCCAGCTCAGAGAGGAGTTGAAGGTCGACGTCGTTGCCGAAACTGGTCGGGAAACCGAGTTTATCTTCGAGCGGTTCTTTGAGATCAATGTCCGATGGGCTTTCAAACCTGCTGAAAGGGCGAAAGCTACCCTCCTGTACGACTCCGGAAGCGGCAATTCCCGCTCCAACTATCGAGTTTTCGTCCAGTCCCTCGTGATAAATTAGACCCTGAAGTTCGTGATCCAGCTTATTCGTTAAATGAGATACGGGTCGATCCCGTAGATCTCCCACGTCAACGTAGGTACCTTTACTTGCTATCTTACGCCGCGAAAGGTCGTAAAGGGCAATTCTCAGGTCCGGAATCTCCAGGTCAACTCCGAGACCGTAAAAGGAATTAGTATTTAGACCGTACGTAATTGGCTTTCTTCCAGTTGGAATATCCCGCCGCCCTTTTTCATTTACAAGTTCCCGCGAGACCAATCCGGAGAGGGCCTTGGCTACCGTTGGTGTACTTAGATCAGTAGTCTCGGCAAGTTCTTTCTTGGTCAGCGGCGAGTCGTAGTAAAGTTCCTTAAAAACCCTTAGCTGGTTCACGTGTTTTCTTCTACTCTTGTTCGCGAGGGAATCCCTTTGCCCTGGCATAGTTTTTTAAATTGTTTTTAAAAAGTTAATCATAAATTTTTTTTAATTCTCCTAGAATTCTTCTAACGACATTATAAATGGAAATATAACATTGTCAAGAAGTTAACAAATCTTTTTTTAATTATAACAAAACATCCTTCCAAATCTTGTAGCCATCCCACTATTTTTTATTTGGCAAGCCCAGGGGGCTGTGATATAATTTATTAAAGTGTGAACGTGTTAACGTTTCTAATCGGAGTCTTTATAGCTGGGTCCATCATGCTTTGGACCGGAAAGGGTCGAAGGGTATTTTGCCCGTAACTCTTAGAAACAGGGGGTACCCGATGAACGATATCTATAGTCTTTCCGAGTGGGATTTGAGAAAGCTCATTAACAACCTGGCAGAGGACAACTACATATTTCTGCCCGTCCAGTGTCGGCAATCCGAAGGCACTAGAAGCAGGTGGGAATTCGTTAGGTGGGACCCAAAAGAAACGAGGTTCCAGCTAAACTGTCGTAGAACTGACGCGCTCTGCTTCGACTTCTTCTTTCCTCCCAACAATATTATGCATACTTTCCCGGAAGGCCAGCCCGGTCACAAGGAAGGAAAAGGCCTCACTCTCCTCGGCTACAAATCCTGTGACATCGACGCGTTGAAAGTTCTCGACAAAGCCTTTGAAGAGGGTGATCTATCTTACCCCTTTTACAAAAAACGAAGAGAAGAGACGACGATAATCTCGGTTGATTGTCTGGAGATAGCTGACCCCTGCTTTTGTAATAAAGTAGGCGGCCAGCCCTATCCCAAGTTCGGGTTTGATTTGAACATTTCAACCCTACCTCATTACGGCGACATGCTGATTGAAGTGGGTAAAAAATCGGAAAAGGGTCACGAAATTGCCGACCGGTACAGTCACCTCTTTTCCGAAGCCACGGATAAAGAAGTTGAGCTCCGGCAGGCACATCGGGATAAAATGATGTCGAAGATCGAAGAAAAGAACTCTTACTTTGAAATAAGACCCGAACTGGGCAAAGTAGCACGGGATGCACCGTTCTGGGAAAAATACTCGACGAAAAAATGTCACTGCACTGCCTATACTTTGGCCTGTCCCACCTCCAGAACCCTGCAAAACTTTCAGGAGGACGAAGATGGGAGCCAAACCGTCCAGGACAAGGTCTGGGACAGTGCAACATTAAAGGACATCAACAACGAGCTGTATTCGGACGACCCTACTGATAGCCGGGTTAAAGAAATGTTCTACGACAAGTTCGACAGGTTTTACGAAGAACACGGTTATTACGGGTGTTCCGGTTGTGGTTTATGTATTTCCACCGCAGGGGGTAGTATCGACATCCGGAACGTATTTGCCGACGCCGGTAACTACCAAGAACAGTAACCAGAAATTCTCAGGGTCCAGGAAATATTTACGGTACCACTCCCTAAAAGGTGTAGAGGCAGGGAGATATTTTTGATATGCTCAACCGAGGTGACCTATCGTGGTTGGAAAGGTATCTCCCGAAGATTTAAAGAAGTTCGTCTTCTCACGGGTGGGAGCAGTTAGCGAGGCAGTTCAGGTCGGTCCGGCGTACGGGGAAGATACGGCCGCAATTGAAATCGGGAACAAAGTTCTGGTTATAAATTCCGACCCGATAATCTACGCGGCCGAGGGTATAGGGACGCTCGGGGTCAACATAGCAAGTAACGACGTAGCAGCTTCCGGTGGAGAACCGGAATGGATGACGGCTACGTACCTTTTGCCGGAAGACAAAACTTCCGTACTGGACACGATAACTCGGCAAATAGACGACGTTGCAAGTGATCTCGGGATAGCGATAGTCGGAGGGCACTCGGAATTCATTCCCGAAATACGACGGCCTTTCCTCTCCCTAACATGTTTTGGGCAAGCAGAAAGGTATATTCCGACGAGCGGGGCGAAACCGGGGGATCGTGTCATACTTACCAAGGGAGCTGGAATAGAGGGTACAGGAATCATCGCCACTGATTTCCGTTCGGAGCTCGAGGGTAAAGTCGATCCGGAGTTTCTGGAACGGGGTAAAAAAAGGTTAACCCAGCTCAGCGTTATCCCAGAAGCTACCATCCTGAACGATTACGCCACCGCAATGCACGACCCAACCGAGGGAGGGCTGGTGGACGGTCTGTTCGAACTATCATCTGCTTCCTCCGTCAGACTGGAGATCGACCGCTCGCGGATAGTTATAGGGGACGACACTCGAGCCCTCTGCAACGCGATGGAAGTTGACCCAATGAAGATCTTCGGCTCCGGGGCCCTGCTTGCAACTGTTCCAGAGGACCGTGCGGATGAGGTGACTGAGATCCTGATAAATAGAGGTATATCGGCCAGCGTGATAGGTAAGGTTGAAACCGGAAAACCGGAATTAGTAATGGGCAGGGAGGCCTACCGAGAACCAATCCGGGATCAGCTGTACGACCTCTGGGACTGATTACACCAGGTAAGCGACCAGCTCTTTCAGGTCGTGAAAACCTTCGTCATTACGAGTCAGGTAGAGGAAATCAATCCCGGCGTTTTCGGCAAACTCCGCATCGCTTTCCCGATCACCGACGTACCAGTACTGGCCTTCTCCCATATTTCGCTTTATTTTCTCGAAGAAGTACGGATTCGGTTTAATTTTCTTTAAGTCCTCCAGTTTCGATCCACGTCCGACCCAGGCCTCAAAGAGGCCGTCCAGATCGTAATCTTTGAGGAAAAGGTCGACGACTTCCGCGGGGGAATTGCTTATTACCCCGAGCGAGTACTCCGGTTTCAATTTTTCGAGATAGGAGACGTCATCAAAGGGTTTTAACTCACCCTTTTCTATCATACTTACCTTTTCCTCCACGTAGTGTCTGTCCCGGACGCGCCAAATTTCATCCGGCGTTCCGGGAAATTCACGGACTGACTCCTCGAATTCATCCAAACCGCCGGGATAAAGTTTCCCGAGGTTATCCTCTGTTGGAGGCACACCCAGCTCTTCCAGGGCGCTCTTCAGCGCGCGGTTGAGCCATTCGAGGTCCGATTCCGAATCCAGCAAGACTCCATCGAGATCAAATATTATGCATTTCTTTT
>CAZYCI010000016.1:0-18605 GCA_964645955.1 uncultured Thermotogae bacterium
GTTGAAATGTTTAAAATCAACGAAGATGAGGGAGAATTTCGGAATTGACCGAAACGGTCTTGAACGCATAGTGTGCATATGATAATATAGAGTTGAGGTAAACAAATATTTTCGAGGTGATTATCATGCCATACGGTGATAGAACAGGACCAAGAGGAGAAGGACCAAGAACTGGAAGAGGTATGGGTTATTGCTCCGGCTTTAACTCTCCCGGGTACACAAAAGGTACTCCGCGCGGGGGTGGCGGATTCGGAAGAGGCGCCGGTTTCGGAAGTGGATACGGTAGAGGCTTCGGATTTGGTAGAGGTTTCGCAGGTCGCGCCAATCCTGCCGGATACCGGGGATGGACCAATTACGGTCAGGCAGCTCAATCGGAAGAAGAAGCCAAACAGTCGGAAAAGCAATATCTGGAAAACGAAATCCAAGCTCTGGAACAGGAACTGGAAGCAATGAAGAACCGCATGAGGGAGCTGGATGAAAAAGGCGAAAACCGAGGAGGTAGTTAGATGAAGCTGGCCGTTACTGCGAAAGGAGACTCTCTCGATTCTGAAGTAGACCCGAAGTTCGGTCGCTGTTCTTACTTCTTGTTAGTGGACACTGAATCCATGAATTACGAATCGATCAAGAATTCAAGCAAAAGTGCCAGGGGTGGAGCCGGCGTCCAGGCAGCCGAGACGCTTTCAAAAAATAATGCCGACGCACTCGCAACTGGAAACGTCGGACCGAATGCTTATAACGCACTCAGCTCGGCCGGAATTGATACTTTCAAGGGAGCAAAAGGTACGGTAAAAGAAGCCGTGGAGGATTGTGTATCCGGCGATCTCGTGGAAGCCAACGAACCCACGACTTCGGGTGGAGCCAACAAATAGTCAAAACGGGATGGTGAAACTATGAGGGTCTGTTTTCCCACGGAAGATAATGGTGGAATCGACGGAAAAGTTGGAGAACATTTCGGAAGGGTGCCAACGTACACGATAGTGGATAGTGATACGGAAAACGTGGAAGTAATCCCAAACGAGAGTTCCCACAAAGGCGGAAGAGGCCTCCCGGCCGACCTGCTTGCTCAGGAAGGAGTAGACGTCATGGTTTGTTCCGGACTCGGGAGAAAGGCAATCAACCTTTTTGAGGATCACGGCATCGACGTTTACGTAGGTGCGGGTGGACGAGTCAAGGAAGCTCTGGAAGAATGGAAAAGTGATGAACTGTTGTCTGCTTCCGAATCCGACGCCTGCGAACGCCACGAGTTCCGTGGTAGCCACGACCACGATCACCATCACGGTTAATTCCGCTTATTTTTATCCAGGTAACTTTGAGGAGGTTAAATGGAGATAACAGTCTCGGCGGGCAAGGGCGGAACCGGTAAGACGACGGTGGCAACGAACCTGGCCCTTGCCCTGAAGGACGAATACGACGTAGAGTTTTTCGACTGTGACGTTGAGGAGCCGGATGCAGGAATCTTCCTTAATCCGGAGAAGTCCGAGGAAGAGGCCGTAAATATACGGATCCCGAAAGTAAACAAGGATACCTGTACTCATTGCGGTAAGTGTTCGGACGCCTGTGAATTCAACGCGATAGCGTCGTTTGGCGAGAATACCCTGGTTTATCCGGAATTATGCCACGGTTGCGGTCTCTGCTCTCTCGTCTGTCCGGTGGACGCAATCACGGAGAAGGACAAAAAAATTGGAGTAATTCGAAAAGGTCAGGCAAAACAAATAAGGTATTATGAGGGTGACCTGTCAATTGGGGAACCGATGGCCACCCCGATAATTCGTGAGTTAAAGAAAAAGACTGACGACGACGCTCTATCGATACTCGATTCACCTCCCGGAACTGCCTGCCCCGTGATTGAAAGCCTGCATGGCAGCAACTTTGCGCTCCTGGTTACGGAACCAACCCCGTTTGGTCTACACGACTTGAAGCTCTCGGTCGACGTGGCTAGGGAAATCGGCGTCGACGTCGGAGTGGTCATAAACAGGGACGGGATCGGAGACGAAAACGTAGAGCGGTACTGTGAAGCCGAAGATATACCCGTTCTGATGAAGATTCCCGACGATAGGGAGATTGCTGAGTACTACTCTAATGGGCTTCCCTTTTCCGAACACATGGGGGGCTGGAAGGAAAAGTTTTTGGAACTTTACGGAAAAATCGAGGAACTGGTAGAAAGACCAGGGGGGAAAACGATCGGGACTGGCTCGGCCGATATTGGAGGGGGGATTAAGCGATGAAACAACTACTGGTAATCAGCGGAAAGGGAGGAACGGGAAAGACTACCCTGGTTTCCGCCTTCTCCAGCCTGGCAGACGAAAAAGTGATTTCTGATTGCGATGTGGACGCGGCGGACTTACACCTGGTTCTCGACCCTGAGGTAGGATCGCGGGAGGATTTTTACGGGGACAAGGAAGCGATAAAGGACGACGAGAAATGTACAGATTGCGGAATCTGCCGTGAATACTGCAGGTTTGATGCCATAGATGAAAATTTTGAGATCGATCCCTATCGCTGTGAAGGCTGTGGCGTCTGTTCCCACGTCTGCCCCGAGGACGCCATTAGAATGGAGGATACGTTATCAGGATATTCCTACGAATCCGAAACCGATTTCGGAAAACTGGTTCACGGGGAGCTGCGCGCCGGGGAAGAGACCTCGGGTAAGTTAGTCACTGAAATAAAGGAAAAGGCAGTGGACGTTGCCGAAAGAAAGGGGGAGGAGCTCATAATAATTGACGGCTCACCCGGTACCGGGTGTCCGGTTATTGCCTCTCTAGCGGATGTGGACCTTGCCCTTGTCGTCACGGAGCCGACTCTCTCCGGTTTAAACGATCTCAAGCGAGTTATACGGCTTTCGGAAAACTTCGAGATAGAGCCAGCAGTCGTAATCAACAAGTACGATTTAAACGAAGATATGGTCGAAAAAATTGAAGCCTATGCCGGGGATAACGGTATTCCGGTCATGGGTAAAATACCGTACGACCCAAACGTTACCCGTGCCATGGTCCAGGGTGAAAGCATAGTTGAATACGATGATGGTGTCGCAGCGGCAAAAATAGTTGAAGTCTGGGAAAAGGTACAGGCAAAGTTTGACGCCATTCCTGTCTGATTAACCGGCGCCCAGGAGGCGAGTCAATGAGCGAAGTAAGACTAACCGATATCTACGATAACGTGAGTCTAGAACGGGGTATCATCCCCGGATGGGGCTTCTCGGCACTTCTTTCCGGTCCCGGCTTTGAGTTGCTCTTCGATACGGGGGCGGATCTAAAAATACTCAAGGACAACATGAAATTGCTGGAAATATCACCCAACAGCCTTGACGGGATATTTCTCTCACATTCACACTGTGACCACGTGGGTGGCCTATCGGCGATCCTGCGGAAAAACCCGGATCTCAAGGTTTACTTGACCGAAGGCTTCCCCCGGGTGTTAAAGGACAAAATAAAGGATTACGGTGCAGAACTGGTGAAGTTTAACAAACCAGAAGAAATACTCCCAAATTTGCATTCGACGGGTGAAATCAAGTGTGATTACAGGGGCAACGATTTGCCCGAGCAGAGCTTAATTCTATCCACCGAGAAGGGCCCTGTGGTGATAACTGGCTGTGCTCATCCAGGTATAAGCGTTATAGTGAAAAAAGCCCGTGAAATCATGGCAGAGCCACCTTACCTGGTGGCAGGTGGCTTCCATCTGGGCACGAGTGAAGCGGGGGAGATAAGGAACGTGATTGAAGAATTTCAAAGACACTCCGTCGAGAAGCTTGCCCCGACTCACTGTACTGGCGACAGGGCAACTGCAATGATGCAAGAGACTTACGGCGATGATTGCCTCAAGTTGGGAGCGGGAAAGGTTCTTAAAGTCTAGTTTGTCCTCTTCACCTTTATTTCTATAGTTTGAAAGACGGAGGGGCAGCCACTAGAATAGGGCAGAAGAGGTGGAAGTCATGGAGAGAGTACGCGTAAAAGCTTTACTGGTTGATACTTCAAATAACGCACCAGTTGTCCTGCTCGAGGGCGAGGAGGACCGTAAGGTAATGCCAATCTGGATAGGACAGAACGAGGCACTGGCGATTTCCCTGAAACTTCAGGAAAAAGAATTTGAAAGACCGCTGACTCACGATCTGTTGAAGTCAGTGCTTGATAAATTGAATCGTGAGCTCGAGCGTGTAGTAATAGACGATTTAAGCAACAAGACTTATTATGCTACGCTTGTTCTGAAAGGGCCCGAGGAAGAAAAACTGAAGGTGGACTCACGCCCTTCGGATTCTATCGCTCTTGCCCTTCGTACAAACAGCCCTATTTTCGTTGATGAGGAGATATTCGAAGACGTGGCCATGGAATCACCTTTTGACGAAGAAATAGAGGACGAAGAGGCCGGTGAAGAATTCGAGGACTTCCTCGATCAACAGATGGAACTCAGGAAATTTAAAGAATTCACCGACGATAATTAACTTACCTCTACCCCCACCAGGAAATTATGTCAGACAAAGAACGGCTGGACGTATTGCTTCGGGACAGGGAAATCTGTAAAAGCAGGGAAAAAGCAAAAAGGGAGATAATGGCTGGTAACGTATACGTGGATGGCCAGCTGAAGGACAAACCCGGCACTAGAGTGGCGAAAGGGGCAGATATAGATCTAAGGGGAAGGAAACAAAAGTACGTAAGTCGTGGCGGCAAAAAACTCGAAGGAGCGCTCGAAGAATTTGGTATAGATGTTAAAGGCTTTAAAGTCCTGGATATAGGGGCTTCTACGGGAGGATTTACGGACTGTCTGCTCCAGAACGGGGCGCGAAAAGTCTGGGCTCTGGACGTCGGCAAAGGGCAGCTGGACTGGAACCTCAGGCAGGACGATAGAGTGACTCCCATTGAAGACAGGAACGCTCGTTATCTAAAACCGGAAGAAATCGGCACCAGGGTCGATTTAGTAACTATAGACGTTTCTTTTATTTCCCTGGAATTAATCCTCCCCCCTGCAAAAAAGGTGCTCAAGCCGGACGGAGAAATCGTTGCTCTGGTAAAACCCCAGTTTGAAGCGGGACCGGAAAGCGTTGAAAGGGGCGGCGTGGTAACTGATCCGGACGTTCACTTGGAAGTTCTTGAAAACGTCCTTCGCTTTGCCAGAGATAACGACCTCGAAGTCATTAATTGCACTTATTCTCAAATTCAGGGGAAATCCAGCAAGAACATCGAGTTCCTTCTCTACCTTTCGGGGTCCGAAAACGAGGGGAACCCACCTGAATTTCGTGAAGTCGTCAATTCCGCACACGATGATTTCCAGACTAAATAATGATTAAAGTTGCCTTAACCGGAGGCATTGCCACCGGTAAAACCGTATTTCTCGACGCGGTCAAAGATATTTCCGGCGTCAAAACTCTGCAGGCAGACAAACTGGCGAAGGAAATTTACGACCCGGACAATCCTCATTTCGACGAGACATTGGAAATCCTGGGAGAAGACGTTTTTACTGAAGCTGGAACGGTCGACCTCTCCAAAGTTTCAAATAAAGTATTTCAGGACGAGGAGTTACGGCAACGAATCGAAAACCTCTCACACCCTTACGTAAAAGAGAGAATAGACGAATTATCCGAACAGTTTGCTGAGGAAAAGGCTTCCCTTCTGGTCGTTGAAATACCGCTTCTTTTCCAGTCTTCGAAAGTTGACCAGACGGAATATGACTATATCGTCCTCCTTGCTCTGGATCACGAAACACAGGTGGAAAGGTTAATGGATAGGGATGGTCTAACTCGTTCCCGGGCGGAGGAGAGGATAAGCACTCAGTCCCTGCCGGAAAGGGCTCCCGAAATGGCTGATTACCTCATTAAAACGGATTCAAGCCTGGAAGAGACAAAAAAAGAAGCCAGAAGGGTCATCAAGGAAATTCTAAATTAAACTTTTTTCCCGACAAAGCTCCTTTAAATATTCCACGTCGTTGTACTCTATCCACTCTTCGCCAACTACCTGATATCTTTCATGACCTTTTCCCGCCACAAGAAGGGTTTCGCCTGAATTGAGCTCTTCAACTGCGCTTTTGATTGCCTTTTTTCGGTTTGAGATGATCGAGTAGAGCGAGCTGTCTTCGATTCCGGCGGCTATTTCACTCAAAATCTCCTCTCGATCCTCGTTTTTGGGGTTATCGTCAGTAATGTAAACCCTGTCGGCGTACTTTTCAGCGACACTACCCATTTTCGGTCTCTTCCCCCTGTCACTTTCGCCCCCGCAACCGAATACAACCGACACCGTATCGTAAAGTCGCTTTAACCCGGAGAGAGCTTCTTTCAAAGCCCCCGAATTGTGAGCAAAGTCGACGTAGACGTCCGCCCCGTTAGAGAGTTCCAGTTTCTCCATTCGTCCCGAAAGTGGGCCAATCCCTGCCAGTCTCTCCGTGATTTCGGCTAGCTCGAGACCTTTTGCCAAACCTACGGCAATCGCAGCCAGTGAATTGGAAACGTTATACTCTCCGAAAAGGTTCAATTCCACTTCGGATTTTCCCCAGGGAGACGCGACTTCGAAGTAAATCCCGGAGCTATCTATTCGTAAGTTATTCGCCTTTACGTCGGAACTGCTTCCCAGCCCGTAACTGATTACGTCAGCTTCCGTAATGCTCTCCAATTCTTCCGAAAATTCCTGGTCCCCGTTCAATACAGCAGCGCCATCCGGAGTCAAGTAAGAAAAAAGCAGGCTTTTTTTGCTTTTGTATTCTTCAATCGATTCGTGGTAATCCAGATGGTCTCGGGTAATGTTTGTAAATACACCGACGTCGAAATCCACAGAAGCTACACGGTCCATGGCTAGGCCGTGAGAGCTAACTTCAAGAACGAAGTTTTTCTTACCTTTGGATCGAGCATTCCTGGCTAATTCATGGATCCGGGGTGCCTCGGGCGTAGTCACCGGTTCAGGGTTTCCGGGGACCTCCCGGTTGTTAATCGTGCTGATCGTTTCAGTTACCCTGCTGCCAAGAATTTCTTGGATCAGGTGAGTCGTAGTAGTTTTACCGTTCGTTCCTGTTACTCCTACTGTAAAGAGATCAGAAGTTGGGTTATCGTAGAACTCGTGGCTGATAAGTGAGAGGGCTTTTCTACTATCGTTTACTTTAATGTATGGCACCGAACCCGAATTCACGGAGTTATAGACCTTTTCACCAATGACCGCAACCGCTCCTGCTTTAGCCGCGTTTTTTGCGTAGTCGTGTCCGTCAAAATTCTCTCCTTTGATGGCGAAGAATAGGTCGCCGTTTTCCACGTCTCTGGAATCGTAAGATATTCCTGTCAAGTTTGAGTTAACTTTGCCATAGACACTTTCGTAATCCAATTCTTCGAGCAGTTTAGCCAGGTTCTTTTTCATGTTTTCCAACCTCGTAAAGGTAAATTGGGTGTCCTTTCTCGTTGATCTCTTCTTGCAGCGGCTTCCAATCGGATAGTTCGTGATAGTAAGATACTATTCGAACCCCTCTTTCGAGTTCCTCCATAAATTTTGGTACCAGTTTTTCGTTTGCATTTCCGGATAAGAAGATCAGAACCCCGTCGGCGCTGGATACGTCCTTTTCATACATATTACCGGGGGTCACCCTGGCGTGAGGATAAGATCCCGACATGATTATCCGAAGCCATGAAAACAAGACTCGAAGGGGGTCGATCTCTATTCCGGTTGCGTGGAGGTCGAAATCTTTTACCGCTGTCGTGAGCGTCCTTCCGTCCCCGCAACCGAGATCGTATACCCGGTCTCCGGGCTCGAGATCAAGTAATTCCAGCATCCGGTTAATGGTTGCGCTATCCGTCGGCTGCCACCAGGCGTCAAGTGTTAGGTTCCAGCTGATCCAGACGAGAGACAGAATTAAGCCTGCGGATAGACCTATAGAAAGGGGAGATATTTTCATTACCTCCAGGGAAAGCCCTTGGACGATTTTCGTTTTAATTCGTCCTTAAATTAGTACGTTGATAGCTGGCGGAGGGGGTGGGATTCGAACCCACGGAGCCCGAAAAGGCTCTCCGGTTTTCAAGACCGGCGGTTTCGTCCACTCGCCCACCCCTCCGAAAAGGTTAGGAAAGTTTAAGCACTATCTCGTTTTCTGGCAAGGGTCTAAGATTCTTCTTCCGTGTCTTCGGGCAGAGCTTCCTCGGGTATTTCATCGTCTTCAACCTGCAGTTTCTGCACGTAAATATCAACGTGATCGACTTTTAAACCGGTTTTTTCTTGTATGTCTTCTTTTATTTTTTTCTGCGTTTTCTTTGCCACCTCGTGTACCGGGTAACCCTGCTTGACGGCAATTTTAAGAGTGATCGAAACCTCATCTCCATCGAAATCAATCGTCACCCCTCTACGCTGGCTGCCAAATATTCGGCCAATATCCTCCGTTACGGAGGATTTCTTCTGCCCCAGTCCTTCTATCTGGGAAGCCCCACCGGCCACGATGGCCGTTACTACCTTCTCGGAAACCGTAATCGTTCCTTTGTCGTTCACCAGTCCGCCATCTATTTTCTGCCCTTCTAACTTTTCGTCTTCCGCCATATTCTTCACCTCACCATTATTATAGTCATAAAGTGGATCGGTTCACACTTTCAAGAAGGACGACCATCGAAAACCTGTGTTTATCACATGGTAATCCGTAATAAGCCGCAAGATATTATTATTGTCCGCGATTTATATTTGAGTCGCTCCTGAAGAACTTTAGGATATAACTTGACGTTTCGTTGCTTTCCGGGTCAGAGGATAGAAATAATATTTTCCAGCGATTAGAATATTTGTCAACCTCCTATTATGGACCTGTCAGAAACCAGGCGATGCCAGTGGAACTTAAAAGATTTTACCCAAAAAACGGGAGTGAGCGATAAATGAAGATCGGAGTTGGAAGTACCAATCCGGTTAAGATCAAGGCTACAGCGGAAGGGTTTGAACTAGCTGGAGTCGAACCCGAAATAGTAGAGATAGACGTGGGTTCAGGAGTTTCCGAGCAACCGACAACCGACGAAGAGGCAATTACTGGAGCAAAAAATAGAGCAGAAGGTGTTAAGAACGGCGGAAATTTTGATTTTAGCGTCGGTATCGAGGGCTCAGTTAGCGATACTGAGTTCGGTATGTTCCTTACTGGCTGGTCTTATCTTATCGACGAAACAGGGGAAGAGTACATCGGCGGCGGCGGTAGGCTGGAATTACCGCAATCTATTGCAGATAGGATTAGAGAAGGAGAGGAACTCGGTCCGATCATGGACGATATTACAAATCAAGATGGAGTAAAAAAAGGCCCGGGAGCGATAGGAATATTTACTAACGGTATAATTACCAGAAAGGGCGCCTATCGAGACGCCCTCGTTTTCGCCCTGGCAAAATTTTTAAACCCTGAATTTTATAGTTAATTAATTTCCTTTGAAGTTTTTGTCGAGCCCCGGGTAGAACGGTAAAGACCAATTCATCTATGACGCGATCTATTCCCTTTCACCGTAAAGTTCCGTGAGTTTGTGGAGGAATTCTTTGGTCCTGCTGCGTTCGGGGTTATTGAAGAACTGTGTCGGCGTACCCTGCTCGATAATTTTGCCGCCTTCCATGAAGATTATTTCGTCGGAAACTGAATTTGCAAAACCCATCTCGTGAGTTACTACGAGCATGGTGAGGCCCGACTCGGCCAGGTCCTTCATTACTTCCAGCACCTCTCCGATTAATTCCGGGTCGAGAGCCGACGTAGGTTCGTCAAAAAGTATTATCTTTGGCTCCATGGCTAGCGCCCTTGCTATCCCGACTCGCTGCTTTTGCCCTCCCGATAGCTGTGCAGGGTAAGACTCTGCTTGATCCGATAGCCCAACTCTCTCTAGTTCCATGTGGCCGATTTCCTTTGCCTTTTCTTTGTTGAACCCTTTAACTTTTCGCAGGCCCAGGGTGACATTGCCGAGAGCGGTCAGGTGTTCGAACAGATTAAAGTGCTGAAAGACCATTCCTATATTCTGCCGAAACCTGTTAATATCCTTAGAGCTATCAGTTACCTCTTCACCTTCAAGCCACACCCGACCTTGATCCGGTTTGGTTAATTGGTTGATACACCTGAGCAAGGTACTTTTGCCCGTCCCCGAAGGGCCAATTATTACCTTCGTTTCCGCCTGGTTCATATCAAAGGAGACGCCCTTTAAGACCTCCTCGTCTCCGTACCTTTTATACACGTTTTCTACCTTGAGCAGCTTATCTTTTTCTTCCATCTTTTCCTCCCAGGATGAGTTGTGAAATACCTCATAAATATAAGAAAAATTATCGAAAATGCCAATAGTCATTTCACTCCAATCCATTATTGTCAAGCAATAACGGCAAAATACTGGAAGTTTTGGACAATTCATATCTTATTCACAACACATCAGTAACCTTACATGGAAACTGAATTAGTTCTTAGTCGTTTTTTTCGGATAAAGTTTCTCGATCAGTGACTCCTTGAACCAGTCAAATTGGTCCTCACCCAAAACGATATTTTAGAGCGGGCTTTTGACTATTAGCCTGCAAAATATACTTTTTAACCGTTAGAATTAAGAAAATTGTATAGTCTTTTAAATGCTAAGCAGTTTAGAGAATCTTTGGGCCTTAACGGTAACTTTAACAGCATATAAGCGGTATTTTTGCCGTTAGCTATAAATAAAAAGCTGGGAGGTTCACATGAAAAGTAGAGTTAGGAGTTTCTTTGACGGAAAGTTGGTCGGAAGCTTAATCTTGCTGGTTTCACTTCAACTTGTACTTACGTCCGGGGTAGCCCTTGCAGCCACGGGGGATAGTTTTCTTGGTCTGGATGATATCGAAAAGGGGATGGAAGGAACGGGTAAAACGGTCGTAAAAGGAACTGAAATATCAACTTTCTCGGTAAAGGTAGTTGACGTTATGGATAAACCGGGAAAACTACAGGATTTCATCGTGATTCGTGCCAGCGGCAGTCCCATTGAAAAATCAGGTGGGGTTGCTCAGGGGATGAGTGGAAGTCCGGTTTACATAGATGGAAAGTTAATCGGTGCTCTGAGCAGGTCGGCTCTCTGGAGCAAGGACGCTAGCAACCCGATTGGACTGGTAACACCTATAAATACGATGCTGGATCTATTCGATAACCCGGGGTCAACGGGAGCAAGTATTCAACAATCGGAAGAGACAAGAAATTCCGTGGAAAGCTCACTTGAAGAGGTTTTCCCGGGTAAAAGCGTCGAACTTCCCAATTCAAATTCGGGAAGCTCTCAGAAAGATAGTTTTGCCAGTGATGAACTGGTCTTTCGTAAATCCGTCACGCCCGTTATGCTCAGCGGATTTTCTCAGGCCTCAATAAATGCTTTAAAAGAAGGTATAGAGGCAGGAGACACTGAGAGGGTTTACGACCCACTGGCAACTCTCGGCGGTAGTTCGGTTAATAACTTAAAAGGTGGACTCTCGCAGTACAACCTGGAATTTCACAATTTGCAGGGTTCAGACAGGGGTTCCGGCGACGCGATGGAGTTGCAGGCAGGCGGGCCGATGGGTGTTTCGCTTGCTCGGGGGGACCTTTCCATAGGTGCACTTGGGACCGTTACCTATCGAGAGGAGGATAAGGTTCTCGGTTTTGGTCACAGGTTTATCCTCAACGGAAGTTCGGATTTTCTGCTAACGGAAGCCAGCGTTCTCGATACCGTCAAGAGCTATAAGTCTCCGTTTAAACTGGGTGACGTCACCGAGGCCGTGGGAACCGTAACCCAGGACAGAACTCAGGGTGTAATGGGGAAAGTGGGCGAAGAGACGAACCTGTTTGCAACGAACCTCGAGATTTCCGAGATGGGTTCTAATAGTAGTACCAGTTTCAACACGGAACTGGTAAAGGCAAATAGCTTGATCGGCACATTGTCGTATTCTACGATCCGCGAAGCGATAAATAGGACGTTAAACAGAACCGGTCCCGGGACCGTGAAGGTTCATTATAAAATTTCCGGAGACAACATGCCCGAACCCCTGGAAAGGACGGACGTATTCTTCTCCTATAACCAGGCTTCCTACCTGCCCTCTTTGCAGGTCGCTTTGTTCATTGACGCACTAGCACATAACCCATTCAAAAACCCCGAACTGAACGACATGGAAGCTGAAATTAACTTCGAAAGAGATATCAGATCGGGTCAGATTACCTACTTTGCAACGGATAAAAGAAACTATACCGCCGGGGACCTCCTTGCGTATCAGGTAAAAGTGCAGAATTACAGGGGGAAGCTCGTAGAAAAAACCGGTGGTTTTCAGCTTCCAAAAGACCTACCAGCTGGAAATTACGTATTGGCAGTCTACGGAGGCCCAAGGCCAACCAACATTGCGCCACCCGAAAGACTTGAGAACTTCCAGGATTGGCTTGGCTACGTCAATAGCCTGAAAAGTTATTCTAGCCTCTCCGTTGAACTGCTCAAGCCTTTTCAGGAAAGTGTAGTACCTATGGCTAGTACTGGATACAGGTACGAATCTGCTGCCAGGGTGAGCAAGAAATTTGACAACAGGGTGGTTTACGGCAGCCAGGCTATAGCGATTAACGTAATGGCTTCAGGTGGCAGTGACAACGGAGCCAAATCCGGAGAAGAAGGTTCCGGAGGTCAGGAGAGCAACCAGTCCGGTTGATTGATGCTTAATCTTGAAGAAATTTGCGAGGCCACGGAAGGAGAAATATTTAATAAAAAAGGTATTGAGGTCCGTGGCTTCTCCATAGACACCAGAACTATTTCCGAGGGGGACGTTTTCGTCCCCCTTTCGGGCTCCCGGACGGATGGTCATAAATTCATCGAGGAAGCGTACGAAAAAGGAGCCGTGGCCTCCCTGGCGGAGTCAGAAGAATACCTCGAGGAGAGCCCGTTTAACCTCGTAGTTGTCGACGATACTGAACGAGCACTCCTGGACATGGCTCACTACTATAGAAGTTCCTTTCGAATTCCTATCATCGGCGTGACCGGGAGCTGGGGCAAGACGACGACAAAAGAATTAATTGCCTCAATGCTCTCCACTTTGGGAACTGTTCATAAATCACCGGGGAACTATAATACGGAATTCGGCCTCCCTCTCGCTTTGCTCGAAATGGAGCAAGGAGTCGATTACGCCGTATTTGAACTCGGGCTGCAGTACCCGGGAGACGTTGAAAAGCTGAGCAAAGTTCTGAAACCGACACTGGGTCTGATTACGGGAGTCGGAAAGGTTCACCTTGGCAACTTCTCGGGAATCAGGGAAATAGCCAGGGAGAAGCTAGGAATAATCGCGGGAATGGATCGAGAAGCTAAATTAGTCATCGGTGGGGATTATCCCGTCCTTCTCGAAGAAGCGAACAAACAGGTTGACCTTGAAACAATTCTTTTCGGGACCAGTTCGGAAGTCAATCTGAACTATCGGGGTCAGGAAATTCAAATAAAGGGTACCAGGGGAATAGAAGTAACGGTCAATAGCGACGTGTGCCCCGGCAGCTCGCTCTTCCCTTTCAGGCTTGAATCCAAGCTAAACTCCCGGGGAAACGCTCTCAACCTGCTTGGCGCGGTCGCCGTAGCGCTTGAGCTCGGGTTGGACCCCCGTAATCTGAAAAGCCGACAGAAAGTTGAGCCGATCGACCAACGGCTTCAGCCGGTTGAAACCCCATATGGGACGGTAATAAACGATACTTACAATGCAAACCCGAGAGCTACCAAAAACGCCCTCAATTACCTTAAACGGATCGAGCCCTCAGGGCAAAAGGTATTTGTATTCGGTGATATGATGGAACTCGGCGAGGAAGCCGACGAGCTGCACGGGAATCTGGCAGGTCCGGTTCGAGAGGCTGGAGTTGATTCTGTTTATTCCGTGGGGGAATATACTGGAGCTCTGGTCGAGCGGTTAAACCGAACGAATGAAACTGAAAAGGAAGTTGAGGCAAAGTGGTTCAAATCGAAGTCTGAATTGACGAGCCACCTGAAGGAAAGACTAAACGGAGACGACAACTTGCTGCTTGTAAAGGGTTCACGGGAAATGAAGATGGAAAAGATAGTTTCCTCTCTCGAGCAGGGTAAAAAGAACTAAAAGGGGGTTAAGATGGGAGTTGAAACGGTTGAGATAAACGTCCATGTAGGTGCTGACAGCAAGATGGAAAATATTACTGAGGAAATCGCCGAGATAGTTCGTGATTCAAGTATTGACGAAGGTAGCGTGAATATTTTCGTACCGGGGGCGACGGGATCAATTAGCACCGTAGAATACGAACCGGGCTTGAGAGAGGACGTACCGGAAGCCCTGGAAAGGCTTGCCCCTGAGGATATACCTTACAAACACCACCAGACCTGGAACGACGATAACGGTCGCAGTCACGTCCGTGCAACCATAATGGGGCCGGGTACCATGGTCCCCTTCGTAAATGGCAAAATGAAACTTGGCCAATGGCAGGACATCGTAATACTCAATCACGATACCCGGTCACGAAATAGAAAAATAATAGTTCAGTTAATAGGTGAATGAACTCAATTGTTTTCCATGTAGGTAACTAAATCGTCGAGCTCCCGTCGGGGTGAATCCCCGCTGCCGCTTTTGGCAGGATAACCTACGGTTATAAGGGCCAGCGGTTTTTTGTCAGTACCAAGGTCCTCTTTTACCTTTTCTTGGTTAAATGCACCAACCCAGCAACTACCAAGTCCCAGTTCTACTGCGGCGAGTTGCAGGTAAGAAGCTGCAATGGTTCCATCCTGAATGGAGTAAAACTCCCCTCTATCCCCGTACTTTTCCATGGAACGTGCTGCATCCTGCAGAAAAGCAAATATTACGGGTGATTGCTCGATGAACTTCTGCCCATGAGCATCTTCGGCCAGGGACTCTTTCAAAGGATCCTCTTTAATGACCAGAATTTCATACGCCTGCAGGTTACCGGCGGAGGGGGCAGAATTCGCAGCCCGAAGCAGTTTCTCAACTTCTTCCTTTTGCACCGGTCTTTCCGTAAAGGATCTAACTGAAGTCCTCTTTTTTATTAAATTAAAGAAATTCATAATCTACCACCTTTCAGGTGGTCTTGAAGGTTTTTTAGTATATTTTAACCAGTTACGTAAAATTATATACGACTTAATCCTATCTGCAAGGTAGATTCTGGCGGTTGTAGAAAGCATAATTTGTTTGAAGCAATACTGGGTTTATAATGTATCAATAGAAGGATTTCTTGAGACAGGTTTTTACGTGGTTTTCATCAATAAGCAATAAATGTCGGGGTGAAATACTTGGTTTCGCGTAGAGAATTGAAAAAAGTCGCAGTCGAAGGCGCAATGGAGTGGATAGAGACCAATTACGAACTCGGTCGTGGGTTGAGCATCGGTGTGGGCTCTGGCTCCACCATAGCACATTCATTCGACCTTATTGCCGAAAAGAGCGGTTTGACCGCGGTTCCAACTTCAAAAGAAACAAGTGAGGAGTTAGCCCAGAGAGGCGTCAACGTTAAGGAACTCGAAGATTGCTCCGATCAGCTTGCTTTTGATATCGACGGAGCGGACGAAGTCGATCCCGGGTTAAACCTGATAAAAGGTGGTGGGGGCTGTCACTACCGGGAGAAAAAGGTAGCAAAGCGCTCGGATAAGCTGCTGATCGTCGTGGATGAAACCAAGCTGGTGGATTATCTCGGACAATCATTTCCCCTGCCGGTGGAGGTGAAGCCCGAACTGGAAAAGGAAGTTTCGGCGGAACTTCGGCGGTACGGGATACCAGAATTGAGAAAGCAAGAAGGCGAACCATTTAAAACGGATAACTCAAACTTGATTATCGACGTGAAGTTAGAAGAGAAGCTGGAAGAAGCCGAACTCGAGGAATGGGAATCCGAAATAAACGGAATTGAGGGCGTTGTAGAAAACGGTTTCTTCGTCAGGAGAAATGCCGACGTGGTTTTTGTCGGCACGGAAAACGGTGTAAAAGTTCTGGGGGACCAATAAGTGTCCAAACAATCAAAAAAATGCGGCCTTATAGTGACAACCGGCGTGAAAGGGGACTCAAAAGTGGAAGAAATACTAAACCGGGGGTTGGAAGAAAATACCCTTGATATACTCGATCGGACGAAAGACTTGCCCCGGCTGGATAGCAGGACCCTGATTACCAACTCAAAACGTCTGCTGGACAAGAGTAAATCCCTTTATCCGGAACTGGAGATACGCCAATCCGGCGAGAACTTCCATTTCGGCAAAAACCTTTACGGAACTATTCAGCAACTCGGCCTGGAGGAGGTCCTTTACGTCGGAGGTGGCAGTGCGACACTACTGGGTAGAGAGGAATTTCGCAGTCTGATAGATTTTTTAAAATCGCACGAAGAGAGTTCCATATCGAACAATTTTTACTCTGCTGATTTACTCGGTTGTACTCCGGCCACTCGTCTACTGGAGACGACGCCACCGGAAAAGGATAACGAACTCGGCTGGCTAACTCGGAATGCCGGTTTAACTCCTTACGAACTCGATAGGAGCGCCAGCACCCTGCTCGACCTCGACTCCCCTGTGGACTTGCTTCCTTTAAAACTTTCCGGTCAAACCGGTTCCAATCTATCCGATTACGTTGAGGTGCTTGATTGGGGTGAAACGAGAATCAAGGAAATTTTACCGCAGTTTACCGACGAGAACTCCAGAATAGTTATTTACGGCAGGGCAAGTGCGAGTACTTTTTCGCAACTGGAGAGCGAGGCCGCATGTCATATCAACTTATATTCCGAGGGCAGAGGTAGTTCCTCCGATATCGGAACGGCTGGTTCAATTCCTGCACTGGGTGGTCATCTGTTGAAAAACCTCGGCCCCAAGGGTTTAATAGCGCGTCTGACAGATCAGGGGACTGGATTATTTCTCGATACCCGCGTACTGTTTGACTATCTGGGTCAGTGGCCCTCGCGGCCGGAACGCTTTTCTTCGGATCTTCTTGAACCGGACGAAATCAAAACAACTTATTTACGTAAACTGACTGAAGCTGCCCGTGATTCGGACAAGCCCGTAGTTCTTGGTGGGCATTCGATTGTTTCGGGAACCCTATACTTGCTCTCGAAAGAAGCCTGGGATCTTTCCAAACCCAAGAGCACGAACGTTCGTCCCAGAAATTATAAATTATAGTTAAAAGAGGTGAACCGGATGGAGCTTATACCTTCGTGGTTATGGTTTATTGCCGGTTTGGGTTTTCTTGTGCTGGAGTTGACCACGGTAACGTTCTTTTTTGGTACCGTAGGGTTTGGTGCTCTAGTTGCCAGCCTCGTCGATTTCCTGTTCCCGGGAGAAGTCGGTAGTTTCATAGCGTTTGTCGCGGGGACCGGACTTGCCGCTTACCTGGCCTGGAAGTTCGATATTTATAGCTCCGAGGGCGGTATAAAGACCGGTGCCGATAGGTTAATCAACGAACGAGGGACGGTTGAAGAAAGAATAGATCCGGCAAAGGGCAACGGGATAGTTGTTGTAAACGGAGAAAGATGGCGGGCTGAATCGTCAAACGATGAGTTGATAGAAAAAGGTGTGACGGTTGAAGTTCGAAGCATAGAAGGTACTTCTCTAGTTGTAGATACCTGTGAAATGACCGAACAGGATGACTCAAATAACCCAGAGGAGGGTTAATATGTCTTTGATAATAATTGTTGCGGCGATTGCGTTCGTTCTGGTCTTTGGGGCCTGGGCGACCACGCTCGTCCGTCAGTACCAGAAGGGCCTGATGGAAACCTTCGGAAAGTACTCCAGAACTTACGAACCCGGATTGCACTTCATTTTCCCTTTCGTCCAGAAAGTCAGAAAGATCGACATGAGGGAAAAAACGCTTGACGTTCCGAGACAGGACGTAATTACCAAGGACAACGCCACGGTTACCGTGGACGCAATAGTTTATTACAAACCGACGGACGCCAAGAAGGTCGAGTACGAGGTGGAAGACTTCGAGAACGCGGCAGTCAGACTGGCTCAGACGAACCTCAGAAGCGAGATCGGCGAAATGGACCTCGATCAGTCGCTTTCGTCGCGAGAAAAGATAAACTCCAAACTGCTCAATACTCTGGATAAGGAAACTGATAAGTGGGGAGTCAGGGTAACCAAGGTCGAGATAAGAGAGATTACTCCTCCGGAGGACGTTAAGGATGCCATGGCGCAACAGTTAAAGGCGGAAAGACGGAGAAGGGCCGAAGTACTAAAAGCCGAGGGAAGCAAGAAGGCCTCGATTCTCAAGGCGGAAGGAAGCAAACGCGCTGCAGTTCTGGAAGCCGAAGGTGAAGCAAATGCCAGGAGAAAGAGGGCCGACGCCAAGCGCTACGAGTACATTACCGAAGCCGAAGGTGAAGCAAACGCGATTCAGGGAATCTTCGGGGCTTACCACAAAGGAAAGCCGAACGACAAGATTCTAACGTTAAAAGCTTACGAAGCTATGAAAGAGCTGGCCGACGGTAGGGCTTCAAAGTTGATCGTACCTTCCGGTACCGCCGACGTACTAGGCGCCGTAAGCAGTATAATGGGAATTTCCGGCGACGACGGTTTCCCCGACTATGAAGAAGGCGATTACGACGAAGAGGCGGCCGAAGGGTTGGTAGAGGACCTATCCGATAAGGCCGAAGAGGCAAGAACGGAATTTGAGAAGAGGGCGGAGGAAATTGAAAAACAGGCCCAGGAACGAGCAGCGGAAGAGCTGGAAGAAGAAGGTCCTTAATCGAGCACAAGGTTAACAATCTTGACACGT
>CAZYCI010000017.1:0-18596 GCA_964645955.1 uncultured Thermotogae bacterium
GGAGGAATATATATGGGTAGACCGTTAAAAATGAATGCCAAGATAGCGAGTTACGCGGCAGCGCAGATGGCCAAAGGAAGAAAACGCTTCCCACTCGTTACGATTATTGAACCCCTGGAAGCATGCAATCTGCGCTGTACCGGTTGTGGCAGGATTAGAGAGTATTCCGATGACATGGACGAAAGGCTATCGCCGGAGGAAGTTATGGAGGCAGCCAACGAGGCCGGCGCCCCGGTGATATCGATCTCCGGCGGAGAGCCGCTGATCCACCCGGAGATAGATACGATCGTGGAAGACCTGATCGACGAAGGCTACTACATAATGCTCTGTACGAACGGGTTGTTGCTGGAAGAGAAACTTGACGAATTTGCACTCTCCGACCAGCTTGCTTTTGCCGTTCACCTTGACGGTACTGCCGAGGTTCACGATGGATTTACAAACCGCGAAGGAACTTACGACAAGGCTTTTTCCGCAATAGAGGAAGCTATAAATAGAGGTTACCGGGTTACCACGAATACGACCATCTTCAAGGGTAGCGATCCGGACGATTTGCACGAGCTCTTCCGCAGGTTAACAAAAGTCGGAGTGGAAGGAATAATGCTTGCCCCGGGTTACAACTACGCCGCCGTCGACAGGAGCGCCGAGGAACACTTTCTGGAACGCAAGGAGTCCAAAGAGGTGTTTCAGGAAATTCTCGACCCGGACAAAGTAGAGGATTTCCCGCTTTACAATTCTTCCCTTTACCTGGATTTCCTGCGCGGCAAGACCGAACTCGACTGCAACGCCTGGGCTTCTCCCACCTATACCGTGCGGGGATGGAGGAAGCCGTGCTACGTACTTGCCGACGAGCACGTCGATTCCGTGGACGAAATATTGAAAGAGGAACTCTGGGAGGACTTTGGTCCGGGAAATGATCGCAGGTGCAATAGCTGTATGATCCATTCCGGTTTCGATACTGCAGGTACGATAGATTCTCTTAGAAGTACTGACGGTCTGGTGGACGTGGTTAAAAGCGCCGTTCCTAACAAATTTAAAGACATTTTGTCGATTTCATAATTAATTATGCTGTCCGTACTGGCCTCGATGAGGGTTGAGCTGGAAGGATACGGTGGAATGGATAGAGGGGGAGAATACTGGTCGGAATGCGAATTGAATTACACGGGGATCGGGCGAAAAAACGTAAACCGAAAGATGAAAAATATGGAATTCGCTTCGGATCTGGATGGAGTAGTCTCAGTCGGATTTGCCGGCTCGATCGACCCCGAATTTCAACCCGGTGATCTGTGCATAATTGATAGGGTGGATAGCGAACTGAGCGAAACTGGCTTTACGACGAATCCGAGTTTTCGTAAACGAGCAGAGCTGGCCCTGAGTAAGGACCTGAAATTTTGTAACTTGCTGACGCTGGAAGACCCCGTAGCTGAACCGGAGGAAAAAAAGGAGCTGGCGGGAAATGGTTACTCCCTTGTCGATCAGGAAACTTTCTGGGTGGCGAAGGCCGTTAAGGAAAACGATATCCCCTTTTTCGCCATGAGGGTAGTGTTTGACGGCATCAACACGAGGTTGCCCCCCGCCTCCTGTTACGACGATAATGGGGAAGTCAGGATTTCGAACCTGCTTTCCTGGCTGGCAAAGCACCCGCGGGTGATCCTTGAAACTCCGAACATGTTTATGAACAGCGTCGATGCCAGAAGAGAACTTTCGGAGGCGCTGGAAAGCGTCGTTCCAGCCCTGTTGAGGTGAATGCGTTGAGGTACCTGGTAACCGGAGCAAACGGATTTGTCGGAAGCAACGTAGTCAGGTCCTTGCTTGATGCGGGACACGAGGTTAAGGGGCTGGTCAGGGAGAGCAGCAATACCCTGAACCTCGAGGGTCTGGACCTCAGTACCGTCAAAGGCGACATTCGAGACAGGAACGAACTTGAAGAAGCAGTTAAATCGGTGGACGGCGTTTTTCACACTGCGGCGCTTTACAGTTTTTGGGCGGGGAGTTACGAGGATTTTTACGAAACAAATGTAGAGGGTACCAAGAACGTCCTGCTGGCTGCCGAAGAAGCGGAAGTGGATAGGTTCGTGCTGACCAGTACGGCTTCCCTTTTGGCCCACTCGGAGGACGGGGAAACGCTTCCCGAGTCGGTTGAGCAACTTCCGAGCGATTACAAGATATCAAAGTACATAGCGGAAAGGGAAGCGCTGGATTTCAATGAGGAGGCCGCGATGGACGTGGTCGTTGCGAGCCCCACGGTGCCGGTCGGTCCGGGAGATTACGGTCCAACGCCGACAGGTAGGATGATCCTCGAGTTCCTCAACGGAGGGATGAAGGCCTTTGTCGACATGGATTTCAATATAGTCGACGTGGAGGACGTGGCGGAAGGACATCTCCTCGCGATGGGAAAAGGCCAGCCGGGGAGGCGTTACGTGCTCGGAAACAGAAATACGAGTCTCTCGGAAGTGGTGCAGTTTTTGTCCCAGGTTACCGGGGTCCCGACGCCGAGGTTCCGAATACCTTACCCGATGGCGCTAACCGCTGCCTGGGTAGACGAGTTCTTCGAGGGTTTTCTGATGAATAGGAGGCCGAGGATTCCTATTTCTTCGATTCGAACGACCAGGATTGACGAAAGAATTGACCCGACGCCCTGGTTGGACGAGCTGGGAGCGCCTAAGACTCCAATGTCGAAGTCTCTACGAAAATCGATCGATTGGTTTGTCGAGCACGGTTACGTAAACAACGAGGAGATAGCTAGATAATGTCTCAAACCAGAGTCGTAGACGTAGGTGGGGTAAAGATTGGCGGGGATAATCCCGTCGTCGTTCAGTCCATGACGAACACCCCGACGGATGACGTTGACAAGACTCTCATGCAAATCGAAGGGCTGGTTGAGCGGGGTTGCGAACTGGTTAGGGTGGCCGTTCCGGACAGCGACGCTGGGGAACGACTGCCGGAGATAGTATCGGGAAGCCCGGTACCGGTCATCGCCGATATCCATTATTCCCCGGAACTCGCGTTTGCCGCTCTGGATGCCGGAATCGATAAACTCCGGCTCAACCCGGGAAATATAACTGATCCGGGGGCGATAGGAGAAATCGCTCAGGAAGCAAAATCGCTGTCAATTCCCATCAGGGTTGGAGTAAACTCGGGATCGCTTGATAAGAAGATCCTGGAAGATTACGGAAGGACGCCCGAGGGTATGGTGGTAAGCGCCGAGAAGGAAATCGAGCTGCTGGAGCAGGAAGGGTTTCAGGATATAGTGGTTTCTTTGAAGTCGAGCGACGTAAATAGGACGATCAGCGCCAACGAAATATTTGCAGAAAGGTACGATTATCCTCTCCACCTCGGAGTTACCGAAGCAGGTGGCGGACGCAGTGGACTGGTTAAGTCCTCCATTGGTATTGGTGCGTTGCTTCAGGAGGGTATAGGAGATACGATTCGCGTTTCCCTTACGGCCGATCCTAGGGAAGAAGTGGGAACAGCGTACGACATTCTCGGTTCACTCGACATCCGGAACAGAGGGGTGGACATTATCTCATGTCCCACCTGCGGCCGTACGGAAATTGACGTGGAAACTATCGGGCGGAAACTTGAAGAGAGGTTAGGTGATCTGGAAGGATCGCTGAGCCTTGCCTTGATGGGGTGTTCGGTGAACGGAATTGGAGAAGCTGATTCCGCCGACCTCGGCGTCGTTGGGACAGCCAGAGGTGGCGTTCTCTACGTAAATGGAGAACAGGAAGAGTTGATCTCTTCTACCGGCACCGTCGAAGTGGTAAAAAAGCTTGAGAGAATAATCAGGAGTTATATCGAGAAAGGAGATTAAATGGAAATCATAAAAGCAGATTTATTTGGTTTCTGTTTTGGAGTGAGGCGAGCGGTCGACATAGTTGAAGATAAGCTGGAGGAGCATGAGAAAATCGATACCCTGGGTCCGATAGTACATAATCCTAACGTGGTTGAAGACCTCTCGGAAAAGGGGGCGGAAGTGGTAAATGCCCTGGATAACGTGAATACGGACTCGGTGATAATAACTGCCCATGGAGCCGGGAGGGATATACACAGCGAAATAGAGGATAAAGGGCTGGATCTAATCGATACTACCTGTCCGATAGTAAAAAAAGCTCAGGAAACCGCGGAAGACCTGGTTAATAAAGGCTACCAGGTAGTTATATACGGGGAGAACGATCACACGGAAGTCCGGAATATTCTTGGCTGGCTCGACGGAAAGGGCGTAGCCATTCTGGATCCGGAAAAAGAAGTTCCTGTCCCCGAAGGAAGAGTGGCATTGCTTTCCCAGACGACCAAGGGAAAGAAGTACTTTTTTGACTTCGCAGCCGATTTTCTTAAAGCGAACCGGGATCGGCTCGAAGATGTAAAGATAGTTGACACGACCTGTGGTGAGACGAGAAGGAGGTACGAGGCGGCGGAAAGGCTTGCCGAACAGGTAGAACTAATTCTGGTAGTTGGAGGCAAGAATTCCGCAAATACTCGAAAACTGGCCGAAGTAGCCGGCAATACTGGGGTAGAGACGCACCATATTAAGGACGAAACGGAGATAGAACCGGAGTGGATTGAAGGGGTGGATAAAGTGGGTATAACGGCAGGAGCATCTACTCCTCAATCCGCCGTATCTTCGGTAGAAGAAACTCTATTGGAGTTGAAGAGATCTTAGTCGTCAAAAGGAGGTTTAAGAGATGTTGACCTCAACATCCACTGAGGTTTTACAGATTCAGACTACAAAGGCTCCCGAGTTCATAGACATAACTGACGAAGTCCAGAAGTTCGTGGACGACAGAGAAGTGGAGTCAGGGGCTCTTGTGATTTTTAGCAAGCATACAACCGCGGCAATAAGGATTAACGAGAACGAGTCGCTCTTGAAAAAGGATATGGCGGAATTCCTCGACAAAGTTGCATCGGAAGACGAGTACTACCGCCATAACGATTTCTCGATCCGGACTGAAAACATGACGCCGGACGAGGTTCCAAACGGACACGCACACTGTCAGTCCCTCGGACTCGGAGCCAGCGAAACCGTACCGATAATTGACAGCGAGTTAAAACTCGGTAAGTGGCAGCGGATTTTCCTGATCGAACTGGATCACTCCAGAAAGCGTGAAGTCATTCTGCAGATGCTGGGTGGTTGACTTCCGGGGAGTTGTTCGGGAGGCCGGTTTTATTTATTCTTTTTTCCGTTAACCATGGTAAAATTGAAGGAAATTAGCCCTGATTTATACGGTAAAAACGTTTCCGTCGAAGGAGCTTACGATATATGTAAGGAGATCGGTACGGAACACTACGAAAACTTCACGGTCGTCAGCCGAGCCATGCCCGCTGAGAAGCGAAAGTACATCTACGCTCTTTACGCTTTCAGTCGCTACACCGACGATCTGGGGGACGAACTCGAGGAAGGAAACCTGGAAGCACTAGATAGCTGGGAGAATGAATTGAAGGAGGCTCTTAAAGGAGAGGAACCGGATAACCCGATACTGCTGGCGCTCCAGGATACGGTTGATAAACACCCGCTGACGCCGGCACCCTTCCTTAAGTTGATCGAGGCCAACAGGATGGACCAGAAAAACTTTTCTTACGAAACTTACGAGGACCTGCTGAACTACTGTGACCATTCTGCGAATCCCGTTGGTCGGATTTTCCTTGCGATCTTTGGTTATCAGGACGAGGAAAGGAAACGGCTGTCGGACAGCACCTGTACGGGATTGCAGCTAACGAACTTCTGGCAGGACGTAAACAGGGACGAAAAAATGGGCAGAGTTTATATCCCCGAGGAGGACATGGAAAAGTTCGGTTATTCCAGAGAAGATCTCGAGCAAAGAGTGTATAATGAAAGGTTTGTAGAGCTGATGCGGTTTGAAGTATCACGGGCCCGGGATCTGCTCGAGGAGGGGCTGGAGCTGGTCCCGACTCTGGACCCGAGAATAAAGATGGACGTCAGGCTCTTTAACCAGGGTGGGTTAAAAATACTGGATAAGATAGAGGAAGAAAATTACGACGTGCTGCACGGGCGGCCAACGCTTTCGAAACTTGAAAAAGTGCGGTTGTTTTTGTCCAACCTGCTAAAACGTCCGTTCCGGAGGATTACAGATGGAAAGCCGGCCTGAGGGGGTTTTAAAAGAGAGTGAGAGCCCTGAGGAGTACTGCAGGAGGATAACCAGGGAAAGAGCAAAGAACTTCTACTGGGCGATATTGACCCTTCCGGGAGATAAGCGTTCCGCCGTCTATACGATATATACGTTTGCCCGAAGATGTGACGACATTGCGGACGGGTCCTGGGAAGTTTCTCGCAAAAAGGATAAACTACGAGAAGAACGAGAGAAAATAGATTCCCTGTACCATGGTAATCCCCGAGGTAAGCTTTACGAAGCACTCGCGAAAACGGTTGACGAATTCGAAATACCGAAAAGTTATTTCGAGCAGTTGATAAGCGGGGTTGAGATGGATTTGACAAAGAGGCGCTATTCTACCTTTCAGGATCTCAAAATATATTGTTTTCGCGTTGCATCCGTGGTTGGTCTGGCTCTGATCGAAATCTTCGGTTACGATGGCTGGAAGGCCAAGAAGTACGCAATAGATTTTGGCTACGGTATGCAGTTGATCAATATTATCAGGGACGTAGCGGAGGACTACGGACGAGATCGAATATACCTGCCACAGGAGGACCTGGATGAATTCAACTGCGATTTCGACAGGGTCAACGAAAACGGCGTCAATGATAGATTTAGGGCTTTGATGGATTACGAAGCTTCCAGAGCGCGGGAGCATTTTGAAAAAGGAAAAAAATTGTTTTCCTATCTTTCCCCCAGAACTCGCGCCTGTCCGGCCGGATTGTACGGTGTTTACAGTAACTTATTGAGCGAGATGGAAGGGTCCGACTGGGATATCTGGGAGGAGCGGGCAAGTATCAACACCGTAAAAAAAGTGAGTTCCGTGCTTGGGCAATGGTTCGTCAGCCTGAAAGCATGATCGTAATTGGCGGTGGTCTGGCCGGTCTTGCTGCCAGTACCAGGTTGCTCGAGCATGGGTACCCCGGAGATCTGGTTCTACTCGAGAAGAACCCGGAAGTTGGTGGCAGAACTGGATTTATCGAGTACAGGGATCGGACCCTGGACCTCGGACAGCACATGCACGTCTCCGGGTTTGATTACTATAGAAAGTTCATGACGAAGATCGGCCTCGCCGACGATCTGGCGACACAGGATAGCCTAGACGTCGAATTTCGGGATAAATCCGGTCGGATCGGACGAGTCAGGAGCAACGAACTTCCTCCACCATTTCACCTGATTTCGGCGACCTATGGCTTCCCATTTATTTCTTTTCTTGACAAATTAAGTTTGGTCGGACCGCTTTTCTCCTCCTTGCTGGCAAGTTCCGGGGTGGAAGAGAGGAACGAATCTTTCGGGGACTGGTTGAGAAAGAGGGGAGCGAGCGAAAAATCGATCGCCCGGCTCTGGAACCAGATTATAGTTCCCACCTTAAACGCAAGCGTGGACGAAGTGAGCGTAAAGATGGGGCTGATGATTCTAAAAAGAGTACTCCTCGATAAACGCGGTGGCAGGCTGGGTAGGTTAAATGGTTCACTCGAGAAGATAGGACGTTCTGCCGTGGAGTTTATCGAGTCGAAAGGGGGTCAGGTTCGAACTTCTCATCAGGTGGAGAGAATTGAGAAGGACAACGGCAAATACGTGATCGGTTTGAGCAATGGCGACGAAGTATCTTCCGAGGCAGTGCTTTCCGCCGTACCGGGTTATGTCCTGAATGAAATCCTTTCGGGGTCCCTGCTGGACAAATTCTCCCAGCGCTTCTGGGAACTGGAATGGAACTCAATAATAAACGTCCACCTGTTTTTTGAAAAAAAAGTTATGGAAGCGGACTTCTTCGGTTTCCTGGAGGGAACGGCCGGCTGGGTATTTAACGTCTCCGGTAACGATGGAGAAGTCGGGAAGCATATTTGTTTGACGATATCGGATCCCGGAGAGCTGGAAGACCTGGATCCGGATAAACTCGTCGAAAAAGTAGTGGCCGACCTTGCCTCGCCGTTACCAGCAATAAAGGATGCTGAATTGCTGGATTCGGTGGCAATTTATCAACCCAGAGCAACTTTCAAGGCCTCGCCAGATAGCAAGGCCCTGCGGCCGCCCCAGAACCCTTCTCCTGATGGTCTCTTTCTGGCCGGGGACTGGACTGATACGGGCTGGCCCGCTACGATGGAGGGTGCGGTTAGGAGCGGTTACTACTCCGCCGAAGAGATTTTGAGTGGAAAAACCGGGGCGACTGTTGGAGCGGAGCTTTGAAAAAGTCCCCTTTTTAGCTATAATCCCCATGGTGTTAAACATTGATACAGTTTCATAATCCGACAAAAGGCAGATTGAGTTTTAGCGGGGTCGTCGACGAGCTTATCGGGATGATGGAAAAGGATCAGCGGTCGGAGTACGAAATCGTCGTCGGTACGGATTCGCACGCTGCTTCTGGCGACCACGAGATCGACTTTGTAAGCGCCATAGTTATTCACAGAATGGGCAAGGGCGGTCGTTACTTCTGGAAAAGGGAGACGGAGGATGGCATTTACACCCTCAGGGACAAGATATACAAAGAAGCCTTCCTCTCCTTCGATCTTGCCAAGGATCTCATGGAACACCTGGAGGAAGAAACCCTGCTGGATTATAACCTCGAGATTCACGTTGACGTAGGCCAGCACGGCAAAACGAAGGAAATAATTGATGAAGTCGTTGGAATGATAATCGGTAGTGGTTTCGATGTAAGGACCAAGCCCGATTCTTACGGCGCTTCCACGGTTGCCGACAAACACGCCTGAACGGTTTACTTGTTGAGTTCGTCGTAAATCTCGTTCTTTGAAGTACCCCGTAACTCGGCAAGTTCGCGCATTGCCTCGTTTCGCGAGAGGCCTTTGAGCTTCTTGATCCCTTCGTACTGCTGCTCAAGAGGCACATCTTCGTACTTTTCCCTTCTTGCGCTGGCTGCTTCTTTCTCAGAAGCACCCCTGATCACAAGGGTGAACTCCCCTTTTATTTTACCCTTTTTTAGTTTTTCCAGTACTTCCCCAGGAGTACCTTTCAGCGTGCGTTCGTATCGTTTGGTCAGTTCCCGGCACAGCGTAATGGATCTTTCGGGAATAACGTCCCCCATGGTTTTTAGGGTGGTCTCTACCCGATGGGGTGAGTCGTAGATTACCGTGGTCTTCCGTCTCGTCCGCAGCTCCTCAAAGTAATTGCTTTTTTGGCTCGCCTTCTTTGGTGCCTGACCGTCAAATACAAAGCTGTCGGTCGGCTGGCCGGAAATGGAGAGACAGGCAATACATGCGCTTGGACCAGGGAGGCTCCTTACCTCGATATCCCTTTTTCTGGCAAGACGAACCAGTTTAAAACCCGGATCCGATATTAGAGGAGTACCGGCATCGCTTATCAGGGCGAGATCAGCCCCTTCCAGCAACTTACTTATTATATCTTTCCTGCGCTCCTCCCCGCTCCCCTGGTAGTAACTCATCGTAAACGGCGTTTCTATTTCGTATTCTTTGAGCAACCTTCTGGAATGCCGTGAATCCTCCGCCACTATTTCGTCCACTTCGCGGAGCCTTTCCACGGCCCTGTAAGTTACGTCCTTCAGGTTACCTATTGGCGTGGCTCCTACGTATAGTACCCCGGATTCTCCGTTGTCCGAGCCTCTTTTGTTCATCTTAACCAATCAGTCCACTTGTGGTGATTTAAAGCATCCCGCCGGCGGCTATTAGGTTTATCCAGTTCGGTCCGAGGACGAACGACCATATTTGCTGGATTACCCAGAAGAACAGGTCGCCACCGAGCCAGAGCAAAGCAAGCACTATGAGGAAACCGTACTGTTCCATCTGTGCCATAATTTGTTTGCCGCGACCCGAAAGAAAGTAATTAAGTATTCTCGAGCCGTCCAGGGGTGGCATGGGGATTAGGTTAAAGAGACCGAGTATTATGTTTATGATGACAAAGACGCCAAAAAAGTAAATCAGAGTTCTCAGACCGTTCTGAGCAAACTGGAAGAAGAATCCGCCGCTTCTACCGAGAAAAAAGTTGATGTAAAACGGCACGAGTAGATGACCGATAGCCGCAGCCAGGGACATCATCATGATGTTGCTCAGTGGACCGGCTAGACCAACCTGTAGCATCCCTCGTTCGGAATCCTGAAAGTATCTCGGGTCGATTGGAACGGGTTTTGCCCAGCCGATGATGAATAAGCCGCCACCAAATAACAACTGAATCAGTATCAATCCGAGCGGGACCATTACCGTTCCTACGGGATCTATGTGGGGTACGGGGTTCAAAGTCAACCTGCCGGACTGCTTTGCCGTCGGGTCACCCAGCTTCCATGCCACGTAACCGTGAGAGTACTCGTGGACAATCGCAGCTGGCAGGAGTGCAAGGAGCAGAATAATCAGGTTAACTATAGTGGAAGCTATGATATCACCTCTTCAGGAGAAACGTTTATCGTATTTTCGTTCGTTATCTGAACCAGGCCCGGTTTTGCTCCCTTTGGTTTGTCGACGTATTTGACCTCGGTATAACTCACCGTGGCCTGCCCTGCGTTCCGGGCCTTGGAGTTGGCAGCCGCAAGTTGGGCCGCCCTAACTATTACCTCGTCCGGAACTTTGTTCGGCCGACCGTCCGTGACGACCACTACGTGCGCTCCGGCGTAGTTCCTTACATGAAACCAGAGGTCATCTCGAGATGCCTCTCTTACCAGGTTGTCGTTCTGTCGCGCATTTCTTCCCACCATTACCTTGTAACCTTTTACCCAGTATTCCTTCGGGCCGCCCTCCTGGTCCCGGGTCGAAGAACCGAGATCCTCGTCGATGTAACCCTTTTCCTTTAAAACTCCCTCGAGCTTTGCCAGCTTTTCCCGGGAGTCGGCCTCGTCGTAGCGTTCTTTTAGTTTCTTCAGGTAGTTGAGCTCTTTTTTCAGCCCCTTCTTTCTCTTTTCCAGCTTTTCCTTGCCGCGTTTCAACTTTTTATACCGCTTGTAGTACTCTTCCGCGTTCTCCTCCGGCGTCAGGGAAGGGTCGAGTTCTACTTTTACTTTTTCCCCCTGGTTGTAGGGATCGTCTATTTTTGCACTTTTCATTCCCTTTTCCAGCCGGCTCAGGTTGGAAAGTATTATGTCCCCGGTTTTCTTCAATTCTTCTCTGTTCTCGGACTGTTTGAGCTGATCTTGCACGTTCTTTAGAGCGCCTTCTACCCGGTCGAGCTCGTCTTTGATCGTCTCTTCGACGTTCTCGCGGAGTTCACGCGTTTCGAAGCTGGTCTCTCGTGCCTTGTAGTAATGGTCAAGCGCCCTGCTGAGGCTGGCAAACGTCAGTTCCTTTTGGTCCGAGAAGCTCTCCAGCTCAACCGGGCTGAATTCGACGGGTTTGCCCTCTTTCTGATAAACAACCGGTTCGTAGTTGTCGGTCGATAATTCGTCGAAGAGGTCAACGGTCGCCCGATAGAGGGAATCGAGCTGCTGCTTTGAGAGGTCCTCCCGGTCGGCTTCCAGATCGGCACGAACGGGGATTTCCTTTGCCAGCGTCGGCCCTATTCCATCTATGCCGTTGAGCAGGTTCCTCCAGATCGGGTTTTCCTGTTGAGCGAGCTCGTAAAACTCGTCCCGTTTTAGTTCAAAAGGGTTCGCCTTGTCCTGCGCCGGAGGAAGCTCGTAAGTGCCGCCCGGCGAAGTGTCTCTCCCTCTGCTCTTCTTATCTCTAAGAGTCCCGATAATGTTTTCGTCCTGAACGAGAAAAAGGTTGCTGTTACGACCCATGAGTTCCACGTATACTTCCTTGCGCTCTATCTTTTCCTCGTTTCCGTTTTCCTCTTTTTTATCAACCGAAATCTTAATTATCCTGTCGAGACCTCTCGGCTGAGTTACGCGGGCTATCTTCCCTCCGGACAGGTGTTTTCGTAAGAGCATGGTGAATGCCGGCGGCTCTTCCGGGTTTTCAAAATCGAGGCGAGTTAGCTGGACCCGAAAGTCGTCGCCGCAGGATACCAGCAGAGTATGGTTATCCCCGCTCCAGACGTTGATGGTTACCAGCCCGTCTCTGGGCTGGTAGATCTTTCTTATCCAACCGCCGGTTAGAGCATCCTGAATTTCGAGCTTTAATTTGCTTAAAGTTACCCCGTCTAGAGCCATTGTTTACATTGCTCCACGTTGCAAGTTACGTTATCCGCCGGTAACCGTGTTTTTAATCGAGAAAAACCTGGATCATATATCCAGGTTGGTTATCTGGTTGCTATTTTCCTTGATGAAGTTCTTCCTCGCCTGGACGTCGCTGCCCATAAGGGTGCTAAACAGGTCATCTGCCTCCAGCGCGTCCTTTACGGACACCCGCTTCATTATCCTGTTATCAGGTTTCATCGTGGTTTCCCAGAGTTGGGACGGATTCATTTCACCGAGACCCTTAAACCTCTGGACCGACGATGGCTTGGTTTTTCTATCGTTAAGGTATTCTTCTAGTTCCTGTTCCGTATAGAAATACTGTTTGCTCTTGCCCGATTGAACCTTGTAGAGCGGGGGTTGGGCGATAAAGACGTGACCCTCCGTTATCAGAGGCTCGAAGTTCCTGTAAAAGAACGTCAGCAGCAATGCCCGGATGTGGGCTCCGTCCACGTCGGCGTCCGTCATGATTATTATCTTCTCGTAGCGCAGCTTCTCCCGGGAGAAGTGATCCTGAACCCCTGTTCCCATTGCGGTGATTATTGATTTTAGCTCCTTGTTCTCCAGCTGTTTGCTCATTCGGGACTTCTCGACGTTTAAAATCTTACCCCTCAGGGGAAGTATTGCCTGGAATTCCCTGTCACGGGCGCTCTTCGCCGAACCACCGGCCGAATCACCCTCCACGATGAAAAGCTCACTCCCTTCCGGGTCCCTCTGGGTGCAGTCCGCCAGTTTACCGGGGAGCGAAGTAGAAATCATCGCGTTCTTCCTTGCGAGCTTCCGCGCTTTCTTTGCGGCGTTACGGGCCTGAGCCGCTTCAATCGACTTTTCAATTATCTTTCTTGCTATTTGTTTGTTTGATTTATAAAACTCAAGCAGGGCTTCAGAAGTAACGTTTCGGACGATTTCTCTTATCTCCGGATTACCGAGTTTTGTCTTCGTCTGACCTTCGAACTCCGGTTCGGGTATTCGCACGTTAATTATCCCCGTCAGACCTTCCCTGATGTCGCGACCCGAGAGGTTGTCGTCCTTCTTTTTCAGTATCTTCTTCGATCTCGCATACTCGTTGGTGGTTTTGGTTAGAGCGGTTTTGAAACCGGTTACGTGTTTTCCACCCTCCTGAGTATTAATGTTGTTGGCAAAAGAGTAAGTGGACTCCGAGAACTTTTTGCTGAAGATCATTGCTATCTCGACGAAGTTTCCGCCTTCCTCACGTTTGAAGTAAATGGGTTCGTCGTGAAGTCTTTCCTCGTTTTCAGTAATAGAAGCCACGTATTCCTTTATTCCGCCGTTATATTTGAAGGACTTGGTTACGTCGGCGTCTTCGTTCTCCAGAGTTATCTTGAGTCCTTTGTTCAGGTATGCGAGTTCGCGGAGGCGATGGGTCAGCTTGGGCATGTCGTACGTGAAATCTCCGAATATCTCCTCGTCCGGCAGGAAGGTAATCTTCGTTCCCCTTCCTCCTTTTTGAGTATCCATTTTCTTTAATTCGGAAAGGGTGTCGCCACGGGTAAAGTCCTGCCTGTAACGGGAACCGTCCCGCTGGACCTCTACCCGCATCCACTCCGAAAGAGCGTTTACTACGGAGACACCAACTCCGTGAAGGCCACCACTGACCTTGTAGCTTTTATGATCGAACTTACCACCTGCGTGCAGGGTGGTCATGACAACTTCCACGCCACTGAGTCCCTTTTCCGCATGAGTATCTACAGGTATGCCCCTGCCGTTATCCACTACAGTTACCTTGTCGTCTTCGTGTACTGTTACCTTTATTTCGTCACATTCTCCGACCAGAGCTTCGTCGATACTGTTGTCCAGCACCTCGTCAATTAGGTGCATTACTCCTTCCTGGCCGGTACTCCCTATGTACATTCCCGGTCTCTTTCTAACTGCTTCCAAATCTTCCAGAACTTTAATTTGATCTGCTTCGTAGGGCATATAACCACCTCAAATCATAAAAGCCAATAAGACAGATAATTATAATAGATTACTTTCAATTTTACCAGGACTGAATTCCCTTCTGAAGCGGGTTTGCTCTGGTTTAAGTGGCTTATTTGTGCTTCTCGGCACGCTCGAATTATATAGCTTTTTATGGTTATTCACTTAAGTAGTAATACGGAAGTAAGTGTTGAGAGAGGTGACGAAAATACCCAAGTATCGGTCATTTTGTGCATTGGAAACGTTGAGAAGGGGTGGGTTAGAGTGTAAACTAACCAAATGTGGATTGAATTTATCGGTTTTCCTGGTTTTTATTGACGATCCGCGGTTTACCAAGAAATATCTAGCTGGCTCTTTGCGACAACAATGGGAGATGTGAATCCTTGAATTATGAGGAAAAAGTTCAGTTATTTGTCGAATACTTTAGAAAATCCGAAGTTGATCCAGGTGAGCGTAAACTGGGACTAGAACTGGAACACATGGTAGTTGAAAAAGGCTCGCTGGCAGCTACTTCCTATTACGAAGAGGGAGGGATCGAGGACCTCCTGCTTGATTTGTCGGAATTCGACTGGGATCCGGTAAAGGAAAATGGTCACGTAGTCGGGCTGGAGGCCGATCGTGCCAATTTGACTCTCGAGCCCGGCGGTCAGGTGGAAATCAGTATAGCCCCCAGAAAATCGCTGTCCGATCTGGAAGATATATATCTGGATTTTCTGGAGAAGGCCACTTCCATCCTCGATCGGAGGGACAAAAAGCTACTGGCCCTCGGTTATCAACCCGAAACAAGGATAGAAAATATAAAGATCCTGCCTAAAAAACGCTACGATTACATGTACGATTACTTTGAGGATAAGGGCGAGTACGCTCACAACATGATGAAGGGGACCGGTGCGGTTCACGTCAACGTCGATTACTCGAACGAACTGGACTACGTCAAAAAGAATGCGGTCGCCAATTTCCTGACCCCGGTAATTTACGCAGCTCTGGATAATTCCCCTTTCTTCGAGGGGCGAACCCACGAGAACGGAAGCCTCAGGGCGACGATCTGGAATAACTGTGACCCGGACCGCTGTGGTTATCCGGACGGTGTCTTTGAGGGACGTTTCGGTTATCAGGACTACGCCGAGTACCTGCTCGAAGTACCGGTAATGGTATATCGAAAGAACGGAGAACTGTTTTACGAAAGGGAGAAGCGGGTTAAGGACGTCATAGACGAAGACCTGACTGAAAGCGAACTGGAGTACCTGTTATCGACAGTATTTCCAGACGTGAGGACGAAGGGACACCTGGAAATCAGAATGGGGGATTCCTTGCCTCTACCCTATAGCATGGCTTACGCTGCTCTCTGGAAGGGACTTCTGTACGATAGGGAGAACCTGGATTTCCTCCACAGGAGATGCAACGGCCTGGACCCGGAGGAGTACCGCGAGACGCTGAAAAAGGTTCGCCAGGGGAACGAGAGCCGGACTGAAGGGGATGGAGGGATCTTTTCCTTTTACCGGGAGCTGATTAAGACCGCCGAGAACGGCCTTCCACCTGACGAAGAGAGATACCTGGAGCCGCTGAAACGGTTCGCCGAAGAAGGTGTCACGCCGAAGTCGAGGACGATGAACCGCCTGGATCAGGGTAAAGCGGAAGCGCTATCCTGGTGCGATATGAAGAACGGACTGGAGGATAGACTGAAATGAACACGGACGAGCTATTTGCCCGATACGAGGACGCGGTCAGAAGCAACCCCGAAGAGTATCTCCGTACCTACGAGGAAGTCAGGGAAAAAGTAGAGAACTCTTCGGCCAGGTACCTTGGTGAGCCGATTGAATTCCTATTTCAGCCGATGCTTCTCTCCGAGCAAGACCTAAATGAGATAAAAGGGGTTCTGGCTAAGTTAATAAGTGTTCTGGATAAGACGATTGACCAGTTCAGGGAGGACGAATCCTTCCGGGACGTCTTTCCCTTTACGGTGGAGGAAGAAAAGCTGATTCTGGCGGATCCCGGTTACGGCAACCCATACCCGATCGGCCGGTTTGACGTCTTCTTCGACTTCGCGGGCAACTTACAGTTCTGCGAGTTCAACACGGATGGCTCTGCGGGAATGAATGAAGCAAGGGTTCTGCAGCGGATTATCGGGGACTCCCGGGCGCTTGACGTAGTGCCGGACGGCTACGACGCCTTTGCTTATTCTCCAATGGAGAACCTGATAGATAAGGTTTTGCAAAACTACCGGAATTTTCCGGCTACAACGGGTGACCCGGAGACGGTCGCTATAGTGGATTTCGAGGGAGAGGGGATATCCAGCGAGTTCCGCGAATTTCAAAGGAAGTTCCGGGAACGAGGCTACGATACGGTGATTGCCGACCCGCGGGATCTGGAATACACCTCCGAAAAACTCCTTTACGACTCGAAGGAGATAGAGCTGGTCTACCGCCGGGCAACGACCCGGAAGATAGTCGACCGTCTGGACGAGGTCCGCGACTTTACCCGGGCTTACCGGGAGGGCGCAGTTCCCGTTGTTGGTGGCTTCTCTTCTCAAATTGTTCACAACAAGGCCCTCTTTGCGATTCTTCAGGAGGAAGATTTTACCGGCTATCTGAACGAAGAGGAGAAGGAGTTCGTTCGTAACCACCTGCCAGATACTTATATTTACGATCGTCACCCCTTAGAAGTCAGGGAGAGGTTGCTGGAAAACAAGGACAAGTACCTGCTGAAACCGTTCGACAAGTTCGCGGGTCATGGGGTCTACGTCGGCAGGGATTTGAGCAGGGAAGAATGGGAGGAGAGACTCGAAGAAGTCGCGGGGGAAAACTACATCGCTCAGAGGTTCTGTGACGTCCCGAAGAAGAATTTCCTCTACTTCGACGAAGAGGAGCTGAGCTTCCAGAAGTTCGGGTACCTGATAGGTCTTTACCTGTATAATCAAGAGCTCGGTGGACTCTATACCCGGGCCGGCAGGGAGAACGTCATTGCGTCCCTCGTGGAATGCTTTTCACTCCCGACCTTCGTGGTGAAAGAGAACTCGCAAGATTAGTTTTTTAACACCTACAGCTTATATAATAGTTTGTCGGAAAGTGAGACTCTCGTAATTGTGACATGCTAAAAGACCTTTTCTTTTAAGCGGTTTATATCCTCCAGGGATTGTTCTTCGGGGTTCTTTTTACCCTTACCGGGTTCCCCGCCGCATAAGTCGGCTGAGAGCTAAAAGGAACTGTGAATAAGGTCAGCGTTACGACCAGAAAAAGATTATCGAACTTGTAGGCTTTCTACCGAACATCTCGCTCACCTCAGCGAGATCCGATTTCTGAATCCCGGCTGGCTAGTCCACAAAAGAACCGTGCTGGTTTATCGGCTCTCGGTGTGGAGTTCCGGCCAGAGAAACGAACTTCAACTCTTTTCCGGTTTTGACGTTTGCCTTTGCGGCCCTGTCGGAATCGTTGACGGCAACTTTTCCCTTTGAAAGTTCCAGGGTTTCTCCTTCAGTTTCGAGAGTCCCTTTGCCGGCGATGGTGTAGATAAACCCCTTCTCGTCTTCTCCGATATTCCAGGAGAACTCCGAATCGTCCAGCTCGACGTCCACGTATCTTATTGAGGTCTTCAGTTCCGGCCCGATAGAATCGTCGATCAAAAGCTTCTGCCCTGTTTCTTCGTCTCTACCACCCAATTGTTTTCCGGGAACGACCTCGTATCCCGGATCCATCCCTTTTAATTCCTGCGGGAGGTTTATCCAGAGCTGGAGACCGTGGGCACGTTTTTCGGTCGGCATTTCGGAGTGCCTGATCCCACTACCCATAGTTATCCTCTGGAGTCCCCCGGCTTCCACGATTTCCTCGTTACCGGATGAATCCTTGTGCTTGAATCCCCCTTCCAGCATGTAGGTTACTGCTTCGAAACCCCTGTGAGGGTGTTCGGGGAAACCCGCGGAAGCTTCGACGAAGAACTCGTCCACCAGAACGAAAGGATCGACGTGTGATAAATTCGGCCCGGGAAACCCCCTTAAAACACGGGCACCGCTACCCTCGCTCTTTTCCCCCCCGTTAAACACTTTTATATTTCCAGGATTCTTCAAGGTTTTCACCGCCTCAAATTTTCAGTAGATTTATAAAACCGACTTCACCACGGTCGTTTTTGAGCTTACCTTACACTTCCATGTTATTCTCCGGATTGGGGTCAGTCAACGAGGGCTCCAGGGGTAAGCTCGTTTTCTTCTTTAACTGGAGTAGCTAAAGCTCTCCGCAGTAGAGGGAATTTAGTGCGATTTGCTTTACAGAAATGCTGGATTTATTCCGAATTTTCAAGAAATTATCAAATGAGTATTTACCCGGAAAGAAAGCGCGCAGGTTGAAGTTCGGAGGTTTGTAACGCAAAATAAAGCTAACCAAGGTTTTGAAAAGGAATCCCTCGATAACGGAAATAGAGACTTTTTCATTAATACCTTGTTAACGGGGAGTGGCGCAGTTTGGAAGCGCACCTGCTTTGGGAGCAGG
>CAZYCI010000018.1:0-18103 GCA_964645955.1 uncultured Thermotogae bacterium
GAGGATAGAGGGGCTTGAAAATTTCTTTACCTAAGGTTAAAAACAAGTCTACCGAAATAAAGAAGTTCGCGAATTAGCGAGGTGATTCGGAATGGAAAGGGATATTCAGAACAGCGTACTGCTGACCGAGGAAGGTTACGAGAGGTTATCGGAAAAGGTGGATCAGCTTCAGGGAAAAATCGAGAAGAACAGGGAAGATATGAGTCGGACAGCTGACAACGGAGATCTTTCCGAAAATGCTGGATACATGGCTGCCAAGGAATCCTACCAGAACCACCGGAAGAGCCTGAACGAGCTCAAGGACGTTCTCAACGAAGCAACGGTAATATCCGCCGAAGACGTGAAGTCGGAAAGGGTGGGTTTCGGTACGGAGGTGACCGTCAGGGATCTCGATCAGGATAAGGAATTTACTTATAAAATCGTTGGAGAGCACGAGGCCCGGTTAACCGAGGGTGAGATTTCAATTAAGTCTCCAGTTGCAAAGGGACTTCTGGACCACGAACCGGGAGACGAAGTTGAGGTCGAAACCCCGAGAGGCGTCACCAGGTATAAAGTACTGGAAGTTGCAGCACCTGTGGAAGATGAATAGTTGCCCACAAGGTTAATGGGTTGAATATTTGACTCCAAATTTGCCCTTGCCCGGCTCCTCGATCCGACATCGCGGGTCTCGGCTTTCTCAACTCTGGTCCCGTTCAAACTGCCCTAATCTCCTTCTTGTCAGGGTAAAAATGAACAGCCCACTACCGCTGGGAAGTTAAAACTACCTATTCAAGGGAAAAATCGTTTCAATTTCTTTTTTAACCTCTGCATCAAGTTGGAAACCGAGGGCACCTTCTCGCTACCACTTCCCTCAGGTCCAGAACCCCCTTCGGTCCGTTCGTTTAACTGCCAGTTCAGCAGTGCCAGGGTCGGACCGTAACTCGGGCTCTGGACGACGTCCTCCAGGCCTCGGGTTGATACCGCGGGCCGAGCCAGCTCGAATGGCGTCCCGAATCTTTCCGAAAGGAAATCAGTCAGACCCGTTATTTGGGCGCTTCCCCCGGTGATTTTAACGCCGTAATCCAGCAGGTCGCCGTGGTCCAGTTCTTCGATTTCGGAAATTACCAGCTGAAAAGTTTCCTCGAGTCTGGCTCTTATGGGCGATGATAGCCGTTGATTACCTTCCTTGCCCTTCACGCTTAGACTTCTTTCGGTTTCGTTCCTTTCGGATAAGTCGACTTCTCTTTTTAATTCCCTTGCTTCGTTCTCGTCGAGGTCGAATACCGCCGCCAGGTCCTTAGCCAGGTGCCTCCCACCCAGTTTTACCGTATCGTGATCGGCTAACTTGCCGCCCTTAAAGACGGAGATTCCGGTCGTCTCGTGACCGTAATCCAGGATTACCCTGCCTCTATCCCTTTCATCCTCGTTCAGAAAGTAGTCACCCAGGGATAGTGGGGTCGGGAGCAGTCCGGCAAAAGCCAGTCCAATTTGCTCTGCCGTGCTTCTAAATACCTCAAGGTCCTTGGGTTTTACCGTCACGAAGGTTACGGAGGTATCCAGTCTTCTTCCCTCCAACCCCAGCGGGTTCGTCACCCCGCTTTGGCCATCGAGGATAAATTCGTCCGAGACTTCGGCGATGATCTCGCCCTCTATCCCCGTGGCGTTCGAACGGGCCAGCTCCTGTAACCTCTCCAGGTCTTCTTCCGTGACTATCCCGTCTCCGGAAGCAAGAGAAACCGTGGCCTGGGTACTCGAGAAACCGACTAAAGGTCCTCCGGCCCCGAACCGGATTGATTTAACTGGCACAGAAGCCATCTCCTCGGCCCTTTTAACCGCTTTTTTAGTTGCATCAGCGGTTTTTGTGCTGTTAATTATCCTCCCTTCCCTGACTCCCTCGTTTCTAGCCTTACCGACGCCGGTCAGAACCAGGTCACCCTCCACGGATTTCCCCGCTAGGACTTTGGTTGAGCTGGAACCCGGATCCACTATTGCGCTTGCGTTCATCTAACCCCCCCCGAAGTTATCCGACTGAGCCTGCGTTTCCTGAATAATTGTCCGCTCTGGACCGTAACTTTCAACGGTCCCGTGGCGAAGGCGCCGGAAAGGTATCGGTGAACCCCCCTGAAAGCTAAATTCAACTTTTGTTCGAGTATCTTTGCACCATTCGGTTTCGGCCATCTTAAAAAAGACGAAGAAATTGAGTATAATTTTTTGTCTGCTAGCATAATCAACTTGATTTAACAAATACATATCATAGAGGTTGATACGATGTCCAAGATTAGAGAAGTAACGGGTAGAGAAATTCTTGACTCGCGCGGTAATCCGACAGTGGAAGCGGAAGTAGTTCTGGAAAACGGAGCCTGGGGTAAGGCAGCTGTACCTTCCGGAGCATCTACGGGAAAGTTCGAAGCGCTGGAATTGCGGGACGGCGACCCGGAAAGGTACGGGGGTAAAGGCGTCAGAAAGGCCGTTGAAAACATCAACGAAGAGATTTCTTATGCGCTTGACGGTTATAACCCCCTCTGGCAGGAGAAGATAGATGAAAGGTTGCTCGAGCTTGATGGAACCGAGGACAAGAGCAACCTGGGGGCCAACGCGATTCTGGGCGTATCGATGGCAGTGGCACGCGCTGCCGCCAACGACCTCGGTCTTCCTTTATTTAAGTACATTGCGGGCGTTACCCCCGCGAGCCTGCCGATACCGATGATGAACGTCCTGAACGGCGGAGAGCACGCGGATAACAACCTGGACCCTCAGGAGTTCATGATCGTTCCGGTTGGTGCCGAATGTTTCGGCGGAGCAGCTCAAATTGGTTCGGAAGTTTTTCACGAGCTGAAGGACATTCTGGCCGGTCGGGGTATGTCCACGGCCGTCGGTGACGAGGGAGGTTTTGCCCCCGATCTCGACGAAGAGAAAGAGGCACTGAGCTTGCTGGTTGAGGCGATTTCGGAAGCCGGCTACGAGCCGGGCGAGGACGTTGCTATAGCGCTGGACCCGGCAGCGAGCGAGTTTTACGAAGATGGCGAGTACCACGTCGGAGGTTCCAGCCTCTCCGCTGACGAGATGGTTGACCTTTACTCCGAGTGGGTCGATGAGTTCCCGATCATTTCAATTGAAGACGGACTGGATCAGCAGGACTGGGACGGCTGGAAGACGATGACCGACCGCATGGGTGACGAAATACAGATAGTCGGTGACGACCTGTTTGTCACAAACGAAAAGCGACTCAAGCAGGGTATAGAAAAGGGCGTCGCGAACTCTATCCTGGTTAAGGTAAACCAGATCGGTACTCTGACGGAGACCATCGGAGCGGTCAGGACGGCGATCAGGTCAGGTTATTCCGCGGTTATTTCTCACAGGTCCGGCGAAACCGAGGATACTTTCATCGCCGATCTGGCGACCGGCTTGCCGACTACCCAGTTAAAGTCCGGTTCTCTGTCGCGGAGTGAAAGAATCAGCAAGTACAACCAGTTGCTCAGGATTGAAGAGGAATACGAAATACAGATGGCAGAATGGCCGACTTAGCTGTCATAGCTCGGAACATTTACATCGTAGGTCGGTAGAGGAGTTACCGGGGTTATTTCCCCGGTAACCTGGGCCGGCCTCGGCCGCATCTGCGCTTCGAGGTGCAAACTATGGCCACTGCGTCGAATGAAGATACAGGGTTATGGGGGCTTTTTCACGGAAAGGTCTTGCCGTTGCTGCTGGTAGTTGTCGTTCTAGCAGCGGCTTTTCTCGGCTGGCTTTACTGGAACAGGTTCCAGGAGATATTTTCCCTTCAGGCCGAGCTGGCCGAGCTTAAAGAAGAGAGGAAGGTCCTAAAAGAGGAAATAGATAGTCTGGAGGAAGAAGTATCCAGGCGGAACGATCCCAGTTATATCGAAAAACTGGCTCGGGAGGAGCTGGGGCTGGTCTATCCTCCTGAAAAAACTACAGAAGAATAAAAACCGGGGAAAGAACATGGATTTCGCCCATCTGCACAATCATTCGGAGTACAGCCTTCTCGACTCGACTAATACCGTTGAAGGCCTACTGAAAAATACCAAGGAAAAAGGGATGTCGGCCGTGGCGCTGACCGATCACGGCAACATAAGAGGTGCCGTCGAGTTTTACAACAAGGCTCAGGAGGTCGGAGTCAAGCCAATTATTGGCTGCGAGCTCTACGTTGCTCCGGGAAGCCGGCACGAAAAGCGGGGACACAACCAGGGAAAGGAAAAGTACTACCACCTGGTAGTGCTGGCGAAAAACAATACGGGGTATGAAAACCTGGTGAAGCTTACGAGCCGGGCTTTTACGGAAGGTTTCTACTACAAACCCCGGGTCGACGAGGAGCTTCTGCGGAAGTATTCGGATAATCTGATAAGCCTGACTGCCTGTAAGAGCGGAGAAGTTCCCAAGAAGCTGCTACAGGAGGACAGAGAAGGGGCGGTAAAGGCCGCCAAAAAGTATTCGGAGATATTTGGCCCAGAAGATTTTTATATAGAGCTCCAGGACCAGAACGTAGAAGGCCAGGACGAGTTGAACGACGAATTGATCGACCTTGCTAATGAGCTGGACCTGGGTCTGGTTGCCACAAACGACGTTCACTACCTCGAGGCCGAGGATAGGCTGGCCCATGAAGTCCTTCTGAATATAAGAGCCAACAAAAAGATAACCGACGAGGACCGAATGAGGTACGAGGGGGAGGAGTACTACCTCAAATCCCCGGAGGAAATGCAGGAGAGGTTTTCTCACGTGCCCGAGGCCCTGGAAAATACCGTGGAGATCGCGGAAAGGTGCGAAATCGATCTCGATTTCGGCGACGATTACCTCCTACCTCCCTTCGAAGTACCCGATAAGTACGATTCTTCGCTTGACTACCTCAGGTACCTGGTCGAGGAAGGTGCGAGGGAACGCTGGGGAGAGCTTACCCCCGAGATTGAGGATCGAATTGATCACGAGCTCGGCATAATCGATGAAATGGGCTACCCGACTTACTTTCTAATCGTCCGGGATTTCATCGAATTTGCAAAGGAGAACGATATCCCGGTCGGGCCGGGTCGTGGTTCCGCTGCCTCCAGCGTGGTTGCCTATACCCTTGGAATAACTGACGTCGATCCGCTCGAACACGATCTCCTCTTTGAACGATTTCTCAATCCCGGTCGAGTCAGCATGCCCGATATAGATATCGACTTTTGCATGGATGGCAGGGACGAAGTGATAGACTACGTCGTCGAAAAATACGGGGAGGACCAGGTGGCCCAGATCGCCACTTTCGACACGATGGCCGCTCGAAGCTCGATACGGGACGTAGCCCGGGTGCTCGATATACCCTACGACGACGCCGACGAGATAGCTAAAGCGATCCCCCCCGGCAGTTCCCTCGACGAGGCACTGGAAAGCGTTCCCGAGCTCCAGGAAAAATCCGAGGCCAACGACACCTACGAGAGGCTCTTCGAGGTTGCCGGTAAACTTGAAGGTCTGATGAGAAATGCTTCCACCCACGCAGCTGGGGTCGTAATTGCTCCCGGCGAACTAACCAACTACGCCCCGCTGCAGCGTCTGAGCGACGGGGAGATAGTTACTCAATACGACATGGACGTCCTCGAGGACATCGGTTTGCTCAAGATGGATTTCCTCGGTCTGAGGAACCTGACGATAATCGAGAACACTTTCGATCTGATCGAGGAGACCGAAGGGGAGGAGCTCTCGGTCGACGATATCCCCGCTGGTGACGAAACTACGTTCGAGTTGCTGCGAGAAGGGAGAACGATCGGAGTATTCCAGCTCGAGAGTGAGGGTATGCAGGGTTTGATGGAGCGCCTCGAGCCGGAGAAGTTCGAGGACATAGTTGCCGCCAACGCGCTTTACCGTCCGGGACCGCTGGAAAGTGGCATGACCGAGGATTACATAGAGAGGAAGCACGACCGGGAAGAAGTGACTTACCCGCACCCGGACCTGGAAGGGGTGCTTGACGATACATACGGGCTGCCGATCTACCAGGAGCAGATAATGCAGATGGCCCAGGAGCTGGCCGGTTTCTCCTTGCCCGAAGCCGATACGCTTCGTGTTGCCATGGGGAAAAAGAAAAAGAAGGTCATGAACCAGCTCAAGGAGAAGTTCATCAGCGGCTGCGTGGACAACGGAATCGACGAAGGTAAGGCGGAGGACCTATTTGCCGATATCGACAAGTTCTCGCGCTACGGTTTTAACAAGTCCCACTCCACGGCCTATGCCCGGATTTCCTACTGGACCGCCTGGTTGAAGGCCAATTATCCTGCGGCATATATGGCAAGCCTGCTTACCTCCGTTGGGGGCAACGAGGACAAGGTAGAGAAGTACATCGGGGACTGTGAGAGTATGGGTATCGAGGTGTTGCCTCCCTCCGTCAACGAAAGCTATCTCGGCTTCGCGCCGAATGACGATGGAGACATCAGGTTCGGGCTGGAGGCGGTCAAGTACGTCGGTACCGAGCCGGCAACGGCAGTCGTGGAGAAGAGAGAGGACGGCTATAATTCGTTTCTCGGTTTCTGCCAGAGAGTCGGTGGAAGTCTGAACAAGGAAGCACTGGAAAGCCTGATCAGGGTTGGGGCCCTGGACGAGTTCGGCACGAGGAAGTACCTGCTGTCTCAGATGGACAAGGGGCTGGAGATAAGCGGTATTTCCGCCGATCAGCAGAAGAGTGGGCAACGCTCCTTCTTCGACCAGGGAATTGATTTTCAGGAGGACAATACGCCCAGGGATGAGATGGAAAGTTTCCCTCGCGGCGAGAGGTTAAGGATGGAAAAGGAGTTCCTCGGAGTCTATATTTCCGGTGATCCGCTGGAGGAGCGCAGGTTCGAAATAGATTCTTTTTCCTGCTGCAAGCTCGACGACATGGAAGACCTGAGCAAGAACGGCTCGACCTGGGTTGCGGGCAGGATAAGCGAGATGAACCAGATTAGCACCAGGAACGGCGACCCGATGGCTTTCATCACCGTTTCCGACGGTTACGGGGAACAGGAAGTCGTCGCGTTTCCCGGCGTCTTCGAGGAGTCCGGCTCCCTGCTGGTTCCGGACAATATATTGCTCTTCAAGGCCAAGGTAGACGAACGGGACGGCGAGCAGCAGCTCATCGCTCAAAAAGTTCTCCCGATAGAACGGGCCTGGGAGGAAGTAGATACCGAGGTAGAGGTCGAGCTAAATGCAAACCTGACCACCGAAGGTATCCTGGATAGAATAAAGAAGATGCCGGAAGAGGGAGATACACCTATTTACTTCAGACTAACTGACGACCAGTCGGGCCAGTACCGCGTGGTAAAATCCGGTAGCCGTTTTCGGGTCTCCGTGAATAGAGAGTTGCTGGAGCAGTTAAAAGAACTGGAAGGAATAATCGACGTGGAATTAACCCCAAAAGGATAACTGATATGGACCTGGAAAGACTATCAAAATGGCTATATCCGGGGATGCGTGTAAAGCGCTGGGTAGCAATGGGAGTAGTCTCTGCCCTTCTCGTCGGTTTTTCCTTAATTCTGCTTATCGGCAGATCGACAATTGACCTTCTCTACGAACTGCTCTCCGCGCACTCAATCGTTTATTACTTTGTCGCTGGGGTTGCCTTCGTTGGGGGAATAGTTGGAGTAGTCTGGAGCGTTAATCGCCTTGCTTTGTCCGTTACCGATCCGATGGACCGGTTCGATCGTTCGCCGACCGAGATGATCTGGCGAAATCGACGGTTATCCAGGGGGCCAAAGGTAGTGGCAATCGGTGGAGGAACGGGTCTTTCGGTTTTGCTTCGGGGGTTAAAGAAGTACACTTCTAACATTACGGCCGTAGTAACGGTAATGGACGACGGGGGCAGTTCCGGAAGGTTGAGGCGAGAGATGGACATGTTGCCGCCTGGTGATATTAGAAATTGTCTGATAGCGCTTGCCGATGACGAATCACGGATGGGAGAAATATTTCAGCACAGGTTCGAGGAAGGGGGAGAGCTTCAGGGCCACTCGCTCGGTAACCTCATCATAGCCGGCCTGGAAGGAATCGAAGGTGAATTTGACCTGGCTATCGAGGAAACGAGCAAGCTTCTCAATATCAGGGGTAGGGTAATTCCGTCCACGTTAAAGAACACGAACCTGGTTGCTCGACTGGAGAACGGAGAGAAACTCACTGGAGAAAGCACCCTCTCGGATCACCCAAAGCGGATAAGAAGTATCCAGCTCGAGGAAGCGGCCGACCCCTATCCTCCTGCGATTGAAGAGATTGAGGACGCGGATATAATCGTGCTCGGCCCCGGGAGCCTTTTCACCTCCTTGATCCCCAACTTACTGGTCAATGGAATAGTGGAGGCCCTCGAGTCTTCCCAGGCTCGAAAGTTCTACGTGACAAACATCATGACGGAACCCGGAGAGACGGACGGGCTGTCCGCCAGGGACCACTTAGAGATCCTGAGTGGCTACATGAACCCCAATACGATTGACCATGCAGTGGTTAACGTCGGTAAGGCCGACGAGGACCTTCTTGACCGATATGCCAGTGAAGGGGCGGAGCTTGTGGAACCCGATCTGGTTGATGATAATAAGTACGGAATCGAACCACTACTTGACGATCTGGTGAGCACGGTGGAGCTCGAAGGGAAGCGGACGGTCAAGCACGACCATGATAGGCTTGCCGAATTGATTCTGGCTTCGACCAGGTAGATTGAAAAGGCTGTCCCTGACGTTGTCCCTCTATCAATTTGAGTTTTCAAAATTTTTGATTAAAACCACGAGGTAAGAGATGACAGAAGACATTAAGAAGTACGTGCCCGATACTAGCGTTATAGTCGACGGAAGAGTTACAGATCTGCTGGACGAAGAGGAAATAGACGGAGCCATGATAATAGTTCCCGAGGCAGTAGTTGCGGAACTGGAGGCCAAGGCATCAAAGGGGAAGGAAACGGGATACAAGGGTTTGAACGAACTGGGCAGGCTTCGCGAGGTATGCAAGGAGAAAGAACTGGAACTCGAGTTCAGGGGTAAAAGACCCGGTAAGACGGAAGTGGACCTGGCGGAATCCGGTGAAATCGAAGCGATGATAAGGGATCTGGCCGAGGCGGAAAACGCCACTTTGATAACCAGTGACAGGATTCAGGCCACCGTGGCGGAGAGCAAAGGTTTGCCCGTGGTGCTTGACGAGCTGAAAGAAGAGGCCGAGGAACTTAGCTTCAGCGGCCTCGGTCTGCTAGAGTACTTTGACGATAACACGATGTCCGTCCATCTCAGGGCGGGAACGGTTCCGAAGGCAAAGCGGGGTGAGCCGGGCCGAATGGAGCTGGAATCCATCGGTTCGGAGGAGATAAGCCCGGAAGAGCTGGAGGGGATAGCTGAGGAAATAGTGGAGGTCGCGGATACTCATACTTCTGGGTTCATCGAGATGGATTCCGGTGGAGCTTCCGTCGTTCAGCTGGGTGACATAAGAATAGCGATCGCGAAACCACCCTTCTCCGATTCCGTGGAGATCACTGCAACGAGGCCGGTCACGAAAACCGTGGTGGAGGATTACTCCTATTCCGATCTCTTAAAGGAAAGGTTGAGCGAATCCCATCGCGGCGTGGTGGTTTCCGGTGCACCCGGTATGGGGAAATCAACCCTGGTCCAGGCCCTGTCGGAATACCTGCGCGAGGCGGGCTGGATAGTTAAGACCATGGAGAAGCCGCGGGACCTGGACGTATCGTCGGAGATCAGCCAGTACAGGGACCTTGATGGCGATATGGCCAATACAGCGGAAGTTCTGCTGCTGACCAGACCGGATTATACCATATTTGACGAAATGCGCCAGACCTCGGACTTCGAAGTATTTGCCGATCTACGTATGTCTGGTGTGGGTCTGGTTGGAGTCGTCCACGCCACGAAGGCGATCGACTCGATACAGCGGTTGATCGGCCGCGTAGAGCTCGGGATGATTCCCCAGATAGTCGATACGGTAGTCCACGTCGATGGCGGGGACGTAAAGAAGGTTTTTGACGTCGAGCTTACGGTGAAGACTCCTTCCGGGATGGAACAGGGTGACCTGGCTCGTCCGGTAATTGAGGTCAGGGATTTTGATAGCGGGACCCTGGCTTACGAGATGTATACTTTTGGCGAACAGGTAGTGGTAATGAGCGTTGAGGATTCCGAAGCCAAACCAATGTGGAATCTGGCGCGACGAGAACTTGATTACTACCTCGGAAACAAGTTTAATTTCGACTTCGACCTGGAGATAAAATCCGACAACCGGATAGCAATTTACGTGGCTGACAATCACGTGCCGGCAGTCCTGGGTAGAGGCGGCGAAAAGATCGACGCCCTGGAAGGGGAGCTCGGCCTAAGTATCGACGTCAGGAGCTTTCAGGAGAAGGACGCATCCGACGCGGAGGACGGGAATTTTAGCGTCAAAAAGACAGAAGAGTACCTGATCATGAACTTTGACCCATCCTTGCGGGAGGAAGAGGTCGAGATATGGGTCGAGGGCAAAAAAGTCTTTTCCGGCGCGGTCTCGAAGCAGGGTCGAATAAAGCTCGATCGTAACTCGCCTCAGGCGGGAGAAATCGAAGAGGCAAGGGATGCCGGTAAGGAAATCCGTGTCGGTTCCCCCTAGGTGGAATTAGCCCTTAACTACGATCAGGGGTTTAAGTTTTGCGACCTTTGGAGTAAGGCCGCTCCTGTGGGCCGCGTTTACGACGTTTTCCACGTCCTTGTAGGCGCCCGGTGCTTCCTCGGCCAGTCCCGGGTAGGAATGGGTCTTGACCGTAATACCCATGCTATCCAGTTGTTCTTCCACGTCCTCGCCCCAGAATTTCGATTTGGCCTTCTTGCGGGACATGGCTCTACCGGCACCATGAACGCCGCTGCCGAAGGTTCTTTTCATTGCTTCTCTTGAACCACGAAGCACGTAGGAAGAGGTACCCATGGTTCCACCAACAAGAAGCGGTCCACCGACTTCCCGGTAACTGGGCGGTAGCTCTTCCCTGCCGGGACCGAAAGCCCGGGTTGACCCCTTTCTATGAACCAGTAGCTCTTTTTCCTTACCCTCGACCTCGTGAGTTTCGAACTTTGCAGTGTTATGGCCGACTTCGTAGATTGTCCTGACGGATTCCGGGTTCAACCCAATTGCTTCCTGTAATGCTCGGCGTGTCAGACCTGAAATCGCCTGCCTGTTGGCAAAGGCACAGTTGATGCCGCAGCGAACCGCGCTCATGTACTGACGACCCTCCGGGCTATCAATCGGTGCGGATACGAGCTCCTTTTCCTCGATCGGCAATCCGTATTTCTCGCTTGCGTCTTCCAGTTTCTCCAGGTAGTCCTGGCCTATCTGATGACCCAGGGCGCGCGAGCCGGTGTGGATTGAAATCACTACCTGTCCTTCGTCTATTCCGTAAGCGTCGGCTGCCTGATAATCGTAGACCTCGTCGACTTTCTGTACTTCCAGGTAGTGGTTGCCGGACCCCAGAGTTCCTATCTGTTTGAACTGCCTCTGCTTTGCCCTCCGGCTTACGTCTTCCGGGTCGGCACCTTCGATTCGTCCGCCTTCTTCGACGAATTCCAGGTCGGACTCGAGGCCGTAACCCCTATCGACGGAGAACCCTGCCCCTTCTTTCAAGACGTGATTAATTTCCTCTACGGAGAGGTCGATTTCGCCTTCGGACCCCAGACCTGCCGGTACTGTTTCAAAAAGGCTGCTGGCGATTTCTTCCCGTGATTCTTTTACTGTCTCGGCGGAAAGAGGAGTCCTCATTAATCGGACGCCGCAGTTGATGTCAAAACCGACTCCTCCGGCTACTGCCACGCCGTCCTCCGGCTCGAAAGCAGCAACTCCCCCGATAGGAAACCCGTAACCCGGATGGATATCGGGCAGACCAAGTGAGGCTTTGACGATACCGGGCAGCGAAGCGACGTTGATTACCTGGTCGAAGGCATTCCAATCCGCTCCGGACCTGGCTTCCTCCAGTAGCTCCCGAGCGGTTTCCTCGTCGACAAACAGCTTCCCCGGAACGTTCATGTTCCCGGACTTCGGGATTTCCCAGGTGTACTCGTCAATCTTTTTTAAATCGTACACTGATTGGTTCATGGTCCCTTATGGTTCGCTGGTTCAGACGTCGACAACGAACCTGCACCTCCAGTTTTCGTTTTCCTCCGCCAGCTCAAAGCCCTGATAAGTGACTCCCTTTACCTCAGTACCGAGTTCGTGGGTTTCCGGATTGATTTTTTCACCTTTTACCGTAGCCACCAGTTTCAGTTCGGAGTCGCCCCTGTTAATGGCGAGTTCGGAGAAATCCCCGTATAACTCGTTTTGCAGGTCACGCAGGGAAACCAGCTCGCTCAACCAACGATAAAGCAGATCCTCTGCGTTATTCGCTTTGAGCTTCAATTCCCTTGATTCCCGCGGCCTCACGTCCTCTAGGTCCGTCATGAGACCGAAAAGGCCCGCGGCTGCCTCCTGAAATAGGCCGTCCAGAGTCTTACTCTCCGCCTCCACGCCCATGTCGGCGCCGTGGTCCAGGTAGCGGTAACCCAAGTTATCCTCCCAGTTCTACCCTGAAAAGGGGCGTATATACCGGGCCGTCCGACCTGAGCTCGCTTTTCATCAGGGTTAGTCCTTCGACCGGCACGGTCCAGCTTCGCTCGAAGTTCATCTCCTCGAGCTTCTGGCCGAGCTGCTCGATCTTGCCATCGTCGTCGTCCTTGCTCCGTCCGAGAGTGACGTGCGGGACGTAATCCCTGTCTTCTTTTTCGAAACCGAGCCCAAACAAGCTTTCGTCGAGGTCCCTGTGCAATTTAAAGATACTTTCCGGGGGAGAATTCGAGCCAAGCCAGATTACCTTGGGGAAACCCAGATGTGGAAAACCACCGAGCTTGTCTATCTCCAGTTCAAATGGTTCGGCTCTGCCGGCAGTTCCTTCGGCTCTATCCCTGATTTCCTCGACCCTTCCTCCGTCTATATCGCCGAGGAACTTCAGGGTGATGTGGAGGTTATCCTCCGAAACCCATTTTACGTATGCGGGAGAGTCAATCGATCGTCCGACCGATTTCGCTTCGTTCTTGACGTTTTCCGGTAGTTCAAGGCAGAAAAAAGTTCGCATTTTATCACCGGGTGGAAGACAAACTTTTTCTCAAAAAAGGTAAACTGGTGAAGATTGGTAATTTATCGATCCAGCAAATTTTGATCCCATGCAACCTGCTTCGAAACCGTTCACCTGGCGTTACCTGGACAGTTAGCTCGAGCCAAGCAACCCTCTGACACCCACAGAGGTTTACTTACCGCTGCTCCCTTCCGGGCCTGACGGGATTGGTAAACTTGTGCCGCAGAGGACTCAACCGTCAACACCACTTACCCAGGTACAGTCCCAAGTGTCCGATTCCTCCGCAGGTATGTGGCTCCCCTATAGCGGATTGGGGACTAAAGGGACCGCTAACCCCCGCCTAGCATGGGTGTGGCGGAGGGGGTGGGATTTGAACCCACGGAACCTCTCGGTTCACCGGTACTCCAGACCGGCGGTTTTGGCCGCTCGCCCACCCCTCCTTTTCCTAAAAGGTTAAGCTTAAACCCCTTTTCTTTCAAATCAAAATTCCGCAAAAGCCCTATGAAAAACAGTTATTCCGGTCCAGAAGGAATAAATGTTGTCGTCCCCGGGATTGGCTAAAGAGAGTTCGTTGAACTCGATTCAGCGGACTATTCTAAGGCTTACCGGCGTCAATCCCTTTCGAGTTCTTCCTCGTGATCGCAGTTCTTGCTAGTGCAAACTAATTTACCGTCGGATTCTATAAGCACTCCTATATCACAATCGGGGCACTGCTTTATCGGGCGCTCGCTCGTAGTATAGTCGCAATCGGGATAGTTGCTGCATCCGTAAAACTTACTTTTGTTCCGCCGAGAGTAACGTTCCAGTAGCTCCCCGTCCTCGCATTTCGGGCACTGGACTCCGGAGGATATCGAAGCCGTTTCGTCACAATCCGGGTTGGTACAGGCGTAGAACCGCCCGTATTTTCCATGCTTGATTTCCATCGGGGAACCGCACTCGGGGCATTCCTTGTCGCCGAGTTCGGCCTCTTCCTTCTCGTGTTTTTCCAGTTCGTCAGCTATCAGCACCTTTCCGTCCTCGAAAGTGAAGGAGAGGTCCGAAGGCAGGCTCTTCTTCTCCTCGCACTCCGGCCAGGACGAACAGGAAAGGTACGGCGTGCCCTTCCAGTACCTGATATTCATGTGCCCCTCGCAGCTGGTGCAATCGACGTCGGTGGGAATCTGAAAATCGTTTTTCTTATCCTCGAGGGAGCTTTCCACCTTGTCCAGTTCCTTTTTCAGGGGGGCGTAAAACCGTGTTAGTATCTTTTCCTTGCTGATTTCTCCGTCCTTGATTTCGTCCAGGGCTTTTTCCATTTTGGCAGTCAGGTCGGGCTCCACGATCTCGGGAAAGTACTCTTCAAGAAATTCCACGACTACAAAACCGAGCAGCGTCGGAGTGAAAGAGCTATTTCGTTTAACTATGTAGTCCCGCTGCTGTATAGTGGATATAATGCTGGCGTACGTGCTGGGCCGGCCTATGTCCTGCTTCTCCAGCTTCTTTATCAAACCGGCTTCCGTATAACGACTTGGCGGTTTGGTGAAGTGCTGACTCAGGTCGATCTCCTTTAACTTGAGCTCCTGGCCCTCCTCCAGGTCCTCGGGTAGGTCGACATCCTGGTCCTTCAAGGGTTTTAGCTGCAGAACTTTGAGAAAACCGTCGAATAGTAGTTTGCTACCGGAGGTTTTAAAGAGTAGATCGTCCGCTCTGACGTCCACCTTGCGTCTCTTGTAAATTGCCGGGCTCATCTGGGTCGCGACGAACCTGTCCCAGATCAATTTGTAGAGTTTGAACTGATCGGAGGACAGATGGCCCTTTATTTCTTCCGGTCTCCGCCCGACGTCTGTGGGTCTAATCGCCTCGTGCGCGTCCTGAGCGCTGCTATTCTTCCGGAAATAACGAGTGTCATCGGCCAGGTAGTCCGTTCCGAATTTGTTCTTGATAAAGCCGCGCAGGGCGTTGTTGGCTTCCTTTGCAACTCGGGTCGAGTCGGTTCTCATGTAAGTGATCAGACCTTCGACGCCCTCGTCCAGTTTGACACCTTCGTAAAGGGTCTGAGCCACGCTCATCGTCTTGCTGGGAGTAAAGTTTAGTACTGAAGAAGCGGCCCGCTGCATCGTGGAAGTAATGAAAGGAGGCAGGGGAGATCGTTTGTTTCGTTTCTCCTTCAGCCGGGAAACCTTGAAACTTGACTCGTTTAGTTTTTCCTCTATTTTGCTGGCCTCTTCTTCGCTCCCAATGTCCGGCTTTTCTCCGTTGATTTTCTTAAGCTGAAGCGGAAAGGCTCCTGATTTCGATTCCTTGTATAAGTCGACAGCCACCTTCCAGTACTCTTCCGGGTCGAATTTCTCCCTTTCTTCTTCACGCTCGACGATGTATCGGAGTGCCACTGATTGAACCCGACCGGCGCTCAGTCCTTCGAATCTGCTTCCTGAAACGGTTTTTGAAAGCAGTGGGCTGATGAGGTAACCGACCAATCTATCGAGTATCCGCCTGGCCCTCTGGGCATCAACTTTTTGTAGATCAATCGAGGTTGGTTGTTTAAGTGCTTCCTTTATGCTGTTTTTGGTAATTTCGTTAAAGATGATTCTCTTGAACTTGCCGTTCTGCGTGGAGCCGTCCCCGTTTTCGTTTAGGAGCTCGTAGAGGTCAAATGCAATTGCCTCTCCTTCTCTGTCGTTGTCCGTTGCCAAGTAAACGTTTTCCTTGTTCTCGGCCTCATCCCGAAGTTTATCCACGAGCTTCTTCTGGTTGACCACCAGCGTCGGACGAAAACCGTCTTCTATTTCGACCCCCAGTTCCTTTTCCGGTAGATCCCGGACGTGGCCTTTTGAGGATAGCACTTCGTACTTTGAACCCAGGTAACGGCTGATAGTGTTTGCCTTCGTGGGCGATTCGACTATTACTAAATTTTCCATCATCCCTCCTCCAGAACGGGGATAATTATATTTATCCGTTAATCGCATATCAATGGTAAAGGCTACTTGCGGAAGAGCGAAGCAAGAAAGTTAATACTGCCCGGTCACCTGCTGTATCGTTGTTGTTATTATTGATCTAAATCAATTTTTTGCTTAATCAAGGAAAATCGAAAGTTTAATTCAGTTTATGGATCAACCTCTTGAACTCTTTTAAAATAGCTAAAACAGGTTAGAAAACAAAAAAATGAGGTGGCAATATGAGAAACTCCGTTTTTACCTACCTACTGATGACGATCGTACTTGTTGGTTTACTCGGCGGCGCCGCCCTGGCCAGTCCGTCGGATCGCAAAGTTGAGATCTCGGAGATAGCCTGGGCGGGTACCGAGGCCAGCTGGGCCGACGAATGGATCGAACTGAAAAATTTGACGGACGAGAAGGTGGATTTATCCGGCTGGAAGGTAATCTGGAACGGGGTCGAAGTTGATCTCGGGAAAGAGTCCGGGAATACGCTGGAAGTGAGAAAATCCGTACTGGGACCGGGTGAGGTGCTATTGCTCGAGAGAACGGACGATAGTACCGTTGCGTCCGTTGAGGCCGGCCTTATTTATAAGGGCTCGCTGGCAAATTCCGGTGAAAAAATCGTTCTGGAGAACGCAGCGGGAGAAAAGGTACAGGTGATAGAAGCCGGTGAGGGCTGGCCTGCCGGGACCGGTTCCGGGGGAGAGCCCCCTTACGCGACAATGGAGCTGATTGACGGTAAGTGGCAAAGCCGGAAGTCCAGCGGTGAAAGCGAGGACGCCGGCGGGAACAAGATACCCGGAACCCCCGGGAAAAAGGGCCAAAAAAAGAATTAATTTGACGTTTAGCTAGTTTCCATCAGCTAAACTGGTAGTTGTCGATATAAGCCCGAAGTCTATCCTTTACCTTCGGGCTTTTTAACTTGTTTATTGCCTCCTTCTGGATTTGCCTGACCCTTTCGCGGCTTATCCCGAATACTTCCCCGACTTCGTTGAGCGTTCGGGGGTGGTAGTCCTCGAGCCCGTAGCGTAGCTGAATTATTCTCCTTTCCCTGTCCGTCAGTACCTCGTGAAGCAGTTCCTTGAGTTCGTCCTTGAGGAGGGTTTCCAGCGTTTCCTCCTCCGGGTTCGGTAGGTTTTCGTCGGCCATGATGTCGCCCAGAACGCCGGCTTCCTCGCCGTCGTTGTTCAGGGGTTTGTCCAGAGACGTGGTCCTCTGGGCCGTTTTCTTTGCGTGGCGAACTTTTTCTGTCGAGACTTCAAGCTCCTCGGCAATCTCCTCTGGTCCGGGCTCTTCCCCGTTTTCCTGCAGGTACTCTTTTTCGACATCGTGAATGTCACGAATCAACTCGCTCATGTGAGCCGGTACGCGAATGGTCCGCGACCTGTTGGTTATTGCTCTAAGGATGGCCTGGCGTATCCACCAGGTGGCGTAGGTACTAAATTTATAACCCTTGCGCCAGTCAAATTTTTCTACCGCTTTCATCAAACCGAGGTTACCCTCCTGGATAAGGTCCAGAAAGGAGAGTCCGAAATTACGGTATTTTTTCGCGATGCTAATAACGAGCCTGAGGTTGGCAACGGCAAGTTCCTGTTTGGCACTATTGTCGCCGTTTTCGATCCTCTTGGCAAGTTTGGCTTCCTCGTCTCTTGATAGGAGCGGACGATCACCAATTTCGTCGAAGTAAGCCTTCACCGGGCTTTTCTTGCCGTAAGATTGGTGGGTCATTTCTCCCCCCTTAATTATGGTTAATTTTTTGGTCCGGAACCCCGGGCTTTCGGGTAAATGACCGGAAGATATCGATACAGAAAGGACTTAAACTTTGTCGTAGCTATACTTGACCCATGGAAACTGGCAGGTTTGCCCCGTAACAACGTATTTTCTTTTAGGAAAGAATAGACCATGCCGAATTATAACACGAGGCCCGGGCTTTTAAAAATAAAAATCCGGCGGTTTTGGGTTAATTTTCCACAAAAAGTTCCCTGATTTGCGGTAGCCTGTCCACCGTATGTTTCCTACCAATTGGAACTGCTTTTTCTACTTCGTTGAAATCGAGCCAGTTTAGGTTATCAACCGGAGGGGTCAGGACTACAAGATCATCCCCGAGTTTTTGCCTTGCTACGGATACCTTGGTATTTACCAGTTCCTTCTGTCT
>CAZYCI010000019.1:0-1394 GCA_964645955.1 uncultured Thermotogae bacterium
AAAAGACCAATCTAGTGTAGCTTGACCAGCCTATTAGCGCTCCTTGCGAAAGGCACACCTTTCCTGGCCATAGTTATGCTAAGTATTAATTTCTCCGGGTTGTCTATCTCTTCTATTGGAATCGAAAGTCTGTAGGATTTTACCCCGCTTTCAAAGTCGTAATCGCTGCCCGTTCCAATTTCTGAGTTATTATGAAATAACTTTTTTTTGTGGAATCTGAAGGAATGAGAGTTTCCTGTAGTATTACCTTTAGTTCGGGGGCTGAATGGTTTGAGCGTTATCTCTATTTCGTTCCCCGGTCGGTATCGATTGTAGAAATCAATTGCCAGTTTTAGAACCTCAGTATTCTTTATCAAGCTTACGGATTTCATATCAGGGTAACGTTTGAGCGTAGCGATTCTGCTCCTTCTCTTTGGGTTCAGGTAAGAAAGGAAGGATTCATCTTCCTCTTCGTTCAATATGAAGTCCCCGGACAAGTTGGGGGTACCTTCGTATTCTGCGGAATTGTTCAGAGTTAGACTCGGTACAATCCCGAATAGCTCGTTTGCCCTGGCGAAACTTATGAGGTACTTGCGCATCAGCTGATTTTGTGTTCGGTATCTCCCAATAGCCCGGAATTTGTGCAGTCTTTCCCTGAAATCCAGCGGAACTTCGATCCAGTCCGTGTCCAGTTCTGTCAGGTCAGACGGTTGTTTTAGAGAAGCTTCAAGAAATTGGCCCCGGGGCCAGGGGAACCTGACGCTGTGGACCAGGTAGCTTAACAACGTCGTATCTTTGAATTCTTCGTAACCCTCATTTTTTAGCTTTTCCAGCCCGTAAAGTACGAAACCGTTTGTTGCCCAGTGGTCAGGGTGGCTGTCGTTTGGGTGAGGTAGGTAAATCACGTCAGGTTTATATTCCAGCAACAATCGCTTTACGTCTTTTGCCACTGCGGAACCGCAGTAAGGTGCCTCCTCAGTGTAGCTGTTATCGTAAGGTGAATGGTCAGTTTTCGTGTATTTGGAATAATATAGCTGGTTGTGGCCCCAGTGGTTAGTCCACATCCGGCTCAGGCCTCTGTCAGGATATCCGAAAAATTCTACGTCTTCTTCACCAAGCCCCAGGTACTCCATCGCCGCTAAAGTCTCATTCTGACGCCTATATCCGAGCTTTACGAAATCAGCTTTCAGGAAGGGCAGGAAGGGCGGGCGTCGAATCTGTCCGTCCCCATTGGTCATTACGGCTATTTTTACTGAAGTGTCGGATTCGACGTACCTCTGGATCAGTCCACCTGCGGCCAGTATTTCGTCGTCGTTGTGTGGGGCGAATACGAGTACTCTATTCCCCTCAATAAGATCGTGTTCTTTCGTCAAATTTACTCACCTAAAACTCATTTCTGAAGACCTTAACCGTTA
>CAZYCI010000019.1:1494-10517 GCA_964645955.1 uncultured Thermotogae bacterium
GTTCTTTCGTCAAATTTACTCACCTAAAACTCATTTCTGAAGACCTTAACCGTTATTCCATCCTATATTGCTCCTCATCTCCCTATACAAGATTCGAGGGTAAAACCAATTATAATGAAATTCCAAGCGGGTTAAAAATATCTTTTGGTCCGGGTTAAAAATATCTTTTGGTCTTTATATTTTATACTTTTGAAAAGTCTGTACTCTGAGGCCGGATAAAAATTATCCCTGTCGTTCGGGTAAAACTCACTTTTTTAAAACACACGGGAATTAAGGGGAATAAATGAGTTTTGTAAAAAATATGCTTTTAATACTCACTTTTAAAGGATAAGAAGTAAAGCCATATCTTATAATTCAGTGACAAACTTAGTTATAAGGATAAAAAAGTTTAGTATATTCTAAAGAGTTTTGTATTCGGAATAATACGGTTTATATAAGATCCGTATTAAACTATATAACACCGATGCAAGTACCCGCAAACGACCATTTCCCGAAGAAAAAGTCTGTTTGGTTTTAATCCGTCAATTAGTCGTCTAATAGGGAGAAAACGTAAACTATACGGTCTATCGGTCAACCCAAATTTACCAGATTCGAATTTAAGCAGACCGCAGGGATGTAGGGTGGCCTAATGGTGAATCTATATAAAAAATAACGGAAAAAGCTCGAGGCAAAATTGGTATCGTGTGGAATGTATCGGTACCGTATAGAACCGTTGAAGTCCCTATTAAAGTGAAATTTTACGATAGAAATAACCGGCAATAATACTATTACGGACGGGGTTATTGCGGTAAGTCGTTGACGGCTTTCTCCGCGTCTTTATTAAGCACGTCCGCATAAACCTGAGTAGTTTGAATCGAGGAATGACCGAGTTGAGATTGGACCAACCTGAGGTTGTAGTCGCTGGATTTGTAAAGCATGGATGCGTAAGTGTGGCGGCAGGAATGGATTGAGAACCTCTCGGGTAGATCCGCACGCTTCGCCCAGCGCTTGAAGGCGTGGTAGACCGCCTGCCGGCTCAGCTTATTCGATTTTCCCGAAGGGGAAAGGAACAGCAGGTCGTCGTCGCTTGTCGGCTCGTCGAGCTCTTCCTTCCAGTTTATGTAGCTCTTCAGGTGGGATTTCAATTCGGAACCTATGGACACCCCTCTCTTTTTGTCACCCTTGCCGCTGCGGACAATTATGGAAGAGTTGCCCTGGTCTATTAAGAGGTCGCCAATTTTTAGATCACAGATCTCGGATACCCTCAAACCGGCATCGAGGGCGATATGCAAAATACACCAGTCTCTCACTGCCACGTAATTGCCTTTTTCCTTGCCCTCCCTTGCTGCCCCCCGGAGGGTGTCCTTCAGGCGCTTAATTTGCTGCTCAGTCATGAAATCTTCCTGGGTTAGCTCTAAACTCATGATTTTTCCCTAATTTGGAGTTATTTTGTTCCTATTCGCACTTCCCCCTCATTTTTCCTTTCTCTCACCAGGGGAGAAAGGAAGACCTTAGACCTTTAATAATTATATTTTCATCACTTAGCGAAAAAACAAAATTGGGGGTAATGTCTTAAACGAACTTATTTTATTTTAAAGGCCTAGTTTTTTCGTACAACTACACGCGTTTGTCGGAAAAAGGACGTTCGTCAGATTTTTAACATAAGATACCTTTTGTTAAAAATACGCTAAAGTCCCCGAAAATAGGGGCTTTAAATTTCTCAATACCTCTTAGAACTGGTAATCCTCAATTATTTTCTTCTCCGAGTCCTTTTCGCCGACTTCCACGGTTACTTCTATGTGTTCTCTTATGCCCGAATGCTCGAGTTTTGGTTTGAAAAGGTTGTCCAGCTGAAAAATCCCGGCGGAATTTGACATGTCTATTACTATTTCCACTGGCTTGGCTCTCCCGCTCTTGATGGTCACCTCTTCGATGGCGGTGGCTGAGACGGAGTGAATCGTCAGATCGCCTTCGCTAAAGGGAATTCTTGCCCTGCCCTGCTCCATATCCAGGGCATCGGCGACTTTTACCGTCCCGGCTTCGAGTGTAAGGGTCTCCATCTCCGTCTCGTGAGCATAACAGGCGTGAAGGACCTCTCCTTCGATGAGCCCAAGCTCCTCCCCCTCGTAAACTTCTTCCAGCAGGTCCGGGATCAGAGACTCGGCTATGCCGATGCCGAACTCCTCGTGGTGTACTCTGTGGACGGCGTGCCCGAGGTCGTGCAGTACGGCTGCTAAGACGATCACGACTTCGGCGTCCTTTTTGTCCATCCCGTAAGCCGTCTTGACGCTCGAGTCCACGCCGCTACCGTTGATCAACCTGAACATCCTGAGAGCCGAGTTGGCGACGATTTTCGAATGAACCGGGCCGTGGTCGTTTATCCCGAGCCTGTCCACCGCATTTACGTTTGCCACGGTCCAGATCCCGTTGAGCCTGCCGTGGTTTCTAATACCGTTTACTATATTTTTTAGCTTTTCGTTGTCATGAGTTGGAACTCTGAATTGCACATCAACCACCCTGTCTCGTTAAATCCATTCCATCCACCACTTATCTTCCTCTTCTTCTCGATTTAGCTTCCTGTTGTCTTGTTCGGTTTCCCCTTCTGCCATGGCTAAAATCAGATCACGCTGGAAGCTTATTTCTTCCATCAGGTAATCGATCATAGTTGTGTCGGGTTTATTTAGGTTTTGTTTAGAAGTATACGAATCCTTATCAACCTCTTTTGCCTCTTTGGGACTGGCATCCGATTTTATAACTTCAGCGGCTTCGGATAGGAGTAATCCGCTTTCGTATAAATCTTGAAGTTTTGATAAAACGGATATTCCTTCCTGTCCCACCAGGATTTCGTTGTTTTCCCCACGTTTCATGTAAGGCTGAATTACTTCCTCTACCGCTTTTATCCGATTCCGGGCTTGGTGGATTGTATCGAGCCCAAGTATATCCTTAATCTGGCGAACGCTCTTCATCTCGACTCACCCCTTTTCGAATTGAATGTAATCATAACTTACCAGGCTCGCTATGCCAAATTCTCCGCCGAAAATGAGTTTTAGCGACTGAGGAGGCAAGAATCCTTTTTGTGGATGTTGTGCCTATAAAAGATAATTGGAGAAACGGAAAGCTTGAGGGTAAATTTGTTTATATTTATAATTCATTTGGAACTTTTTTGGAATATTCTGTCTTCAATAAGCTTTTGGTAAAACAGGACAAGGATAGCGCTCCGAACAAACGCGAAAAAGTGAGTTTTAAGGACCGGAAAACCAGTGATGAGACAAAAAATCAACGATGAAATAAAAACGTCGTTAATGAGGTGAAACCATGCCCGAAGAAAGACCAGAACTAGAATTGAAGGTCGCGGGAGCCAATCAGCAGGATTTTGGAAAAGGCGTTGCGAGGATAAGTACTGACAGCATGCAGGAGCTTGGGGTATCGCGAGGAGATATCGTCGAGATAGAAGGCGGGGAAGTGACTGCCGGTATAGCCGTAGAGGGCTATTCCCAGGATCAGGGGCTGGATATTCTGAGGATAGATGGATTGATGCGCAATAACGCTAGTACGAGTATCGGGGATCATGTTAAGGTGAGGAAAGCAAAAACTAAGGAGGCGAAGAAAGTAACAATTGGACCCGCCTCCGACAAGTTGAGACTTCAGGGTAGCGGACAGAGCCTCAAAAAAGTTCTCGGCGGACGGCCTCTGACGACCGGTGACGTCCTTTCTACGACTATAAGGCGATCGAAAAGCCCCTTCGGGTCCGACCTGATGCAGGAAAGCTTCTTCCAGGATTTCCTCGATTCGAGCAGCTTCGGCCTGGGGGAAATAAGGTTGCAGGTACTGAATACCAAACCGAGCGGCGTAGTGAAGGTGACGAACAGAACTCAGATAGAGCTCAAGCCCGAGTACCAGGAAGTAGAGGAAGGAGAGCAGGGAGTAGGAGTTACTTACGAGGATATTGGTGGTCTGGACGACGTTTTGCAAAGAATCAGGGAAATGGTCGAGCTGCCACTTAAAAACCCGGAGCTCTTCGATCGGCTGGGTATAGACCCGCCGAAGGGAGTACTGCTGCATGGGCCGCCGGGAACCGGGAAAACTTTGCTGGCAAAAGCAGTGGCCAACGAAACGGACGCTCACTTTACCTCGATAAACGGCCCCGAGATAATGAGCAAGTATTACGGCGAGTCGGAGCAGCAATTAAGGGAAGTGTTTGAGGAGGCGTCCGATAACTCTCCCGCCATAATCTTCATAGACGAACTGGATTCACTCGGAGTCAAGCGGGAGGAGGCCTCCGGTGAGGTAGAAAGAAGGGTTGTCGCTCAGTTGCTTGCACTTATGGATGGCCTGAAACCGAGGGAGAACGTCGTAGTCATAGCCGCAACTAACAGGGTAGACGCGGTGGACGAAGCGTTAAGACGGCCCGGAAGGTTTGACCGAGAGATCGAGGTCGGGGTACCGGACACAGAAGGACGAAAGGAAATATTCATGATCCACACCAGAGGTATGCCGCTTGACGATGACCTGGACCTGGACGAGTTCATAGACCTTACTTACGGGTTTACGGGATCGGATATCGAAGCACTGGCAAGGGAATCAGCCATGAATGCGCTGAGGCGGCTTTTACCTGAGATAGACATTCAAGACGAGTCCATACCCTCCGAAGCTCTGGAAAAGCTCGTGGTTACCAGGCAGGACATGTTCGAGGCATACAAAGGGATAGATCCCAGTGCTTTGAGGGAAGTTCTTGCTGACGTACCGCATGTAAGCTGGGAGGACGTAGGGGGTTTGGACGAAGTAAAACAGACGATGTCCGAGATAATCGAGCTTCCGCTAACCAACCCCGAATCCTTCCGCAGGATTGGGATAGACCCACCGCGGGGAGTCCTGCTTTACGGACCGCCTGGTACCGGAAAGACCCTGATGGCAAAAGCAATAGCAAACGAGAGCAACGCCAACTTCATCACGGCCAAGGGCAGCGACCTGCTTTCCAAGTGGTACGGGGAATCCGAGCAGAGAATTGCCGAGGTCTTCGACAAAGCCAGGCAGGTCTCGCCGGCGATAATCTTCCTGGACGAGCTGGACGCCCTGGCGCCGGAAAGAGGCGGGGGCGCCGGAGAGCCGCGAGCCACGGAAAGGATCGTCAACCAGCTGCTTTCCGAAATGGACGGCCTGGAGGAACTTAAGGGAGTCGTTGTTGTAGCTGCAACCAACAGACCGGACATGGTCGATTCCGCCCTGCTGCGGCCGGGGAGGTTTGACGAGTTAATCCACGTCCCGGTGCCGAAAAGGGATGGTAGGTTGAAGATATTTGAGGTGCACACGGAGAAGATGAACCTGGAACCGGGAGTCGACCTGGAGAAGCTCGCTGACCTCTCGGAAAACTATACCGGCGCGGATATAGCGGCAGTCTGCAAGAAGGCCGGCCGTCTTGCGCTGCGCGAGGACGTGGATTCCCAGTACGTCGGGATGAACCACTTCCTCGAGGCGATCGATGACACTCCCGCATCAGTTACGTCGAATACCAGACAAAAATACGAAAACATCGAGAGGCGATTAAAGGAGAAGTCGGGGGACATCGGATTTAAACCGGAATCGGAGGAAGAATAGGGAGGGCTGGGTATCCGGCCTTCCCCTTTCCCACCCAGGGGTTTGCTATGGCCGGTCAGATCCCCTATAAATATCGAAATAGTTTTAGTATTCGGAGGATGATCCTATTTGATCAGGGATGAACATTGTGGTGCGTTGAGTCAGGAAAACATTGGTGATTCCGTTACTCTTGCTGGCTGGGTGACAAACCGGCGGGATCTCGGTGGTTTGCTTTTTATCGATTTGCGAGATAGGTCCGGAATTATCCAGTTGCTCTTCACACCGGATCGAGAGGATTTACACGAGCGAGCCGGTGACCTGAACAGGGAAGACGTCGTCAAGGTAGAGGGAACCATAATAGAAAGAGGAGAAGACAATATAAATCCGGATCTGGATACAGGGCGGATAGAACTGGAAGTGGAGGAGATGGAAGTTCTCAATTCTGCCGCCAATCTGCCCTTTTCGCCCGGTAATGGCCTGGAGGTAAACGAAAATACCAGGCTGAAGTATCGGTACCTCGATCTCCGCCGGAACGGAATGAGGGAGAACATCGCCCTGCGACACAGGACCTTCAAGAGAATCCGGGACTACTTTGACGAAGAGGGCTTCTGGGAAGTTGAAACGCCGGTCCTGACGAAGAGCACGCCGGAAGGCGCTCGGGACTTTCTTGTCCCCTCGCGTCTCCACAATGGTAAGTTTTACGCCCTACCGCAGTCGCCCCAGCTCTTCAAACAGCTATTCATGGTGAGCGGTTTTGAGAAGTACTTCCAGATCGTAAAGTGCTTTCGGGACGAGGACCTGAGGGCGGACAGGCAGCCAGAGTTTACTCAACTTGACCTTGAGATGTCTTTCGTGGACGAGGAAGACGTGATCGAGGTCACCGAAGGGATGGTGAAGAAGGTATTTGACGCCGAACTCGAGACGGAGCTGGGACTGCCGCTGCCCCGGATGTCCTACGAAGAAGCCATGAACAAGTACGGATCGGATCGTCCCGACCTCCGCTTTGGTCTCGAACTTGTTGACCTCTCCGAATCCGTAAAGGATTCGAACTTTAATATATTTTCCGGAACCGTGGCCGACGGTGACGTAGTCAAGGGGCTCTGTCTTAGTGACCCGATCGACTACAACAGGTCCCAGCTTGATTCGCTGGAAGACCTCGTTAAGGACGGCGGGGCAAAAGGACTGCTCTGGACAGACGTTACTGAAGACGGACTTGAAGGTCAATTTACTTCGCACCTCTCCGCCGATACGGAAAAAGCGATCATCGACGAGTTCGACGCCGAACCGGGAGACCTCGTCTTCATAGTAGCCGATACCAGAAGGACGGCGAACCAGGCTCTCGGTCAGCTCAGGCTTAAGCTGGCTGAGGACCACGAGATGATTCCGGAGGACGAGTGGGAGTTCGTCTGGGTCACTCGTTTTCCCCTCTTTGGTGAGGCAGAAGGCGGCGGTGTCACCTCCGAACACCACCCGTTCACCTCTCCGAGAAAAGAGGACCTCGAGCGGCTGGAGGAAGAACCGCTTGACGTGGAGGCCAGAGCCTACGACCTGGTTCTTAATGGTATAGAGCTAGGCGGAGGTAGCATCAGAATCCACAACCGTGACCTTCAGGAAAGGATATTTGACGTGCTTGGTATAACTAAGGAAGAAGCGGAGGAGAAGTTCGGTTTCTTCCTCGAGGCCCTGAACTACGGAGCGCCGCCCCACGGCGGAATAGCTCTCGGTCTCGATCGTCTTGTAATGTTGTTGGCCGGCGAGGACAGTATCAGGGACGTCATAGCCTTCCCAAAAACCGGAATGGCCCAGTCACCACTAACCGGCGCCCCTATGGAAGTTTCTCGCGGCCAACTGGAAGAACTCGGGTTGAGCGTTGACGGGGACCAAAAGGGTTAACTTACTGGATTAACCTAGCAGGAGTTCTCCGCGGCCTGGGTTTCCATGAACTCGACGATCCGGAAGTCCAGTTTGTCGTCGTCCCGCAGCTTTTCCTCGAAGTTTTCGGTGCGGCAGTACTCTAAAAATGATTTTTCAGTGGATTCGTCGTATTCCCCTGTCAGGGGACCCGAATAGTAACCCAGTTCGTTCATCAGGTACTGGAGCTTCTTTACTACGTCCTCGTCCATTTCTACCAGGTCTTCTCCTTCCGGCTTGCTGAAGTAAAGCTGGTGTAGCTCTAGCAACTCGCCCAGTTTTTCTATCGGGTTCGGATTGTCGTCGACTCGGAGATCAATTTTCCTGTCGTTAAAGCCGCCATACCCGCCTTCCTCTTCTACGACCAGAAGTGCGGCAGACTGCTTTCCCCTTCTGTCGCCGCCGGCGGAATCCGCGGCTGCGAGCGCGGCGACCAACCTCTCAGATAAAGGCTTGTCCCCGGTGCTCTCAAACTTATCAGCCATGGCCTCAACTGTATCTTCGGAAACCAGTATGTTGCCCTGACAGCTGTAATTCTCTTTGCTTATGTGGCCGGCGTAATCTATACATTCTCCTCCGGTAAAGGCAGCCGTGTTGCCGCTGGAGTCCACTATTCCAACCTGCCTGATAGGGCTTTCGTCGTCTTGATCGGTGAGTTTTTCAACTACTTCCTCCGGGGTCTTTCCTTCCTGAAGCATATTCAGCCCCTCGGGACCGTAGGTGGTATTCGCGGCCGACTGCGTTGCGATAGCGCCGACCTCCGCCCGGGCCCAGGGAACGACCGCACCCGCGGCCAGGAATTTTGATTGGACTGCAACCCCGAGTTCGCTCGTTTCAGGATCGAAAGCTACTATTGAAAACGTCGAAGGTTTAGCCATTGTTCTCCCTCCAGTTAAAATCCAACTTTCCATCCAGCTTGACGCCGAGCTCTTCCAGTTTCCCGACTAGATCTCGTAGACTGGTAAACTTGATGGCGTTTATCCCGAGTTCTTTAGATTTTTCCACAAATTCTTCCCGGTCGTCTATGAAGACTATCTCCTCCGGCCGGTTACCCGACTTTGCGATCACTTCCCTGTGTCCGTCCGGTTCGTCTTTTAGTTTGCCGACTTCGAAGGACAGAACGACTCCGGAAAAAGCATCGAATACCGGCATCTCCTTTATCACGCGGTCGTAAAGCAACTCAGGGGTATCGGAATAAAGCTGAAGGTTGTAGTCACCTTCTAGGGCCCGGACGAGCTGAAAAACTTCCTCACGCGGATCTACGCTTTTGTGGTAAGCGCGGGCCAGGTCGTCAATTGTCATGTCCAGGCCGACCCTGTCCTGCAGGGTCTTCAAAAGTTCTTTAGCGCTTACCTCGCCTCGAAAGTGAGCTCTATCCAGGCTCGAGCCGGCAAGAAGTTCCTCGAAATCCCTGGCAGTTTTTCTGGAATTGGCTGCCAGTTCTTCCATTAATCCCGCCCCGTCGTAATCGTAAAGTACCCCGCCAAAGTCGAAAGTAATTGTCTTGATCATTTTATCACCGGTAGCTTGTTATCATCTCTTTTTCATCCGTCTATGAC
>CAZYCI010000019.1:10617-18086 GCA_964645955.1 uncultured Thermotogae bacterium
TTGATCATTTTATCACCGGTAGCTTGTTATCATCTCTTTTTCATCCGTCTATGACGTTAAAGAGTGTATCGAAAGGGGAATGGTATATCCAGCAGTCAACCTGAGACAGGGAACTCTTGAACAGGTACTTTACAGAACGTAATATTACGTTACGTAATAGTTACGGGGGGATCGACTTGCGTAATTCGGAAGGTTTTACTGACTTGCTTTTACTCGAGTTAATGGAAGAGAAGCCCCGATACGGTTACGAGATAATTAAGGAAATAGAGGAGAAGTCGGGAGAGTACTGGAAGCCCGGTCAGGGTACAGTCTACGGGGCCCTGGAGCGGCTGGATGAAGAGGGAATGATCGAAGAAGTGGAGCCGGAGAATGATCGTGGGAACAACAACCGGAATTACTACGGCCTGACTGAAACGGGTAAAGAGGAATTAAGGGATCTGCGAGACCAGTGCGAGGAAGAGATAAAACCGGAAGAGCGGGTTCTGGGTCTGATGTACATTTACCGGTTTATTGCCGGTGAGAAAAAGTTCCAGGTTTTGCTGCAGGAGATGAAGGACGAGTTTTTCAATAAGAGTTCAGGGGGGTAAATCATGAAATTAAGTTCCGAGAGACAGAGTTTACCGAGGATTGTAGCGGTCGGTTTGATGGCACTTGTCGCCGTGCTGGTGCTGGAGACGGGAGTAGTTGCCGGTATATTTGGTATGGGCGAGTACCCCGGGGGGACTTTACGCGCAGTTTTCGTCATTAGCGAGCCGGATAGCGATGCCCCAGCAAGAAGGTACGAAATGAACGTAACTCCGGAGGGGGATTCCTACACCGTAACGGAGAAAGTTACGAGCCCGGGAAGAGCCCGAAAGGACGTTTCCACGGCTTTTGGCGCCAGTGGAGGTGCTGGGGCTGCCGGATCTCAGTTCGAGGAAGGGGATACGCCAAATATTGATTTGAGCCCCCTCGCTACTCTAGACGACAGAGACGTAGAGATCGAACCAAACGAAAACTACATCCTGCCCAGCGGAGCACGACTCGTGACGGACGGAGAAAAGACGGTAGCTGGTATAGAGGTAGTCATGGGAACCTTTGTTCATTCGAACTACCCGAACCAGCGGGTCAACATGGCGTTTGCCGGCAGGGATACACGGGACTTGCTCTTATTTCCCGCTCTTTTCGAGCGAGAAGAGGGTGGGACGGTCAAGACCAGAATCGAACTGGTAGAATTTAGCTACGAAGAGTGAATAGGGAGAGAAAATGGTTGAGTTAAAGAACGTTGCAAAAACGTACATGATGGGTGAAACGGAAGTTCAAGCGCTCCGGGGTCTGGATCTGAAGGTTTCACCCGGCGAGTTCGTGGCAATAGTCGGTCCTTCCGGATCCGGCAAGAGTACCCTCATGCACATAATCGGGGCACTTGATATACCGGACCAGGGGGAGGTAATGCTGGACGAGCGGGATATTTCCGATTACGAGGAAAACGAACTGGCTGAATTGAGAGGTAACAAGGTTGGGTTCGTATTCCAGACTTTTAACTTGATTCATACCCTGAGCAGCCTGGAAAACGTCGCGCTTCCCCTCACCTTTCAGGGTGTCCACAGGGAAGAACGCGAGGAAAGGGCCGCGGAACTGCTCGAGATGGTCGGCCTCGGTGATCGGCTGAGACATAAGCCCGCCGAGCTGTCAGGAGGGGAGCAGCAGCGCGTTTCCATCGCCCGGGCGCTCGTAAACGATCCGGAAATCCTTCTTGCCGATGAGCCGACGGGCAACCTGGATTCTAAAACAGGTGAGGAGATCATGGAATTAATTGAAGGTTTAAACCGAGAGAGGGGTATGACGATAGTAGTCGTAACTCACAACCCGAGGGATGCCGAATACGCCGAGAGAACGGTAAATATGTTCGACGGAAGGATAGACGATGGTCGAGAAGAAATCGAAGGGGGAAGTTAATGCTGCTTGATTACCTTGGTTTGTCCTGGCACTCGATTCGCAATAGAAAGCTCCGTTCCTGGCTGACTATTCTTGGAGTCGTAATTGGAGTAACTGCGATCGTGACACTGATTTCCATAGGTCAGGGGATTCAGGATTCGATTACGGGCGAATTCGAGAAGCTCGGTTACAATACGATAACTGTTCTCCCCGGAAACCTGGATACGGAAGGGGGTGGATTTGGCAACGCGAGTTCCGGTTCTGATACCTATCTCGATAGCACCGTGATTAAGAGTTTGGACGAGATAAAGGTTTCCGGAGCTACGAGAACCGAAACGGGTTTGATCAATTCGGATCAGCTTGACGGTCAGGCTTTCTTACGAGTGACCGGTATGAGCGAAGAAGTCCTCTCAAATTTTGATGATTACTTCAGCGGTTTCCCGGTTGAAAAAGGGAAGCGTTTTTCCTTCGAGGGAGCACCACTGGAGGTAGTGCTCGGTGCCGGCGCGGCAAAAGACCTGGGAGCCTCGCCCGGCGATACCGTTAGGATTGAAGGTAAGGAGTTTGCCGTCACCGGTGTTCTGGAACCCGAGGACGAGGGTGGCGGCGGATTTAACTTCTACGGCGACCTGGATAGCGGTATATTCGTTCCCCTGAATACGATGAACGACCTTTACGGAGGAGAGAACAAAGCTTCCCTTGTCCTGGCTGAAGTTGACGAGAATTCGGACGTATCGAGCGTGGCAGAGGAAGTAGAGGGCGTTTATACTGAAAACGATACGGCGGTGACTACTATAACGACAGAGGATATCAGCAACAGGGTTAATAACGTACTGGGAACCATCCAGATAGCCCTTGCCGGAATCGCCGCTATATCCCTGCTCGTCGGGGGAATTGGCGTCATGAATACCATGTATACTGCCGTGCTTGAGCGGACTAGGGAGATAGGTGTCATGAAGGCAGTTGGTGCCAAGAACGGCCAGATCCTGAGCCTCTTCCTTATAGAATCCGGACTCCTGGGGCTGGTAGGTGGTGCACTGGGTACTCTAGTCGGAATAGGTATCAGTCTCATTGCGGGAAGGTTTATCGATCAGGCCCTTTCGGTGCCCTTTGCGCCTTCGTTCCAGCCGGGATTGATAATCGGTGCGATTGCTTTTTCCTTCGTCCTTGGGTCGATTTCCGGCGTGTTGCCGGCCAGACAGGCTTCCAGGTTGCAACCGGTAGAAGCTTTGCGGTATGAATAAATGGGACGCAGCGGGAGATGGAACTGGTCTCGGACCAGGCTCATTTCTTTAAAATAAACGGGGGTATATTTTGTCCATACAGGAGTTCGATAAAGTCGTTGCGCTAATCCTGGTTTCCTTTTTGCTGGTTTCCTTGCCTGGTTCCTTGGTTAGAGGAAGGGTCGACGGAGAAATGGATTCGGAAATATGGCTTTCACCCGGCGGTACCGGAGGTATCTTTGGAACGGACTCCGTCGTGACCTGGGATATGAGCTACGTAAGTGGAAACGTAGAGGACCTGCCGAGTATGGTAACCGGGGCTCTCTACTGGCCGGAGACGAGACTTGCGGATACCGGTACGGCTCTTTCGGCACAGGCCGAGAGCAAGCTTCTGAATCCGAACGATGCTGACCTCTTTGACGTTTCCTTCGACGGTTACTTTGCCTGGGAGTTCGGGCCGGACTACCCGATCGGGACCATGGGAGGTAGTACCAGAGCCGACTTTGGAGAGGAGGAGCTGGATTACTGGGCAAGTACCGGGATCGTTAACTACGGCGGGTTTTCTTACAAGGGAATATTTCTCCTGGAAAGAAAGCCGGAAGGCGAACAGGAAAAGAAGATTAGCGAATCCACCCGAAGCCAGGGGGAGTACAATTCCGGCCTGGAGTTATCCGTATCCGGTACGAAGTTGAGCGGTATAGGGGTAGAGCTGGTCGCTCGGTTTGGTTTACGGCCTAACCCGCTTGAACTGGCTGGCATCAGGGATGGAAGCGGCTACGATACCTTCAGCGGGCCGGCCCAGGGTTACGAGAGGCTCAGTGGTTATACCGGGAGCGAAGTTAGCCTGGAGGGAGTAAAGTTTGGCCCGATGCAGTTCGACTCCACCAGCAACTTCAGCGCCGACAAGGGTTTCGAGGAGACCACCCTCGACTTCTCCGTCGGGAACGAAGAGGATTTACTGGAGCTGGATGGTTCCTTCCAGTTTAAGCCGAGCGGCAAGGATATTACCCTGGAACCGGAATTGAACCTGGACTGGGGCTGCCTCGACGTCTATTCGGAACTAAAACCGGACGAACTGACCGGCGGGAAAAACGTTATCGAGGGTTTTGCAATCAGGGGTTATGGAATGAACGAAGTAAGCCTGGGTAACGTAAAGTTTAGCTTTCTCGAAGCCTTGGGGGACAATAATTTGATTCGTGAAAGCGAGGAGAAGGACTGGAGACTCCGGGCCGAGGATTACGGTCTGTTCCCCCGCAGCAGGTACTCCTATTTGCCGGGAGGCGTCTCGGTATCGAGTAAAACGAACTACGGGGGAGTCCTGTCCCTCGAGGGCGGCAGGGGTAACCTCTACCTCGGGGTCGATCTTTACTGGTCCGACGATAGCAAGTTGTTTGGTGTCAGCCAGTTAACCGGTGAGGCCGAGTACAGGTTTAGCAATTCCTTCGACCTAACCACCGGTCTCGTTCTGGATTCCGGCGGAGGCCTCGAGGACGTTATAATCAATACTGTTTATAGCTGGTAATTACGATTTACCCGTTATCCTCCATCCACTCGGTGTGGAAGTAGCCTTCTTCGTCCCGTCGCTGGTACGTGTGGGCTCCGAAGTAGTCCCGCTGGGCCTGTATCATGTTGGCGGGTAGGTTCCCCGATGCAAAAGCGAGGGCGTAGTCCAGCGAAGAACTCATAGCCGGTAGCGGCACCCCTGCTTCTCTTCCGGCAGAGAGCAACTCCTTAGTTGGCTTTAGACCGTCCTTGATTTTTGACAGGAACGGTTCCTCGAAGAGCAGGTTCGCGTTGTTCGGTTCGTTGTTCAATCCGTCCTGGATTTCCCCGAGGACGTTAGACCTAATTATACAGCCATCCTTCCAGATTCTCGCAATTTCGGGAAGTTCCAGGTCGTAATCGTATTCATCGGAAGCGACTGTTAAGAGGTATATTCCCTGGGCGTAAGCGCTGTATATAGAAAGCTCCAGGCCGGAACGGATCTTCTCCAGCCAGTTACCGCCGGGTAGGTCGGTTCCCCTGTCGGAATCCAGTTTTTTCGAGTTTTCGACTCTTTCTTCCTTTCTGGACGAAATGAACCGTCCGTCAACCGCCGCGGTAATTGTGGGTACAGGGACTCCGAGTTCCAGGGCGTTCTGGGCCGTCCACTTTCCCGTGCCCTTTTGTTCCGCCGTGTCGAGAATCTGGTCGATCAGCGGTCCCCCTGTCTTTTCGTCCTTCTCCTCCAGTATTTCAGCCGTGATCTCAACCAGGTACGACTCCATATCCTGGTTCCAGTTCCCGAAGACCGAACTCATCTCCTCGGTGGATAGACCCATCCCTCTGTCCATCAACCAGTAGGACTCGGCGATTGCCTCCATAACGCCGTATTCGATCCCGTTATGAACCATTTTGACGTAGTGCCCGGCCGACCGGGGACCGAGGTAGGTACAACATGGACCTTCTTCTAACTGGGCGGCCGCGTCCTCGAGCACGGGGCCGGCTATCTCGTAGGCTTCTTCGTTTCCTCCCGGCATGATCGACGGACCGTGCCTGGCTCCGTATTCGCCGCCGCTTATACCCGTTCCGAGGTAAAGGATTCCTTCCGAATTGACTTCATCGGTTCTCCTGTCCGTGTCCCTGAAGTTGGAGTTTCCTCCGTCCAGAATAACGTCACCTTCATCCAGAAGCGGAACGAGCTGCGAAATGACTTTATCGACGGGTGAGCCGGCCTTGATCATCAAAAGGACTTTTCTCGGTCTGGCAATTGAGTTTATAAACCCTTCCAGGTCGTACTCGGGTACAATATCCCTGTCCTGCGCTCTATCTTCGACGAACTCGCGTGTTCTGGACTCGCTTCTGTTGTAGACGGATACGCTGTAACCTTTTGATTCAACGTTCAGGGCGAGGTTCTGACCCATTACAGCCATTCCGATTATACCGATGTCTGTTTTCATGATGGTTGAGACCTCCAGGATCTATTGATATATCAACTGCTAATCTGGTATCAGGATAACGTAATTCGACGGAATTTTAAACGGCCAGCAGGGGCGGTGGACAAAGGAATTGAAATCCGGGGTACCTTTTAAGAGAATAATTAAACCAAAGGCCATATGGCTCCGAATCGGTTAACCAGCCTTTTTTAACTTAAAGGGGCGGGTGAAGATCAGGGTTTGCTCGCTAGCTACTTGATAAAATCAATAATGAGGTTTTTATTTCTTTGAATACTTTTAAGTCGACCGCAATCCTGGTTTTAAAGGGTGTAGTAATGGGATTTGCCGACGTTATTCCCGGAGTATCCGGGGGTACTATGGCGCTGATTACCGGCATTTACCAGGAATTGATTGACGCGATTGAATCCTTTGATCCCGCCGTAATCTTGGATCTACTTGCCTGGCGCACGGAAGATTTCTGGCAGGGGTTAAAGGACGTAAAATACGGTTTCCTTCTTCCGCTCCTGACCGGTATAGGCTTTGCCCTACTGGTTGGCTCCCAGTTCGTCCGATTTCTCCTAGAAAACTATCCGCCCTATACTTATTCGTTTTTTTTCGGCCTGATACTTGCTTCTGCCGTACTGCTTTTCTTTGAAATGCCGGATTCCGGGTTTTCCCCGCTGGTTGCAGGATTTATTGGTATCGCCTCGGCCGTGTTGGTCGTGGGTATTTCAAGCGGGAACTTCGGGCATTCGCTCCCGGTAGTTTTCCTCGCCGGATCCGTCGCCGTCTGTGCCATGATTCTGCCTGGAATCTCCGGCGCTTTTATCCTTCTGCTGGTTGGGCAATACGAGTACATTCTTGACCGAATTGGTAGTTTGCCGGGCAGTTTGCCGACATTAATGGTTTTTGGTTTTGGTGCGGTTGTCGGGATAATTTCCTTCTCTCGGGTTTTATCCTATACCCTGGAACGGTGGCGTTCTGAAACCCTCGGTTTTCTTATCGGCCTGATGCTCGGGGCGCTCCGTAAACCATTTGAAGTTTTGATCGGAGCCGCGGGGAACCCGGATACCAGCTTTGCCTGGACGCTCGAGACTACTACCGTTGTAACTCTTTTCGGGATTGTAGGGGTTTTGTTGGTGGTGGTTCTCGGTTCCGTTCGGCTCCAGAATGAAGACTGAGAGGTTTGGTTCGACCGCTACTTACCTTGTCAAAAAGCCGTATCCCAATTGATCGACTCCTTGCGAGCGAATAAAATAGTTACGAGGGGGAGAGGAAGCCGCGACCTTTTCGGTCGAGGAAAGTCCGGACTCCACAGGGCAGGTCGCTGGTCGAGGCGTATTTGCCGAAGACCAGAGCCGGAGACGGCTGGAAAGTGCCACAGAGAAGAGACCTCCAGCACTTACTTTAGTAT
>CAZYCI010000020.1:0-18070 GCA_964645955.1 uncultured Thermotogae bacterium
AAGAATTGTGTAGAATTGTGTATCCCGTACTGAAATCAACTAAGAAGCCAGAGACGTAAAACAAGTTAGAAAAGTTTAATCTCAATGCTTTCACCATGATAAAACAGCGGGCTATGATTTTGGACGTAATAACTTTAACCTGTGAAAACTCCAGAATAATAAACGATAGTCGGGGGTTTCTACCCCCGGGGTTGATGGAGGTTTGTGTATAACAATACTTCGACCTCATACAACAGCGGGCCTGGCAAGGCCTGCCTATCCAAAATTGAGGCGGTGAAAGAATTGAGTTGAATAGTGGCGATGGTTCTTCTATCCTGATACGATATCGGCTATTACCAGGAGGCGGAAATGAAAAAAGGACCCCGAAAACGCGTCGAGGACACTCAATCCAGGGTTAGAAAACTGATAGAGTACGAAAATAAAGAAGTTGAAGAGCTTTACTTCTACAAAACACAGGGTTTTAAACGACCGGCCGACCTCTCGCTTGATGAATTTAAAAAGTGTGAACCAGGTTTCACCTGGGAAAGGGACAGGGAGTACGGACCCGAAGCCCGGCTGGATGCAGATGCCTCCCTTTACCATGGCGGACAAAGGTCGGAAAAGCTTTCCCTGGGTAACAGCGTCTGGTTCAGGGTAAAGTTTGCGGTCCCGGACGAAATGGAGGAAGAGCCGACTCATCTCCGGTTCGTAGCCAAACCAAAGGAGCGGTCCGAAAACAGCCCGCTTCCGGGACGTCCATCCCTGGAATGTCTCTGTTACCGAAATAACCAGCCGTGGAAGGCCTTCGACCAGGGACACGATTCACTCCTCCTAACCGAAAGTGCCGAACAGGGCGAGAACTTCGACCTGCTTATTGAAGCCGGAACCACTCTTTTCTGGGGTGGCCTCGAGCTCGATCGCTTCCAACTGGAAGCCGCGGAATTGTTTACCGAGAGGACTCCCGTTAAGGAATTCCACCGTGAGTTCCGATTGCTTAACGACCTGAGAAAATCCCTCGATAAAGATAGTACAAAGAGCCGGGAGATCCTCGACGGGCTCAACAAAGCCAGCCACAGGTTTCCCTTCGGGTACGAGACCGAGTCGGAATTGATCGAGGGAACAGAACGGGCGAGGAAAAGACTGCAACCGCTCAAGGAACTAACTTCCGAGGTTTCCGATTTCAAACTGTCCATAACGGGGCACGCACACCTGGACGCTGCCTGGCTCTGGCCATGGAGCGAAACGATAAGGAAATCCGGCAGGACATCTTCTACTGCGATAAAATTACTGAAAGAACAATCCAGCTATAGGTTTCTCTTCTCGCAGCCGGCACTCTACGAATTCATCGAAAACCACTACCCGGAACTTTACGATAGGATCAGCACGCTAATCGAGGCCGGGAAGTGGGAACCGGTTGGCGGAACCTGGGTGGAAAGTGACGTAAATATCAGCGGAGGTGAACCCCTGGCGCGACAGTTTCTCTACGGAAAAAGATACTTTCGTGAAAACTTTGACGTTGATCCGAAAATCACTTTTCTTCCCGATGCATTTGGTTTTCCGGCCGGATTACCCGGAATTGCAAAAGCCGCCGATTGTCCTTACTTCTTTACTCACAAGCTGAGCTGGAACGAGGAAAACGAATTTCCTCACCACAGTTTCAACTGGGAGGGCATCGATGGCTCGGAACTCTTAGCTCACTTTCCCCCGGCGGATACCTATAACGGGATGAGCCTCGGCAACGGTATCGAAGAAATAGTTAAATCGGCAAAAAAGTACAAGGAAAGAGAAAAACACGATGAAGCCGCCTACCTTATCGGCTGGGGTGACGGTGGCGGTGGGCCGAACCGGGATATGATCGAGGACGTCGAGAAGATCGATGAAATGGACCCGACCCCGGACGCCGAATTTAGGAAGTTAAAGGAGTTCTTTACCGACCTGGAAGAGAGTCGCGGTGACTTTGAAAGCTGGTACGGCGAGTTGTACCTGGAACGACACCGTGGAACCTTTACAACTCAGGGAGAGGTAAAACGGCAGAACAGGAAACTGGAGTTCTTACTGCGAGAAACCGAGTTCTGGTCGGTACTTGCGGCAATAAGGGAAGAAGAGTTTGATTACCCCGGAGAAGAGATCGAAAAAGCCTGGAAGGCCTACCTGTTCAACCAGTTTCACGACATACTTCCCGGATCCTCAATCCGTGATGTTTACGTGGACGCGGAAAGGGATTACGGTGAAGTTAGCAAGGACTGTGAACGGCTGCTGGAGGGAGCAAAGGAAGCAGTCCTGCCGACCCGCGAGGACGCCAGCCACGTTTTCGTGTCAAATTCGCTATCCTGGAAGATGGATCGGGTCGTGGAATCGGAAATTACCGGTCCGCCAGGAGAGCCGCTCATAGCAGAAACCAAAAACGGGGAAGAGGTCCCGGCTCAGAGGTCTCACGACGGCAAGACTCTTCTCGAGGCAAAAGATTTGCCGGCAACGGGCGGGAAATCCTTCGCGATCGGATCCGGCAAAAGTCGGGACAGTAACCCCATAGAAGTTTCGAGGAAAGGCCTTGAGAACCAAAGGATAGCCGTAAACCTGAACGCGGCCGGCGAGATAGAGTCCATTTACGACAAGGAAGCCGACAGGGAGGTGGTTTCGGGGACCGCCAACCGGCTCGTCGCTTACAGGGACGTACCGACCGAGTACCAGGCCTGGGAACTCGAGGAGGATATTTACGAAAACGGGGAAGACCTACCCAATCCGGAACGGAGCGAAAAGCTAGAATCGGGTCCGGTGCGGGGAATACTCAAGCAAACACGCCCCTACGGCGACTCGAAGATCACCCAGAAGATCAAAATCTACGGGAATTCAAAGAGAATCGACTTCACCACGGAAATAAACTGGCACGAGGAAAAAGTACTTCTAAAAACCCTGTTTCCGGTGAACGTACGAACGCAGCAGGCCAAATACGAGGTGCAATTCGGCCATTTCGACAGATCGACCCACAAAAACACGAGCTGGGACGAGGCAAAGTTCGAGGTTCCCCACCAGAAGTGGGTCGACGTCTCGGAATACGAATACGGTGCCGCCCTGTTAAACGATGGAAAGTACGGCGTCAACGTCGATAAAACCGTAATCGGTTTGAGCCTGCTCAGGGCTCCAAAGTGGCCCGACCCTGAGGCCGACATGGGGAGGCACGAATTCACTTATTCTTTCCTTCCACACTCAGGGGATTTCAGGGAATCAGGAATCATCGAAGCTGCCTACGATTTGAACTCGACCCCGGAGACGGGTGAGGTAGATGATTTCGTCCGGATACCGTCCTTAATTAAGACGGACGATCGCGGAACGATCGTCGAGTCCGTAAAACTGGCCGAGGATTCCGAGAGGAAGCTGGTAGTTCGTCTCTACGAAGGGTGGGGGAGAAGACAAAAGGTTAAAATCGACTTCGGCTTCCCGCCGAAAAGAGTTAAGACTCTGAACTTGATCGAGGACGAACGAAAAGAACTCGAAACGGAAAACGGGTCGCTGGAATACGAGTTCGACCCGTTCGAGATAGTTACGCTCGGCGTGGACTTCTAAAAAGTAAAAAGGACAAAACTGCCTACTTCTGGTAGATCTCCAGGACGTCGAGCCTGGTGCAGCGGGCCTCGCAGCCGAGCTTTCCCGCCACGCTCGGTTTAGTCCTCCCCCCATCACCGGAAATCAATTCTTTCACGTAAGTTCCCGCCTCGGTTTTCAGAGTTAGCTCCAGCTTGTTCTCCCCCAGCTTCTCCCATCGTAGCCAGTGAACTTGCCTATTTCTTACTTTGTCGGCTCTCCTGTGAGATACGCGTTCCGGAGTCCGCTGATCTATCATCCCCGGGATTTCCTCCAGCTTCTCCGGATCCAGGTTTTCCAACTTTTCGGATAGTTCGACAATTGCCAGGTACGACTTGTCGGAGTCCTCGGTCTTTACATCTTCTACTCGGGCTTTATCGGTCCGGTCGACCTGAAATACTTCTACCTTGTCCTGGGCTTCGTTCAGTTCTTTTTCAATCCGGCCCAGCTGCAGGTTTCGGTTCTTCGGGCGTTTCAACTCCAGAACGAACTCCCTCCTGCCGAAGCACCGGGCATCCACGTCCTCCCTTCCAGCTCCGTGAAAGCTGACGTCCTTGGCTCGGGAAGCCTCGATAAAGGGCTCCTGAATAATCTCCTGAACCGATTCTTCGTACTTCTTCCCTGTGTAATTGCATTCCGCACAACCCCGACCCCCACATTCCTTGCAATGCCATACCGTCTGAGGTATCCCCCTTACGTATTTATCGTACTGTCCGTAAATTAGGACCGAGTTTATCTGAAGTTCAACCCTATCGTTTTCCAGGTCCAGTACTGGATTGGCATCCGGACGCTCGAAGTCGGCTTCCAGGCCAAGTTCTTCCTGAATTCTCCTTCCGACAATACGGTTTAATTCGGATTTAATCGGTCTCGCATACCTATCTCCGTAATTCTCCCAGAGCTCCCCCTGTCGCTTTTCTATTCTCCGCGGCACCTTCGTCCCCACAACTACCGTATCCAGCTCGTAAGAACTGAGTTTATTCTTTACCATTTCGACGTATCGATCGAGGTCGAGAAAAAGGTCCTCGCAAAGAGAACAGTCGCCTTCCCTGGGCTCACCATCCGGTACGTTTTCCCTGAGGAAAACGTCCTCGTCAATGATCTCCAGGGTTCTGGCGATCATTCCCCTCTCGTAGTTCTCCAGACCGTGACCAAGGTCACCAAACTGCCTGCCAAGACAGCGATCGCAGAGCTTCTCCTCCAGTAGTTCGTCTCTTTTCTCCGTAAGATTCATTCCGCTCACCCGGTTTTTTCAATTATAAACGAGATTAGACGGTAATTCAGCAGCGAGTGTACCCTTAAAAAATGAGTCTAAGAAAACGGGCCGAAAAAGCGCGGCGATTAACCCCTGTGTCCGTTTATTATGGGTGCCAATTTATTGGACGCCGGGCGGGTCGACGATCTTGACCTGAGCCCCTGGCTGATTTACCATCAGTTATCACGGAATCGGCGGTTGAATAAAGACGAAGCGAATCTGCGGTAATTGACACGGATTGGGAAGAGGTTCAATGCTTATTCACTATTTTCCCCGGCTATACGAACTTTTCATAAATACAATCCATCCACCAACTCGTTACGAACTGGCCGGGGAAATAATCGGGAACGGATCAGTTCTCGATATCGGTTGCGGCACCGGCTTATTGGCGAATTACCTTTCTCCAAAAGCAAATTACAAGGGAATAGATTTGAACACAAGGTTGCTTGGTTATGCAGAACGAAAGGGTTTAAATGTCGAAAAGATGGACTGTAAGGAAGTTAAAAAATTCCCTGATGTCGACGTCTATTTTATCTGTGACCTCCTGCACCATATAAACCCTGATCACGGGAAGTTCATAAAAGATCTGGTTGCCACGTACCCTGACAGAACAATAATCGCGTGTGAACCTTACGTTCGGGGTGGCTGGTTTAAAGAACAAATGGCAAAGCTGGCGGATTACGATTACGTAAACGACCTCTGGCGTCCTGACTGGTATCGTAAGGATGATTTGTACGAATTTTTCCGCACTTCACTGGAAGCTGACCGTATCAGAGAGATTAAATACGATCTAGTTGGCGTAAATGAAGGTAAAAGAGAAACTGACAGTTAGGCTCATTCAACTTGTTCAAAATGTTATTTAAGTTCTCCGCGTACGGCTTTCTCAAGAACTTACGGTTCTTCGAACCCTTCCTCTACCTGTTTTTTCTGGAAAACGGCCTCTCCTATTTTCAGATAGGGGTCCTGATCAGCATCCGGGAGACGTTCGTCAACGTTTTCGAAATACCGACCGGGGCGATAGCCGACCTGACCGGCAGAAGGCGGGCGATGGTTCTGTCGTTTTCCTCCTACATCCTCTCGTTTCTGGTTTTTTACTTTTACTCGGACTTCTTTCTCTTTATTCCCGCCATGATACTCTTTGCCAGCGGCGAGGCCTTTCGCTCCGGCACTCACAAGTCAATGATAATGGAATACCTCGACATTCAGGGTATGAGCGATCAGCAGGTCAGTTACTACGGCAAAACAAGGTCCGCCTCTCGTCTGGGCTCCGCACTCTCCGCTCTGCTCGCGGCCCTGATCGTTTTCTTCCGCGGCAATTATAACGTGGTATTCCTGGCCAGTCTCTTGCCTTATAGCCTGGACCTGGTCCTTATGCTAACCTACCCGAAGGAGCTCGATGGCGACATTAGCCAAAGCGGGATTTCCTTTTCGGATATGGTCGATCAGTTCAAGTCCAGTTTCGGTTCGATATTTTCCGCGCCGGAAATGGGCAAAGTGCTGATCAACGCCTCGCTTTTCGACTCCCTGTTCAAGATAGGCAAGGACTACCTTCAGCCGATAATTCGGTCGCAGGCGCTTGCTCTACCGATTCTACTGTCCGTGAAGGACGCCCGGGGGCGAACCTCGATTTTGATCGGGATAGTTTATTTCTTCATTTACCTCAACAGTTTCGTCTCCTCCCGGAAGTCAGCCGAGCTAATGGAAAAAGTTGGCAACCTGGCCCGATCGCTCAACTGGCTGCTCTGGTTGGACGTGGGACTATTCCTTTTCGCCGGCTTTGGCGTACTGATCGACTCGCTCATAATCCCTGTCGTCTCCTTTTTCTTCTTCTATACTCTCTACAACCTGAGAAAACCGATGGTAGTGGGTTTTCTGGGGACCAGGATCAAGAGCGAGGAAAGGGCAACGGTACTCTCGGTTCACTCTCAGCTCCGGTCGGTCTTTGGGATCATAATTGCACCTATATTCGGTCTACTGGCAGATAACTTCGGAATCTTTGCCGTATTAATATTTGGCGGTGCAACGCTTTTGATTACGGGATTAACTTTGAAAATTGGGGAAGATTCCTCATAAATATATGTGTGTGAAATGTGATTCAATTTGAGCTATTTTAAAAAGAGAGTTGATCTTTATGAACTTTGATTACGTAGTAGTTGGTGCTGGACTCGCGGGCTCTACAATTGCGGAAAGGATATCTTCCGAACGCCAAGGCGAAGTTCTTGTAATCGAGAAAAAAACCCATTTAGCCGGACACTGCTTTGATTACTACGACAATAGCGGGGTACTTGTTCACAAGTACGGTCCTCATATTTTTCATACTGAAAAAAAGGAGGTCTGGGATTACTTATCCGGCTTTACGGAGTGGAGGCTATACCAGCACCGCGTGCTTTCTTACGTGGACGGTAAACTGGTTCCGATCCCAATCAACCTGGAAACCATCAACAAACTATTCGGAACCAACCTATCCAAAGAGGAACTGCCGGATTTCTTCGAAAAATTGAAAGAACCAATGGACGAAATTGAGTCGTCCGCCGACGTGGTTCTTTCCCAGGTTGGAGAATACCTTTACGAAAAGATGTTTAAAAACTATACGAAAAAACAATGGGGCGTTACGCCGGATAAACTTGATCCTCAAATAATATCTCGGGTCCCAATCCGGGAAAACAGGGACGATCGCTATTTCGATGACCCTTACCAGGGCCTGCCGGAAAACGGTTATACATCCATGGTTAAAAACATGCTGGATTCTCCAAATATCAAAACCCTGCTCGGGGCGGACTACAAAGAGGTAATTGATGAAATCGATTTCGACCAGTTGATATATACTGGTCCGATTGACTACTACTTCGACTATAAATACGGTAAGTTACCCTACAGAGGCCTGGACACGGAATTCGAAACGTACCGACGCGAACAGTATCAGTCCAATTCGGTAATCAACTACCCGAACGATTACGACTTTACCCGAATAACCGAGTTCAAACATATGACTGGTCAGGAATCCAACAAGACCACGATATTGAAAGAGTATCCAAAAGGCACGGACGCCGAGGAAGAACCTTATTGGCCGGTTTTTGACGAGGAAACAAACCAAATCGCCGAAAAATACAGGGAAGAAGCAAGGGATTCCAGCACTGTTTTCGTCGGACGTCTGGCAGATTATCAGTACTACAATATGGACATAGCAGTCTCCAAGGCTCTGGAAGCTTACAGGTCAGAAATATCTTCCAGTCCCTGACTGAACTCTGGTTGAAAACTGACCTTTTGCCTGATTGAACTTTCTACTATAATTATTCCATGAATAAGAAAAAGAAGATTTCGATCGTAATACCCGCGTACAATGAGGAAAATTGGATTGAAATGCCTTTAAAGGGTTTACGTAATCAGGATTACGAGGGCGAGTACGAGGTAATCGTAGTAGATAACGATAGCGATGATGGCACTGCCAGAATCGCTAAAAATTACGGTGCAAGGGTTATTCATGAACCTGAAAAAGGTGCGACACGGGCATTACAGACCGGATTTGAATCCGCGCAAAATCCAATAATAGCCGTAACGGATGCCGATACAGAAATCCCATCTAACTGGTTAACTGAAATTAATAAATCCTTCGATAACCCCGAGGTTATCGGTGCTTACGGTCCGGCCTGGTTCCACGACGCCGACGGTTTCTACCACTGGCTTGCGAGGTTTGGGTTTCCCGCCTTTCTTAAAATTAATTACTGGCTCGGTAAACCCCATTTTAGTGGCTTCAACATGGCCGTTACCAAGAAAGCATTTATGAAAGTTGGCGGTTTTGACTTCTCCGTAAACGACGCCAACGAAGTAGAGCTTTCTCAGAGGTTGAAGGAACACGGAGAAATACGCTACAACGAAAATATGATAGTAAAAACCTCAGCCAGGAGACTAAAGGAGGAGGGGCTAAAATTCTTTACGGATAGCGCGAGGAACTACTTCAACATCGTCTGGTTCCAAAGAACGGACCAAACCGTTGATGAACATGGAAAGGACATAAGGTGAATACGTTTATTTTTGGGCTGGATGGAGCGAACCCGGAGCTAGTCAATGAATGGATCGAACAAGGGGACCTACCGAACTTAAAAAAAATTAGAGATTCCGGACTGTCGGGTAAACTAAAAAGCACCTTCCCCCCAATAACCGGTCCAGCCTGGTCAACCTTTCAGACCGGAGTGAACCCGGGCAAACACGGAGTGTTTAACTGGCTTGACGTTTCCGATTCCTACAAGGGCAAGGCCATAAATAGTAACACGCTTAAAACAAGAACCATCTGGAACATAATCAGCCACCAAGGGGGAAAAGTTGGTCTGCTCTCATTACCGTTAACCTACCCGCCGGAAAAAGTAAACGGGTTCTTAATACCCGGTTTCCTCACTCCGAAAGAGAGCGATTCGATTAGTTACCCTACAAGTGAGTTCCCACAATTAATTGAAGAGGTCCCAGAATTTAAATTTAAACCCCCTTACTTTACCCCGACTATATCCCCCAAAAAATGGGTTAAACAGTTAAAAAAGACGACTAGAACGAGGGGAGAGGCCGCCCGGTTCCTCTACAAAAAACACTCCCCTTCAGTCTTCATGGTTCATTTTTTTTCAACGGATACGGTTCAGCACAAACTCTGGGACTATCGAGACGAAGGGTGGGATCCCCGCCTGGAAGTATTTAAGGAAACCGATAGACAATTGGGAAAGTTAATGGAAATCTCGCCCGATAATTCCACCTTCATAGCCGTATCCGATCACGGTTTTGGCCCGATGGATAAGGTATTTAACGTAAATAATTGGTTGTACGAAAACAACTTTCTCAGCTTCAAAAAAGATATCGGATCCTACGTAAAAAGAAGACTTTCAAGGATTGGATTTACACAAGAGAGGCTGAAGCCAGTGGGCGAGGTTCTCTATCCCCTTGCCGAAAAGTTGAACTTGCTGGAAAACTATACGACCGACCCGTTAACTGACGGAATATTAAACACCATGTTTTTGTCATACCGTGACGTGGATTGGAAAAACACGAAAGCTTACTCTCGAGCCGACATAGGGCACATACGTATCAACCAGAAGGGAAGGGAAAGTACGGGAACCGTGGAAAGAAAGGAATACGAAAGTTTGAGACAAGAACTCATTGGCAGACTCGAAAAGGTCAAGCTGCCAGACAGCAATAAAAAGCTTGCAAACTGGATCAAACCAAAACAGGAAGTTTATCGCGGTCCCTTTATAAAAGACGCGCCTGACATATTGTTTAACCCTCTTCCCCAAAACACCGCCGCTTACGGTGCAGCTATGTTCACCTCGGCAAAAGTCTATAACCTGAATCCTTCCTTCGATCCTGGTAACCATAGACGGGACGGATTGTTGCTTGCATCAGGCCCCTCGGTGACTTCAGGAAAAGAAAACGCTTCCATCATGGACATAGCCCCCACGTTGTTGAACCTTCATTCTTATCCTATTCCCGAACAGATGGACGGTAAAGTCATCGGAAAAATTTCTCCAAGGGAGCCGACTTACCACCGACTGAAGGATTTTTATAAGAGCCGGAATCGAACCAAGAAAACTGAGGGCTCTCGCAAGAGACTGGAGAACTTCGGTTATCTATGAGTTAAATCGTTTTTTGAATTACGATAATGATGATTAAGATTTTTGATCAGGAGGAATTATGACTACGTTTTTGATAGCTCTGGACGGAGCAAGTCCGGATTTGGTAAATAAATGGATAGATGCGGGTGAACTGGAAAACCTGGAGAAAATTCGTGACCAGGGGCTGTCGGGAAACCTGGAGAGCACATTCCCGCCCCTGACCGGACCGGCCTGGTCATCCTTTCATACCGGCGTTAATCCCGGAAAACACGGAATATATACCTGGCTGGACCTGAGCGATTCCTACAAGGGTAGGGTGATAAACAGGGAGTCAATTAAGACCCGCTCGGTCTGGAATCAGATCAGTTCCGAGGGCGGCAAGGTCGGCTTGCTTTCGGTTCCGGTTACTTACCCCCCGGAGGAGGTCAATGGCTTCGTCGTTCCCGGGTTTCTTACCCCTTCGGCGGCGGACCAGCGGTCCTATCCCGGAAACCTGGTTAAGGAACTATACGAGGAGATTCCGGATTATAAGTACCTTCCGGAGCCGTTCATGCGAGGCAAGGAGCCAAAATCATGGGTCGCCGAGTTAAACAAGGCAGTCAGGGATAGGGGTGAGGCAACCCGGTACCTCTACGATAACTACCTCAGAGGAGAGAAGGACGAAACCATGATGGTCCATTTTTTCGCCACGGACCAGGTACAACACTTCCTCTGGGACGAAGTCAGCGAAGAATGGGATCCAAGACTGGAGGTATTCAAGGAAGTAGATCGGGAGATCGGCAAGCTAATCGACTTCGCACCGGACGACTCGGTCTTCCTGATTCTTTCGGACCACGGGTTTGGCCCGATTACGGATACATTCAACATCAATACCTGGCTCGAAAGCGAAGGCTACCTCAATCTGGGGAAAAATCCCGGAACGAGGCTCAGGAGAAGTCTGGCAAAACTCGGGTTTACGGAACAGAACACCCAACCGATCGGCGAGATAATTTACCCGATAGCAAAAAAGTTAAAGATAGTGGATAACCCGATAACGGGACTGTCAACCAATGACGCCCTGAACGCTTTGTTCCTTTCTTCCAAGGACATCGACTGGGAGAGGACCGCCGCTTATTCCAGGTCCCACATAGGTCACGTTCGGTTGAACCTATCGGACCGTGAACAATCCGGAATAGTCAATAAGAAGGAATACCACGATCTGCGGGCAGAGATCATGGAGAAACTGAGAAAGATAAAAGTTCCCGGTTCCGATAAAAAACTCGCCGACTGGGTAAAACCCAAGGAAGACCTGTACTCCGGCCCGTACCTTGAAGGTGCACCGGACATCCTGTTTAACCCGCTTGAAGGAAATAACTGCCACGGATCCGTAGTTGGTTACGGTGCAATAATGTTCTTTAACTCCAGCGTATTCAGTAAAAAGCTTCACCCGGGCCATCACAGAAGGGACGGTATACTGATGGCTTACGGGAAGGGCGTGGAGAAAGGACGGAGGGACGCTTCGATCATGGACCTTGCACCGACGGTACTCAACCTCAATGGATTCAGGATACCGGAACAGATGGACGGGGAAGTAATAGAGGAAATCTCGTCGCCGGAACCGGAGTTTTACGAACCGGACGGCTTTTATAAAGAGACAACCGGATCCGAGCAAAACGAGGAAATCGAGGAGAGGATGGAGAGTCTCGGCTACCTCTAGATCGGGTGGATTTTTAATTCGTATTGGGGGACTGCTCGCTGTCAGCCGGGAGCGGCTTAGGCCTTACGGGTTTTAGAACGATAACAATTGCAGAGCTTCTCTTCATGGCGTATAATCGGGCTTAGTGAAAGTTAGTAAGGTTATTGTTAAAAGAAAGGAAAAATTTTACGCAACTAGGTGAACGGTAAAAGGTTTTAGAAGAAGAAATATTCTGTAAATTCCTTCACTAAATAATCCGACATTATATGAGTATTCTTTTAAAAGATTTCGATATTTTATCTCCCCAAGGTGGATCTCCGAAGTCAAATGCATCCCTGCTCGTTCAGGACGGGGAAATCAAGTCTATTTTCGAGGCCGGAAATAAAGAGAAGGACCATTCCGCCGATAAGGTGGTAAACGGTGAGGGTAGACTACTGATACCGGGCTTCGTTAATACTCACGCCCACCTGGGAATGACCATATTTCGTGGTTACGCCGACGACATTGCTCTAGAGGAGTGGCTGCAGGATTGGATCTGGCCCGCCGAGGCAGAATTGACCCCGGAAGAGGTGTACTGGGCGTCCAGCCTGGCTATCCTGGAATCAATTCGGAGCGGCGTCACCACCGTTTCCGACATGTACTTTAACATGGATCGGACCGCGCAGGCGATAAAAGATGCGGGGATCAGGGGATTGATTTCCTACGGAATTATCGCGGAAGAGCTGGACGAATCCGGCAGGCAGGAAATCGAAACCGCCGTGGATCTGGTGGAAAACTGGGACGGTGCGGCGGAGGGCAGGGTGAACGTAGCACTTAGCCCCCACGCCCCTTACACATGCAGTAGCGAAGTTCTAAGGGAACTGTCCCGGATATCAGAAGAAATGGACGTACCGATCCATACCCACGTCTCCGAAACGGAGGGCGAAGTCGAGGAATCTAAGAAGGAGTTCGGCCTTTCGCCGGTAGAGCGCCTGGAGGAGCTGGGAGTTCTTGATAACGAGGTCCTTGCGGCCCACTGCGTCCACCTGGGTCGGGAAGATATGGAGATACTGAGGGAGAAGAACGTGGTAGTTGCTCACAATCCAACTAGCAATATGAAACTCGCCTCCGGAGCGGCGCCGATAGAAGAGCTGAAGCAATACGGAGTGAAAGTCACTCTGGGGACTGACGGCCCAGGCACCAACAACGACCTGGATATGTTTGAGGAAATGCGACAGGCTTCGTTTCTGGCCAAACTGGAAGCCAACGACCCGACTGCTCTCTCGGCGGAAGAAACCTTCAAATCTGCAACCGCCTATGAAGTGGAAGAGCTCGGTTTTTCCGGACTCGGCCGGATCGAAGAAGGAGCAAAGGCCGATCTGGTTGGATTGAATCGGGACCAGCCTTACTGGACCCCCGAGTACGAGACGGTATCCAATCTGGTCTATTCGGCAAAGAGTCGAGAAGTGGATTTTGTCATGGCGGATGGAAAACTGGTGATGGAAGACGGGAACGTAAAAACTATGGACGAAGAGAAAATACTGGAAAACGTGAGAGAGATCGGCGAAAAATACGGAAATATCAGAAAAGAACAAAAATAAAACCAACCAACTCCCGGAGCATAAGCCCTGGGGGTTCGGGGATAGGAGTGATTTAATATGTCATTATCAGAGGAAAGGAAGCAGGAGTTAATTGAAAAGTACGGCGAACATTCGGAAGACACCGGTTCGACAAGCGTTCAGGTAGCGATTTTGACTGAAAAGATAAAGAACCTGACCGATCACTTGAGAGAACACCCGTCGGACCATCATTCAAGACAGGGACTATTAAAGATGGTAGGTAAAAGAAAGAAGTTTCTGGAATACCTGGAAAGAAAAAAACCTGAGCAATATACAAAGTTAAAAGACGAATTAAATATAAGAATTAGAAAATCACAAGAAAGCAAATAGTTTTTTTGAGGTGTAAAAATGTACAAGCAGATGGAAACGGAGTTTGATGGAAGCAAATTTGAATTAGAATCCGGGAAAGTGGCCCGACAGGCCAATGGTTCGGCAATATGCAGTCTGGGAGATACCCAGGTATTAGTTACGGCAACGTCGGGCGGGGAAAGCGATAAACCCTATTTCCCGCTTCGCGTGGATTACGAGGAAAAGTTTTACGCCGGCGGTAAAATACCCGGCGGATTCATCAAAAGAGAGGGGCGCCCCTCGGATAAGGCAGTACTAAACGCCAGGATGATCGATAGACCGATACGCCCCCTGTTTCCCGACGATTACATGGACGAACTCCATATCGTCGTGACGGTCCTATCGGCAAGTGAGGACTACTCGCCGGGGATCGCCGGGATGATTGGAGCCTCTACGGCACTCACGATGTCGGATCTACCTTTCCTCGGCCCAATAGCAGGAGTCGAGGTAGGCATGATTGACGGAGAGTACTTGATAAATCCGGATGCGGCTGAAAAGGAAGAAAGTGACATGGAAATAGTAGTCGCTGGAACCAGCGACTCGGTAACAATGGTCGAAGGAGAAATGTCGGAGGTTCCGGAAGAAGATGTAGTCGGTGCACTAAATTTTGCTCACGAAAGGATAAAGAAGCTGGTAGATTTCCAGCTAGAGTACGCTGAAAAAGAGGAACTGGACAGAAGTGCTGGCGAAAAGGCAAGGAGCGAATTTCAGGAGAAGGCGGCGGAAGCTGCCGAAGGGTATCTCCCCGAGCTCGTGGGAATAGAAAAGAAACTCGAACGAGAGGAAAAAGTTGAAGAAATCAAGGACAAAGTAAAATCAGAAGTCCTGGGAGACGAGGAACCCGACGAAGAAGAGGAAGAGGAAATAGAAGATGCAATCGATGAAGAATACAAGAAGTTCATCCGACAAAAGACGGTAAAAGAGGGTGTCAGGATAGACGGACGGAACCCGGACGAAATAAGACCGATAAGCGTGGAAGTCGGCCTCCTTGACAGGGCCCACGGCTCCAGTCTCTTCACCAGGGGCGAAACGCAGAGCCTGGGAACGGCCACTCTGGGCACTACCAAACAGGACGAGCAGAGAATAGACGGAATGGTCGCGGAAGGAAGCAAAAGGTTTATGTTGCACTACAACTTCCCGCCTTATTCAGTTGGTGAGGCAGGTTATATGAGTGGTCCCGGAAGAAGAGAGAAGGGACATGGTCACCTGGCCGAGACCGCTTTAAGCCCGGTACTTCCGGACGAAGAAGAGTTCCCCTACATAATAAGGGTCGTTTCGGAAATCCTCGAATCAAACGGTTCCTCATCGATGGCGACCGTCTGTAGTGGTTCGCTCGCGCTGATGGATTCGGGCGTCCCGATAGAGAAACCGGTAGCCGGAATCGGCATCGGACTCATGGAAGAGGAAGGCGACTACCGGATACTGACTGATATCATGGGGAAAGAGGATCACTTCGGCGACATGGACTTCAAGGTAGCCGGAACCAGGGACGGAGTTACCGCATTCCAGATGGACGTCAAGGTAAGCGGAATAGACGAAGAGATCATGCGGGAAGCAATGGAAAGAGCCCACGATGCGAGGATGAAGGTACTGGACAAGATGAATTCAGTTATCTCCCAGCCGCGAGGCGAAGTTTCCAAACACGCTCCTGTGATGGAGGTCTTCAAGGTAGACGAGTCGGAAATAGGCACAGTCATCGGTCCTGGCGGCAGAACGATCCGCGATTTGACCGAAGAGTACGAAACGGAGATCGACATCGACGACGACGGTACTGTCAAGCTTTCCGGCGTTGACAGGGAAAAGGTCGAAGAAGCAAAAAATATAATTCAGGATATGACCCGAGAGGTCGAACCCGGCGAAGAATTCGTTGGAGAGGTAGTAAGAATGGAGGACTTCGGAGCTTTTGTAGAACTACCGAACAAATCCGAAGGCCTCGTTCACATCTCCGAGCTTTCCGATGGTTACGTGGACAACGTAGAAGACGTAACCGGCATGGGAGAAGAGATGCGAGTCAAGGTCATCGGTCACGACGACCAGGGAAGACTCGACCTCAAACGGGTACCGGAAGAATCCGAGGACGAGCTGCAGGTCGGCGATCAGGTAGACGCTGAAATTACTAAAACCACCGATTTTGGAGCTTTCGTAGAGACGAAAGGTGGCGAAACGGGCTTGATCCACATATCCGAACTGTCCCGCGATTACGTAAAGAAAGTTGAAGAAGTCGTCGAAACTGGAGACAAAGTCAGGGTAGAACTGATAAACATCGACGACCAGGACAGGTACCAGTTCAGGTTAATTCAGGAATAGGTAAGTCCGTTAACCATGGAACTATTCCCCGGCTGCTACCGTAAGGACCTGGAGAACGGATTGAGCGTCATCGGTCAGGAAGAACCTCAATCCAAGTCCGTATCGCTCGGTCTCTGGTTCAAGTCGGGCAGCCGGGATGAAAACCCGGAAGAGAACGGAATAACTCACCTGTTAGAACACCTTTTCTTCCGGGGCACCGAAAACCGGAGTGCCTACCGAATTACGAGCGACGTCGACCGTCTGGGCGGGCACATAAACGGTAGTACGAGCAGGGAGTACCTTCTGCTCTCCCTCCGTCTCCTGCCCGAGTCCCTGAACGAGGGCCTAGAAATCCTTACCGACCTCGCCACCAATCCACTATTTCGTGAAGAGGACTTCCAGGTCGAGAAAGACGTTGTACTGGAGGAGATCAGATCCTCTCGTGACGATCATCAATCGGAAACGATTCGGTTACTGGAAGAAACAATCTGGGGAGAGGATTCCGGTTTGTCCCAGCCCGTCAGGGGAACCGAGGCTTCCCTGAAAAACCTGACCGGCAACGCCGTGGAATCGAGGTACGGGGCTTTAAAGCATCCGGAAGAAATGATGTTAATCGGCGCCGGGGATATGAACTTTGAGGAACTTTACGATCACACCGGAAACTACCTGGAAAGGATTGTGGCTGGAGAAGCCGGGGAAGACGACCCGACTCCCCGGGAAAAAACCGGTGAAGCTTCGGGTGGAAAAACAAAAAGCGAGCGGCGGGATATAAACCAGCTTCACTGCGCGATCGGTGTCGAAGGTCTGGCGAAAAGTGACGAGGCCAGATACCCGCTGGAGATGCTCAATATTATCCTCGGTCAGGGTATGAGCTCCCGCCTTTTCCGAAAAGTCAGGAAGCAACACGGTCTGGCCTATCAGGTTACGTCTACTGCCCAGTACTTTAAGGATACCGGGTTTTTTCTGGTTTACGGGGCAATGGCCCCGGAAAGCCTTGACCGGTTTGTCGATCTCGTTACCGACGAACTGGAGGACCTGGTAAATAACCAGGTTGGTGCGGCGGAACTTGAACGGGCAAAGAAGAAAACCAAGGGCAACCTGGTGCTTGGACTGGAGAACAATCGCTCCCTGATGGGGCGCCTCGGTGTTACCGAGTTGCACGAGAGCGAGTTCCTCTCCGTTTCGGAGGTAATAGAACGAATCGAGGCCGTATCACCCGAGGAAATCCGGGGCGTAGCGGAAAGATTACTGGACCGGGATAGATTAAATTATGCACTCCTCGGTCCCGAATTAGAGGAAAATACGGCCCTTTGAGGTTCTTTGGGTTTGGCTCCACCCAGTTCCCAATTACCAGCTGAATCAATCCACATTATCGGCGTAAATCCAACTTTCCGCCCCCGGTGAAGCTTTAATGAGCCCGCCTTCTAGTTTCATTCCCGAAAGTCGGAATCAAGTTTGGCTAAAATAGTCGCATCCAGTATACTATTATTTGAACCTAAGTTCAGCGATTTTTTCCGTGAATTGAAAATCAAATTTTGACAAAGAACTAATTTTGCTAACAAGAATTGGTCCAGCACCCAGATGAGAAATGGAACTTGGAAGTATGTGTTACCGCTAAACGAGTGAGGTAGCCTTACCGGAGGAAAGTCAAGGACCTTGAGCCAGGTTCCGGAGCTCATCTGGGTGCTGGTTGAAAGTTATGGGAGAGTAACTTGCTTTAACAATTTAGGTATCACCCGGTGGGTGAAGAAAATAAGTT
>CAZYCI010000021.1:0-2698 GCA_964645955.1 uncultured Thermotogae bacterium
ACCTGCTCTTTGATCAGGTCCTCGTAGACGCTCCGTGCTTCATGGATGACCTTCGGGGTCAGTTCCGGGAGATCGCTGGCCTCGGCGTTATCTCTAACGTGCTCCTTGCTCTTTGCGCCGGGAATGACCACGCTTACCTCATCGTGGGAAAGTATCCATTTTATCGCCAGCTGAGCCATCGAGTAACTCGACGGCTTGACCTTGTCCAGCCTGTTGACCCCTTCCAGACCGGTCTCGAAATCCACGCCGGAAAACGTTTCCCCCACGTCGAACGCCTCCCCGTTTCGGTTGAAGTTCCGGTGATCGTTTTCGGGGAAGCTCGCGTCCTCATCGTACTTACCGGTCAATAGACCGCTGGCCAGAGGGACTCGCGGTATTACCGCAACGTTTTCTTCCTTACAGCGGTGCAAAAACAGGTCCGCCGGCCTCTGGCGAAAGATGTTGAATATGATCTGAACGCTGGTCAGGTTCGGATATTCGATCGCCTTGAGGCCCTCTTCAACTTTTTCCACGCTGACTCCGTAATACCGGATCTTTCCCTTCTCGACGAACTCTTCCAGCGCCTCGAATACCTCCGGTTTGTAGTAGACGTCGGTCGGCGGGCAGTGTAACTGAACCAGGTCTATCGTATCGACGCCGAGGTTCTTCAGGGACCGATCCAGGTGCCTTTCCAGGTTTTCTTTGTTGTACTTTTCCGGTTCGTGCGGTTCCAGCCGGCGCCCGAATTTCGTCGCGACGTAGATTCGCTCGTCAGTATCATCCAGAACTTTTCCAATCCGCTTCTCGCTCGTGCCATCTCCGTAGACGTCGGCAGTATCGAAGAAATTAATACCCTGATCGATTGCTTCCTCCAGGACGCCCAGAGCCTGCTCCTCGTCCACGTCTCCCCAGGCATCGCTACCCAGAGCCCAGGTCCCGAGGCCGACTTCGCTGACGTTCCAGCCGGTTTTGCCAAATTTTCTATATTGCATGTTTCATAACCCCCTATGAAAAACATTTCGGAAACACAATTAGGTCAAGTCTATGATAGTGCACCCCCGGGGATGTATCAAAACAAAAGTAAGACGCCTGGAAATATAAAATAATGGGTTTCAGGGGTCATATTTTTTGACGCGGCTCGGATCTTTGATAATTATTTTCCATACCGGTTGGATAGCTCCGACCGAATCCGTAGAATTGGGGAAAGATCTAGCAACGAGGTCAAAAAGATGAACGAAAACTCGGTCGGCAAAGTCGAAACTAAGACGTTTCACTACGACGACGAGATAGAGCTGGAAAGCGGCGTCGAATTTGGTCCGATAGACGTAGCCTACGAGACCTACGGGGAGTTGAACAAGGACGGGAGCAACGCTGTCCTGATCTGCCACTCCCTTACGGGCGGACCGCACGCCGCCGGCTGGCACGAGGGTGACGAAGAACCCGGCTGGTGGGATTCGATGATCGGCCCCGGAAAGGCCTTCGACACTGACAGGTACTTCGTGATCAGTTCAAATGCTCTGGGAAGCTGCAAGGGGACCACGGGCCCGAGCTCTGTCAATCCGGAAACCGGGGAACCGTACGGGTTGGATTTCCCGGTAATTACCATTAAAGACATGGTTACCGTCCAGAGAAAACTGCTGGACCACCTGGGAGTGAACCAGCTCTTCGCGGTGGCCGGAGGTTCGCTCGGCGGCATGCAGGCGCTGCAGTGGTCTATCACTTACCCGGAGGACGTCAAGTTCGTGATTCCAATTGCGACTACCGGGGGCTCCACGCCGCAGCAGATAGCGCTGGACGAAGTCAGGCGGAGAGCGGTGATGTCGGACCCGAAGTGGAACGAAGGGGATTACTACGGAGGAGAACCGCCCGTGGACGGTCTCCAGCTTGCCCGAATGATCGGTCACATAACTTATCTGAGCGATACGTCGATGAAGGAGAAGTTCGGCAGGAAGCTCCAGGAGGGCGGCAAGTTCAACTTCGACTTCGACGTGGATTTCGAGGTCGAGAACTACCTCCACTACAAAGGCGGTTCCTTCGCCGAACGCTTCGACGCCAACTCGTACCTCTACCTGACCAAGGCTGTCGACTACTTTGACCTGACTGACGAGGCCGGGTCACTGTCCGAGGCGTTTTCCGACGTTCAGGCAAAGTTCCTCGTCGTTTCGATAACCTCCGACTGGCTCTACCCGCCCTACCAGTCGAAGGAAATAGTCAACGGGCTCGAGGCAAACGACGTCGACGTTACCTATTCGGAAATCACCTCGACCTACGGCCACGACGCCTTCTTCCTGGAACCCGGACAGTTACACCACATGGTCGCGAACTTCCTCTCTCAGGTGCTCGTCCGCGACGTGATGCAAAGCAAGGTCCCAACTATACACAAAAATACTTCGATCAAACACGCCTCCGAGTGCATCATTGGCAGCGATTTTACTCACATACCCGTGGTCGAGGACGACGGCGGCCTTACCGGGATTTTGACGGCCTGGGACGTGGCCAACGCCGTCGCCAACGACTATAGCTCACTTGGTCCAATTATGACGTCCGACGTAATTACTGCTCTACCGGAAGAACCGGTGGAACGGATCGTCGACAAGATCAACCAGCACAACATATCCGCGCTACCGGTCGTCGACGAAGACGACCAGGTAATCGGTCTGGTGACCAGCGATAGCATTACGCAGCTGGTTCGGGGCCAGCAGCCGATACCCGGTACGGA
>CAZYCI010000021.1:2798-17960 GCA_964645955.1 uncultured Thermotogae bacterium
ATCTTGTTGACTCTCTCCAGCTCTACGTCCTGCTCCTCGAGGTATAAGGCAGTCCCTTCCGTACAGAGCAATTTCAGTCCGGCCTCTTCCAGTTCTTTAGCAACCGGGACGATCTCGGCCTTATCGGCATCCCGTACGCTCAACATTACATGGCCGGCTTCGGGTAACTCGTTTCCGGCTGCCAGCTCAGCCTTGTAGTAGGCCCGATCGAAACTACCGGCAATCCCCATTACTTCGCCGGTTGACTGCATCTCCGGCCCAAGCAGCGGGTCCACTCCGGGCAGGTTTTCGAACGGGGGGACGACTTCTTTTACCGCCACGTGGCCGGGCGTTCCCTCCTGATAGTTGATATCCGCCAGGTCCTTTCCCGCCATCACCTTTGCGGCAATTTTGGCAAGCGGGACTCCCGTCGCCTTGCTGAGGAAGGGAACTGTTCTGCTCGATCTCGGGTTGGCTTCCAGCAAAAAGATCTCGCCGTTCTTTACCGCCAGCTGGATATTGAGCAAACCGACTACGGCAAGCGACCTGGCGATTTCCTTGACGGTTCTCTCGATTCTGGTCAGCAGCTCGGGCGAGGTCGATTGCGGCGGGAAGACACAGGCCGAGTCCCCGGAATGAACGCCGGCGTGTTCAACGTGCTCCATAATTCCCCCGATCAAGACGTCCTCACCGTCGGATACGGCGTCGACGTCTATTTCGGTGCTGTTTTCCAAAAATCGATCGACCAACAGCCCGCCTTCTCCACCTCCTCCCACCGACGATGCCAGGTAGTCCGAAAGTTCTTCCCGGTCGTAGAGCACCTCCATTTCCCTGCCACCGAGTACGTAGGAAGGGCGAACGAGTACGGGATACCCTATCCGCTCGGCCAGTTCTTTTGCTTCTTCCTTCGTATGGGCGATACCGTTTTCCGGTTGGGAAATGTTTAAATCCTCTAGCTTCACCCTGAAGCTATCCCTGTCCTCGGCAACGTCCATCATCTCCGGGTCGGTACCGAATACCTCAGTCTCGAGGTCTTCTCTGCGATCCAGTTCCTGCTCCAGCTGGCTCGCCAGGTTAACCGAGGTCTGACCGCCAAACTGAACGATAACTCCCTCCGGCTTCTCCCGCTCAATTACGTTCATGACGTCTTCCAGAGTCAGCGGGTCGAAGAAGAGTTTATCCGAAGTGTCGTAATCGGTAGAGACGGTCTCCGGGTTGTTGTTCAGCATAATCGTCTCGTAGCCTTCCTCGTTTAACCCCTCGAGAGCGTGGACGCAGCCGTAATCGAATTCTATCCCCTGACCGATACGGATCGGTCCGGCTCCGAGGATCAGTACTTTTTCGTCCTCGCTCGTTTTGGATTCTTCGGCGGGTTGCCCGGACGTAAGCCGATCTTTGTTTTTGTAAGTCGAATAATAATAAGGGGTTTCCGCACGAAACTCGCCGGCACAGGTGTCAACCATTTTGTAGTCGAGGTCAAGAGCTTCCTTCCGGGCAGCTTTGACCTCGTCCGCCTCGACCCCGGCAATATCGGCAATTAAGCTATCGCTAAATCCTTTCTTTTTTGCTTCGGTAAGGGCTTCTTTCCAGTTATCTTCTAACTTTTCCTCTATAGAGAGAATATTTTGGAATCTGCGGATCCAGAAGCTATCAATTTTCGAGTGCTCCGCGACTTCTTCAACGCTCATCCCGGACTTCAACGCATCGTAGATCGCGAACTTTCTTCTATCGGTCGGTCGCTTGAGGAATTCTATAATTTCGTCCCTGGACTCAAATTTGCCTCTGTTCTTCTCGACCAGACCTTCCTTCCCTATATCCAGCGAGCGAACTGCCTTGAGAATTGCCTCTTCCAGGTTGCGACCGATTGCCATTACCTCTCCGGTCGACTTCATCTGGGTCGTCAGCTCCCTATCGACGTCACGAAACTTCTCGAACGGCCACTTCGGAATCTTTACCACGGTATAATCGACCGTCGGCTCGAAGGCGGCCGGCGTCTCTTCGGTTACGTCGTTCGGTATTTCGTCCAGGTTCATCCCGATCGCAATTTTTGCCGCCACCCGCGCTATCGGGTAACCCGTTGCCTTCGAGGCAAGCGCGGAGGAGCGGGAAACTCTCGGGTTCACTTCCACGACGCGGTATTCGCCCGACTCGGGGTTAAGGGCGAACTGGATGTTGCAACCACCTTCTACGCCCAGCTCCCTGATTATTCGGATTGCCGCCGTCCGCAGCTTCTGGTGTTCGGTATCGGATAGCGTCTGGGATGGAGCAGTTACCATCGACTCTCCCGTATGAATCCCCATCGGGTCCATATTTTCCATGTTGACCACGGTTATACAGGTATCGCTGGCGTCCCGGATGACCTCGTACTCGAACTCCTTCCAGCCTTCGACGCTTTCCTCGACCAGAACCTGGTCGATCCGGGAGAGCTTCAGTCCGCGGGAAGCTATCTTTTCGAACTCGGCCTCCGTCTTTGCCAGCCCGCCTCCGGCGCCACCCAGCGTGTATGCCGGTCGTACAACCAACGGTAGCCCCAGCTTCTCCTTCGCATCCCGGGCCTCATCGAGCGAAGCGACCGGAATGCTTTCGGCTACCTTCTCCCCGATTGACTCCATGAGTTCCTTAAACCGTGCCCGATCCTCGCTTTCGTGGATCGTCTCTATCGGGGTTCCGAGTACTTCAACCCCGTAATCTTGCAGGACGCCGCGATCCTCCAGCTCCGCGGTCAAGTTCAGTCCGGTCTGTCCGCCGAGCCCCGCCGCAATTCCGTCCGGTCTTTCCTTTTCGATTACCTTCTCCAGCGTATCCCCGGTTAACGGCTCTACGTAGACCGAATCCGCCATATCCCGATCAGTCATTATCGTCGCCGGGTTAGAGTTCACCAGGGCGACTTCAACGCCCTCTTCCCTCAGTCCCTGGCAGGCCTGCGAGCCAGAGTAGTCAAACTCCGCTGCCTGGCCAATCCGTATCGGTCCACTACCAACGAGAAGTACTTTGTCGATATCAGAACGCTTTGGCATGGTCCTCCTTGATCACCTTTTCGACTCGGTTGAAGAATGAAGCCTCGTTGTCCTTAGGGCCCGGCGAGGCCTCCGGGTGATACTGTACCGCAAATACGTTCCTGTTCTCGTCGGAAACCGCCTCGACCGTGCCATCGATTGCGTTTGTCTCAGTTACCTTTAATCCCGTTCCATCCAGGGAATCTCTATCTATCGCGAAACCGTGGTTCTGTGCCGTGATGTTAACTACCCCGCTATCGTGGTCCTTAACTGGCTGGTTGGCTCCGCGGTGGCCGAACTTTAACTTGTAGGTCTTTCCTCCCACCGCAAGTGAGATTATCTGCGCTCCGAAACAGATCCCGAAGGTCGGTACGTCGCCGAGAAACCAGCGTGCCGTCTCAATCGGCCCCAGGGCGTTCTCCGGATCGCCGGGACCGTTGGTAAAGAAGATTCCATCCGGCTCGTACTCTTCTACCTCTTCGGGGCCGGTATCATGCGGTAATAATTTAACTTCGAAACCTTTATCTCCCAGGTCCTTCAAAATACTCTTCTTAACGCCCGTGTCTATAACCACGACCGTCGGACCCGTCCCACCCAGGCTTTCGGGCTTCTCCGTACTGACTTCGGGTATGAGGTCCTTTTCTTCTATCGGGGGCTGGTTTTTCGCGGCAGCCAGTACTTCTTCTTTTCCGTAACCACCAACTCCCACGGCCGATTTCACGGTTCCGCGCTCCCTGATCCGCAGCGTCAACTCCCGTGTATCCACTCCGAAGATCGCGCGCGATCCGTTATCCTCCAGGTATTCTTTCACGGGTTTTATCGAATCCGGATTATCGGGCCGTTCCGTGAGCTCTTCAGCAACAATGGCCTCCGGCTGGATCGAATCCGACTGCGGGTTCTTGCTCTGAATTCCGTAGTTTCCGATCAATGGATAGGTGAACATCAGTATCTGACCCTTATACGACGGATCGGTCAGCGCCTCTTCGTAACCCGTAAAGGACGTGTTAAACACCAGTTCGCCGGTCGATATTCCTTCGACCCCGGCCCCTTTTCCTTCGATTACGACCCCGCTTTCCAGCGCGAGCAAAGCTTTTTTCACGGTTAATATCCCCCTTTTATCCTTCGTTCAAATCTTTCTCGTCAAGGTTTTCCAGGGCCATTCGAAAGTTGGTCCTCCTGTCCATCCACTTCTTTTCCCGTCTTTTTAGCTCGGCTCTTCCCTCTTCCAGCTTCAGGTTTCCCGGTCCGCCCTGGTGCTGACGCGACTCGAGCGCTTCCCGGGCTTTTTCCGGGCTTATTTCTTCTTTCTTGTCCTCTTGTTTGGTTGCTAGCTTAACCTCTCTGTAAGCCTCCCTGAAAGGCGTACCCTGTTTCACCAGTGAGAACACCTTATCGGTGGCAAATACCTCCTCGCTGAAACCGGACAGCAGGTTTTCCTCGTTTACTTCCAGTTCCGAGATCAACGGCTGCAATATCCGGAGGCAACCGGAAACGGTATCCAGCCCTTCCATCATTGCTCGCTTTGTTTCTTGCAAGTCTCGGCTATAGCCGGAACGGAGGCCCTGAAGCACGTTGTAGAGTTCGTTAATTTTGCCGGAAAACGCGGAAGCCCGACCCCGGACCAGCTCCAGCACGTCCGGGTTCTCTTTCTGGGGCATGATCGATGAGCCGGTGGTAAACTCCTCGGGGATTTTGAAGTATCCGAACTGATCGTCGCTGAAGCTAATCAGGTCCTCGGCCAGCCGGGAAAGCTCTATTGTTATTCCGCCGAGAGCGGACAAAAGATGGTATTCGAACTTGCCTCTGCTGTTCATCACGTAAATCGCGTTATTCTGCACCTTGCCGAATCCGAGCTGGGCGGCGGTAAGCTCCCTATCCAGTTTGACGGGAACTCCGTAGCCCGCTCCGACACCAAGGGGAGATTGATCGATAAGCTTAAAAGCGGAATCCAGCGGGATCAACTCGTCAATCAGCGCCTCGGCATAGCCGGCGGACCAGAGGCCGACGGAAGAGGGCATCGCCTTCCGGCTGTGGGTGTAGCCGACCATCGGAGTATCCGCTTCCTCTTCCGCAAAACCCAGAAGTGCTTCCGCCAGATCGACTATCTCCTCGACCAGCTTGAAGAGGTAATCCTTTTCGTAGAGCCGAAGGTCAACCAGCACCTGGTCGTTGCGGGACCGGGCCGTATGCAGTTTGGCGCCCAGCTCCCCCAGCGATTCGGTCAACTCGTTCTCCACCCTGGTGTGAACGTCCTCGTCCTCCGGAGAAAGCTGAATTTTCTCGTCCAGAAGTTTCCTCAGCTCCTCCTTGAGCTCATCGGCTTCCGAACCGGAGAGCAGCCCGATTTCCTCCAGGCCGGTCACGTGGGCTATCGAGCCGTAGAGGTCGTATTCGGCCAGGCGCTGATCGTAGCCCACGTCAGCGCCCGCCGTAAACTCTTCCACGGTGCTATCCAGGTCAGAATTATCTCCTCCGTCGACTTCCCAGATCTTCATCCCGTTAACCCTCGGAGTTCTCTTGGTTGAACCCGACGCGCGTCGGCAGGCTCCAGATGTCGATGAAACCTTCCGAGGAGGACTGGTCGAACGTACTGCCCTCGTCGTAGGTCGCCAGGGAATAGCTGTAGAGCCCGTTCTCCGAACTCCGTCCGGTAACGGTCGCCTTCCCCTTGAACAGCTTCAGTTCGACCTCCCCTTCCACCTTTTCGTTCACCTTTTCGATGTAGGCATTGAGGTCGGACATCAGGGGGTCGAAGGCCAGCCCCTGGTAGACCATTTCGGCCCATTTTTTATCTACCATCGGCTTGAACCCGTTTTCGTGACGGGTGGAGCAGTACTTTTCCAGCTCTTCGTGTGCTTTCAGGATTACCGCTGCCGCCGGTGTTTCGTAGATTTCTCGCGACTTCAATCCGACGATTCTATCCTCGACCATGTCTATCAGGCCGACTCCGTGCTTGCCGGCGAGCTCGTTCAATTCCTTGATCAGGGGAACCAGATCCATCTTTTCCCCGTTTAGCCCTACAGGCACGCCGTTTTCGAAGTCCAGCTTCACGTATTCCGCCTCGTCCGGAGTTTCCGAGACCGGGTTGGTCAGCTCGTGGACGTCCTCCGGTGGTTCCGTGCTCGGGTTTTCCAGTTCTCCGCACTCCACGCTTCTACCCCAGAGGTTCTCGTCGATCGAGTAGGGCGATCCCTCGTCCACCGGAATCGGAATTCCGTTTTCTTCGGCGTAGGCCAGCTCCTCGTCTCGACCCATGTCCCACTTTCTTATCGGCGCCAGGACGTTTATCGAATCGTCAAGGGCCATTATCGACGCCTCGAACCTGACCTGATCGTTACCCTTGCCGGTACTACCATGGGCGATCGCCGAAATGCCTTCCGCGTTCGCGTACTCCACGGCGATTTCGCTCATCAGTGGTCTCGCCAGCGCGGTGCTAAGTGGGTAGCTGTCCTGGTAAAGGCCGTTGGCCTTGATGCTCGTGGCGATGTACTCCTCCGCGAACTGTTCCTTGGCGTCGATGACGAAAGCGTTCTTCGCTCCGAGGTCGAGCGCCTTCTCTTTGACCTGTTCCAGGTGCGCTTCCCTCTGTCCAACGTCAACCGTAAACGTGGAAACGTCGGCCTCGTACATGTCCTGGATCCAGGTAAGCATGACCGAGGTGTCCAGACCGCCGGAATACATCAAAAGAGCGTGGTCAATTTCGTCCTTTAATTTCGGATCAACTTCCAGACTCGATTCTTCGCTTTTTGTCGTCAATTCAGTCGCCTTCCCAATTTCATCACCTCAAAAAAGTTTGGTGCTACAGTTTTGGTATTTGAATGATTAGTTTTAGTGAAACGAACTTGCGTTACGGAACCTGGTTTCCGATTTCGGAGAAAAGACAATAGCTCACCCGGAAACGGCCCCGTAAAGGGTCTTCTATCCAGAAATTAAAAAGTGTAAATTAATTGAGGGAGGGTAGCCCTCTCCTGAGTGGAGAGATAGCAGAGATGAGGAAGCCAGTCAGAATTCGAAAAGAAAGCTGAAAAGACTTTTTGTCGTTTTTCATCGGTTTTGGCCACCTCTTGAACAGGAATTTACTCCAAACCCGCCCCGATTTCAAGGGTGGTTTTTCCAATTTAACTTATTTTCCCCTCTAACCATACATTGTAAAGGAAGTAACGGCTTAAAGTTGGTTCCCGTAAAAATTTAAGCCGAAAACATTTAAACTGGTGGGTTGATTTTCGCTTAACGGTTCGTTAAACTCATTCTCAATATAGGCGAAGATATAAATGATGAATACCAATTCGGAGGTCCACGGCGAGGTTGTACGAGTTGCAAAAAGCTCAGGCCTAGGCTATAAACCGGGCCTCCACCTTCAGTCTTCCCTGCTCAACTCCAGGCCGAAGGGGATTTAATCCCCTTTCATACCTAAACTACCTTTTTCCGTCTTCTTTTCGATTTTCTAGATCAAAATAAGATTTCGTTTAATTTTCTTAGTTCGGAGATTTCGTAAGGGAATTTCAGTACCTCAATACAACTTAATCAAACCAGGAGGTGTTTGCTATGGTCAACTGTCCTGAATGCGGCACGGAGATAGATCTACCGGAAGATACTATCAAGAACGAGATTCTGGATTGTCCTACCTGTGGCCTGGAACTCGAAGTGGTGAGCCTGGACCCGGCCGAGGTGGACCTGGCGCCCGAAGAAGAAGAAGACTGGGGTGAATAGAACTTGAAGGTGGAGTTAGGCGTTCTGGCCTCGCGCATCCGGCTGGAGGAAAAGACCCTGGTGAAGCGGGCCAGAAAAAGGGAAGACGTCAATCTGACGATCGTCGATCCGCGTGAATTTCGGTGGAGTGAATCGGACTTGCGACACCTGGATGTTCTGCTGGACCGGGAGATATCGCAGTCGAGAGCCTACCACATAATGGAGCTGCTCTCGGGGACGGGAATAACTCTGGTGAACGATTTTCAGACCGTTCAACTCTGCGGCGACAAGGCATTTACCTCGGTTCAGCTCAAAAAACACGGGGTGCCGACGCCGGACTTCCGGGTTGCCTTCGACAGGGAAAGCGCCCTGAAGGCGATAGAGGATATCGGTTACCCGGCAGTGCTAAAGCCCGTCGACGGCTCCTGGGGCAGGATGGTCTCAAAAATAGATAACAGGGAATCGGCGGAAGCCACCCTGGAACACAAGTCCCAGCTGGATTCGCACTTCCATTCCATTTACTACGTTCAGGATTTCGTCGAGACGGGAAACAAGGACATCAGGGCCTTCGTCCTGGATCAGGACGTTATCGGTGCCGCCTACCGGGAATCGGATCACTGGATAACCAACGCGGCCCGGGGCGGGGAATCCAGACCTTATCCCCTGACCGAAGAACTGGAGGAGATAGTCCAGGCAACGAGCGAAGCATTCGGAGGTGGCGCCCTGGCCGTGGACCTGCTGGAAGGCGAGGACGGACTGCTGATCAACGAGGTAAATTGTTCGATGGAGTTCAAGGAATCAATGAAGGTAATCGACCGCGATATAGCCGCGGAGCTGCTCGATTACACGGTCGAGCAGGTGAAAGTTTCCGAGGAGGTTACTCAAGACAGATGTCTAGCTTAAATATTGGACTTCTCTTCTCCCGGATAAGGGTGGAGGAAAAGAAACTAATCAAGGAAGCGGAGGAGCGCGGTCACGAAGTCAGCCGGGTAGATAGTCGTGAGCTCGTCTTTGACTTCGACGAAAGTTACGATCTGGACGTCCTGCTGGAGCGGGACGTCTCTCACTCGCGCGCCCTCTACATACTGAACCTTTTTGAAAACGGCGACGTTCCCACGGTCAACTCCTACGAGACCGCGAGGATATGCGGGGACAAGATAGCGACGACCAAGGCGCTAAAGGACGCGGGGGTTCCAACCCCGAGAGTAAAAGTTGCCTTTACCAAGGAGAGCGCGCTGGAAGGAATAGAGCAAATGGGTTACCCCGTAGTATTGAAACCCGTCACCGGTTCCTGGGGCAGGCTGCTCGCAAAGATAAACGACAGGGAATCCGCCGAAGCAGTGCTGGAGCACAAGAGCCAGCTCGGCTCCTACTACCACAAGATCTATTACATCCAGGAGTACGTCGACAAACCGAACCGCGACATCCGGGCCTTCGTCGTCGGCGGAGAGACGATAGCGGCGATCTACCGCGAGTCCGACCACTGGATCACCAACACCGCCCAGGGCGGCGAGGCAAAGAACTGTCCGGTCACCGACGAAATTGACCGTATCTGCCGGAAGGCATCGGAAGCGGTCGGCGGAGGGATCCTGGCCGTGGACCTGCTGGAAGGCGAGGACGGTTTGACGGTGGCGGAGGTCAACTACACCGTGGAATTCAAGAACAGTATTGAACCGACCGGAGTCGATATACCCGGCAAGATCCTTGACTACGTCGAAGAAGTCGGGGAGGGAGAAGCAAGATGACGAAAACCAGAAGAGCCGCGATAGTCGGCGGGTCGGGTTATACCGGAGGAGAGCTGATCAGGATTCTGGTTAACCACCCGGATATCGAGCTCGTTGCGGTAACTTCCAGAAAAAACGAAGGTAGGTCGGTTAGCAAACTCCATCCGAATATGAGGGACAAAACCGAGCTAAGTTTCATAACGCCGGACGAGTTGACCGCGGAATTCACCGACCTGGACCTGCTCTTTACTGCTCTGCCTCACGGTAAATCGATGGAGCTGATGGAGGACTATCTACCGCTTTCGGAGAAGATAATCGACCTCTCCGGCGACTTCAGACTGGACAGCCCGGAAGAGTACGAGCACTGGTACGGGGAGAAGCACGTGGCACCCGAGTTGAACGAGCAGTTTACTTACGGACTACCGGAACTGCACAGGGACGAGATCGCCGATGCCGATTACGTTGCATCGCCTGGCTGTACGGCAACGGCGGCGATAGTCCCGCTCTACCCGATTGTATCGGAACTTAATGATGGAATAGTCCGGATAGCCGTCGATTCCAAGGTCGGCTCATCAGCGGGCGGGGCAAAGGTCAATCCCGGAAGCCACCACCCGGAAAGGCGCGGCGTCGTTCGAAGCTACATGCCAACCGGACACAGACATACGGCCGAGATGGAGCAGGAACTCGGGACGACGGTATCCTTCTCACCGCACGGCGTGGAAACCGTGAGAGGGATTCTCAGCACGATTCACGTGCTTTACGATGAGGCACCTGGGCTTGGAGACGTCTGGCAGGCACTGAGAAAGCACTACGAGGACGAGCACTTCGTCAGGTTCGTCAACGAGCGGAAGGGGCTCTACCGCTATCCGGAGCCGAAGCTGCTCAACGGAACCAATACAGTGGAAATAGGCTTCGAGCTCGGCCAGCGCGACGACCGACTGGTCCTGATGGCGGCAATCGACAACCTGGTTAAAGGAGCGGCGGGTCAGGCAGTTCAGTCCGCCAATCTGTCCTGCGGTTACGAAGAAACCGCGGGCCTGGAACGGACCAGCCTGCATCCAATTTAAGCACGGAGGTATTCATGTTCGTAGTAAAGATAGGCGGTAGCGATAAAATAGATTACGAAAGCTTTCTCGCGGACCTCTCCGGCTACGAGGACTGGATTCTCCTCCACGGCGGGTCGCACGAACTGGACAGGATATCCAAGGAACTGGGTCATCCCCCGAGGTTCGTCGAATCCGTCTCCGGCTATACCAGCCGATACACGGACGAGAAAACTGTCGACCTGATCAACATGGTCTATCCGGGCAAGATGAACAAGTTCATCGTCGAAGAGCTACAGAAATTGGGAGTGGACGCCTTCGGCTTCTCCGGCCTGGATGGCAGGGTGCTCGAGTGCAAGCGTAAATCCAGCCTGAAAATCAAGAAGAACGGCAAGAAGGTCGTTCTCCGGGGGGAGCACAGTGGGATAATCAAGCAGGTCAATAAAGAGCCAGTTGAAGCACTCATCTCGGCCGGTTACAGTCCGGTTTTGACGATTCCCGCGGTCACTTTTGACGGAACGGCAGTAAACGTGGACGGCGATAGAGCGGCAGCAGAGGTTGCAAGTGCCTTTTCCGCTGATAAGTTGCTTCTGCTCTCCGACGTACCCGGGTTACTTAAAGACGTCGACGACGAGGACAGCCTAATTGAAAATATCGACAAAGAGGATATAGAGGACTATTCTGAAGATTACGCCGAGGGCCGGATGGAAAAGAAGTTGATGGGAGCGGGGGAAGCGATTGAAAGCGGGGTAAGCTCCGTAATACTGGGCGACGGAACCGGAGAACAACCGGTGACCGCGGCCCTAAACGGCGGAGGAACGAAAATTTCCTAGACAGAGGTAAATGGTGAGAAAAATGAACGTTTTCGAAACGGAAGATGAATTTTCGACCGGTGTCTATTCCCGTCAGGACCTGCAACTGGTAAGCGGTTCTGGCACGGAGGTTTACGACGCGGACGGCAACGAGTACCTCGACCTGACCACCGGCATAGGGGTGGCGGCCGTTGGTCACGCGAACGAAAAGGTGGCCGAAGCAATTAAGGACCAGGCCGAAAAGCTAATGACGTGTTCACCGGCCTACTTCTACAACGAGGTCAGGGCCGAGCTCCTGAAGAAGCTGGCCGAAATAACTCCGGAAGGTTTGAACCAGTCCTTTCTCTGTAATTCTGGGACCGAGGCCATAGAAGCCAGCCTCAAGTTCGCGCGCCATCACACGGGAAAGAAGGAGATAATTGCGACTATGCGGGGCTTTCACGGCAGAACGCTCGGTTCGCTCAGCGCCACCTGGAAACGAAAGTACAGCCAGCCATTTAAGCCACTGGTTCCCGGGTTCAGCCACGTACCCTACGGCGATCTGGATCAGTTAGAGGAGGAGATCTCGGAGGAGACCGCAGCCGTTCTGCTCGAACCGATCCAGGGGGAAGGCGGAATTCATACTCCGCCGGAGGGTTACCTGGCCGGCGTCAGGGAGATCTGTGACGACAACGGAGCTCTACTAGTGCTGGACGAAGTCCAGACGGGATTCGGCAGAACCGGCGAGATGTTTGCCGGCGACCACTGGGGAATAAAACCGGACGTCATGGCACTCGCCAAGGCAATGGGCGGAGGAGCGCCGATCGGGGCTTCCGTCGTCAGGGAGGAGATGGAGTTTTCACCCGGTCTGCACGGAAGCACCTTCGGCGGCAACCCGTTAACCGCAAGAGCGGCCCTGGCAGCTATTAACTACATCCAGGAGGAAAACCTGGTCGAACTCGCCCGGGAGCGCGGGGAACAGTTCAAGGAAGAACTTGAGAAAATAGCTGAAGAGCACGGGAAGATAATCCGGGAGGTCAGAGGGCTGGGCCTGATGCTGGCACTCCAGTTGAGAAAAAAGGCGGGACCTTACCTGGATGCTTTGATGGAAAAGGGAATACTCGCCCTGCCGGCCGGTTCGTCCGTACTCAGGTTTCTACCGCCGCTGGAGATCAGCCCGGAGGAGATCGACCAAACTCTTAATACATTAAACGAGGTTTTCAAAGAGGTTTGAAGCAAAGATTTCTTTCCCCCTTGACGGGGGAAAGAAAGAATGGGGGTGAAAAAGGAAAAGGCTTCACCCCCACCTTAATCCTCCCCCATCAAGGGGGAGGAAATACTGTATAAGTGAGTAGATGTCTGTAAAACTGTTAACTTTAGATATGAAATTAACCTTTCAGATTTTCTGAAGAAAGTAAATATTCCTGCTTTTAGGGGAGGGATAGAATGCACGACGTAAAAATAGTAGATACGACTCTACGAGACGGCGAACAGACCGCGGGAGTCGTTTTCGCGAACGAAGAAAAGGTAAGAATTGCAAAATTACTGGATAAAGTCGGCGTGGACCAGATAGAAGCCGGAGTCCCCGTCATGGGAGGCGACGAACGGGAAGCAATCGAGAAGATAGTCAACGCAGACCTCGACGCCAGCATAATGGGCTGGAACCGCGCAGTAGTTTCCGACGTAAAGTCATCGATCGACTGCGGTGTCGACGCAGTTGCTGTCTCCGTCTCGACTTCGGATATCCACATCGAGAAGAAGTTAAACGAATCCCGAGAGTGGGTTCTGGAGCACATGAAGGAAGCTACCCAATACGCCAAGGACCACGGTCTCTACGTCTCCGTTAACGCGGAGGACTCGACGAGATCGGATTTTGACTTCCTTGTAGAATTCGCCAAGCAGGCAAAAGAGGCCGGAGCGGACCGACTGCGCTATTGCGATACCGTGGGGATCATGACGCCGCTGAAAATCCACGAAGAGATAAAAAAGCTCAAGGAAGAAGTTGACATAGACATAGAGATGCATACCCACAACGACTTTGGTCTGGCGGCAGCCAACGCTCTTACCGGAGTCAAGGGCGGGGCAAACTACGTTGGTACGACGGTCAACGGACTGGGCGAACGGGCCGGAAACGCCCCGCTGGAAGAGATAGTTATGGCGCTGAAACACCTGGAGGACCTGGACCTCGGTTTCAATACTTCCGACTTCCTGGAACTCTCCGAGTACGTTTCGCACGCGTCGGCCCAGGACCTGCCCGTTTCGAAAGCGATCGTCGGCTCGAACACGTTTGCCCACGAATCCGGCATCCACACCGACGGAGTTCTCAAGGATTCGGAAACCTACGAGGCCTTTACCCCCCAGGAAGTAGGGGCAGAGAGACAACTGGTAATCGGAAAGCACTCGGGGAAGAAAGCAATACTGGCGAAGTTCGAAATGGAATACGGAATCGAACTGAGCGAGGAAGAAGCGGAAGCGCTGCTCCCCAAGGTGAGAAGCATGGCAGTTGAACTGAAGCGAGCACTTTTTGACAAGGAACTGGTTTCACTCTACGAAGAGATGGAAGCCGAAGAGACAGAGAAAGCAGAGGAGGTAGCATAACTTTGAGCGAACATAGCGGCATGACGATATCTGAGAAGGTACTGACGGAGAAAGCGGGTCAGAAGGTTGAAGCGGGAGAGATAGTCGTAGCGGATCTGGACCTGATGATGTTCCACGATGGAACGTTCCACCTGGTGACGGAAGCCTGGCACGAACTGAAAGACGGAAAAGTTGCCAACCCGGAGGACGTCGTAATGGTGATCGACCACAGCGCCCCGCCACCGACCGCCGGCGCGGCAAACCTGCATAACCAGCTGCGGAGTTTTGCAAACGACCACGGAATCAAGCTCTACGATTCCGGGGAAGGTATCTGTCACCACCTGGTCCCGGAAGGCGGACACGTCGTCCCGGGCGACCTTGTCGTCGGAGCCGACTCGCACACGACGACTTACGGAGCCATCAACGCCTTTTCCACGGGCGTCGGGGCAACGGATCTTGCTTCAGCGCTTCACACCGGCAAACTCTGGTTCAAAGTTCCGGAGACGATCAGGGTCAACCTGCACGGAGAGCTGAGTGACGGAGTTTATTCCAAGGACCTGATACTCTACATGGCCGGGGAGCTAACCGCGGACGGTGCGACGTACCAGACGCTGGAGTACGGAGGAGAGGGATTGGAGTCGCTGAGCATACCGGCCCGTTTCACGATTTCCAACATGGCAATTGAACTCGGGGGCAAGGCCGGCATCATGGAGCCGGACCAGAAGGCTCTCGACTGGGTCGCTGAACATTCCGACAAGGAACCACATCCGGTAGAGCCGGACGAAGGCGCCGACTACGACCAGGTAATGGATATAGATCTCTCCGACGTAGAACCCTCCGTGGCGGCGCCGCACGAGGTCGACAACGTCTCGCCGCTGACCGAACTGGCGGGTACGGATATCGACCAGGCTTTCGTCGGCACCTGCACCAATGGCAGACTAGAGGATCTCCAGGAAGCGGCGAAAATAGCCGAGGGCAACGAAGTTGCGGATGACGTCAGGTTTATTGTCGCGGCAGCTTCCCAGGACATTTACCAGAAGGCCACGGATCAGGGGATACTGAGCACTTTGACTAAAGCAGGTGCTTCGGTAATTGCTCCCGGTTGCGGTCCCTGTCTCGGCACCCACAACGGAATACCGGCGGACGATGAGACGGTCATATCGACGGCCAACCGTAACTTCAAAGGCAGAATGGGGAACGAGAGCGCGGGAATCTACCTAGGTTCACCGGCTACGGTTATGGCTTCGGCAATTGAAGGGGAAATTACCGACCCGAGAAATTTCGTCTAAACTATCAATGAATATACCGGAGACCAAAAAGAAATCGGCTTTTGCTCTCAGCCAGAAAAACCCGTCGAAGACCG
>CAZYCI010000022.1:0-16145 GCA_964645955.1 uncultured Thermotogae bacterium
ATGGCCAGAAAGGGAGAGTAAAGCAGCGGTATTTCCGTTTCGGCACAGTAACGGATTTTTTTGGCGGAACTGTCCGGATTTACAAGGGGAGAAATCGGCTCCGCATAGTTGACAAAGAATGGTTTGTCGACAAAATTACCTTCGGCTTTCGCCTCCGCCATGCGGTGGACTGCCTTCAAATCGTCTAGATTCTCAGTAATAGCTACGAATGGTTTGTCGGTATTTAGTAAAACCTGTTTCGTCGCAACTATCTCCGCCATCGTACTCTCGTGGTCCGCGGCAAAGCCGGCCGGCATCAGGAAACTTATGTTCGCCAGCTCGTCAACCAACCGGACAATCCAGCCGATATCGGCTTCGAAACAATCCCTGTAATCCTCTTCCCGCGGGTCCAGTAGAGCTGGTCCGTCAATGCTGGCTCCAAAATAACTTTTTCTCCCTTCCAGACTGAGTCCGTCTTCCCCGGTCTGGTCGTAGAGGAAAAACGTGTCGGGAGCTGATTCGATCGCTTCTTTTACGATCCCCGCTGGCAAGTAAACCCGATCACCGTCCAGCTCGGCCCCGGCATCTTTTAAAATCTCTCTCGATTCATCGTCGGTTAACTCGACTCCGACCGCTTCCAGGATATTGTAGGCACCATCTACGATCTTCTTCTCCGTCTCATCGTCCAACAAACTAAAATTTTTACTTTCCAAAGGAGAAAATTTCTCTGACAACGAAACCACCTTTTAATTAAACCATTCGATTTGAGTGCGCAATTTAAGCGTGGCCGATCGAAAAACCATCAACCAAGGGATCGTCATCGGAGGCGAGAAAATAATTTAAACCCGTTATATGGGACTCTCCCGTGATTTTTGGAATTATTGCCTCCCTACCGTCAAACTCCTTTTCCTTAACTGCGGTTCCTTGAAATTCAGTATCTATTATGCTTTTATACGTCTTTGCTTCCCCGAGCCCCCTCGCCCCTTTTTCGTACTCCCAGGCGACCTGAGAACAGGTACCGGTACCACAGGGTGACCTATCGATGACGGCCCCTTCGTGAATCACTACGTTCTTACCACCACCTTCCCCCTCGATGAACCGAATTCTCTCCAGCGGTAGCTCCCCTGTTTCGGGATGAATAAGCTGCACGTCTTCTCGTTCATTGATCTTTTCCAGAATTTCGTGGGCATAACGATTTAACTGAGGCAAGTCTTCCGGGGCCACCGAGAGGTCGAATTCTTCCGTCCGAACTATACCGAAATAATTACCACCAAAACTCAGGGCCACTTCGACCACTTCCCCCTCCAGATCGAGCTGGATGGAATCCAAAAAGAAGGACGGGGTACCGAACAAGTCGACCTTCTTGACGCCCCCGTTTTCGTAATGGGCTACCGTTTCGACCAAACCCGCCGGGGTATCGAGCACTATCTTGTTGCTCCCCGGCTCGGTCGTGATGATTCCAAGTTCCGAGAGTACAGTAGCTACGCCAATCGATCCGTGTCCACACATGTCGGCGTAGCCCGCGGGGTAGGGGAATAGGACACCAACGTCGGCTTCGGCTCTTGCCGGTTCCATGACTATTGCACCAAACATGGCTGCGTGACCTCGGGGCTCCTGCATCGTCCGCGTCCTGAATTCGTCGTTATTTTCCTTCATCCACCTCTGCCTATCGACCATGGTATCTCGTTTCGTCAGTTCGTCCCGGCAACCTTTTAGTATCACCCGGATGGGCTCTCCAGCAGTATGGGCATCAACCGCCACTGCAAAAGCTTCCTGTCTCAGGTCTTCCAGACTAACTTTTATTTCATTCATTTTAAACTGTCGTCACTCCGGTGGTTTAAGTTTCTTTTTCGATCTTGAGGCCTTCGGGCGTAAGCTTCTCCTCGGCTTCCGAAAGAACCCAGTCCAGGGTAACTGCCATCGCCGCCGTCAAAAGAGCTCCCTGGAGCATCAAAGAAACGAAATTAACGGACTGTCCGCGCATGATTATCTGACCTAAGCCACCGGCATTGATTAGAGCTGCAATCGCCGCGGTACCGACACAGAGTATTGTCGAATATCTGATTCCCGAGACGATGACCGGCAGCGCCAGCGGTAGCTCGATTTTTCTGAAGATCTGAAACCGTGACATTCCCATACCCTTGGCCGACTCAATGATGCTCTGATCGATGTCCTCTATACCTACCGTCGCGTTTCGCAGTACCGGAAGCAAAGAATAAATAAAGAGGGCGATTATTCCGGGTCGAAAACCGATACCAAAGAACGGAGATACCCCGGCGACCAGAGCAAGAGGCGGTATAGCCAGCCCGACGTTAGCTAAACCGGTCACGGGGGTGGCCAGGAACTTCAACCCGGGTCGGGTAATCAGCAAACCGCCGGATATGCCGACGGAGATTGCGAGAAGTTCAGCTATGCCAACCAGCTTGATATGTTCCCAGGTTCTGAGAAGTAACTGGCTGCCCGACGCGGGGTCGTACCATCCCTTTGAACCGTATAGGGTATAGTAAATCGTCAGACCGACCATGATAGTAATCAGCAAAGAAGACATTATGCGTTTTCCTTTCATCTTCCTCCTCCTTTGGATCGCCAGTTAAGTCTCTTTTCGATTCGACCGGAAATCCAATCGAGAGCAATCGCCAGGATGCTTGAGAACACTGCTCCAGTTAAAATTAAGTCAACCCTGAGATTCCGGATTCCCCGGAATATTGGAATTCCTAACCCGCCACCACCGACAAACACGGCAAGTGCTGCAATCCCGACGCTCATCACTATGGCGTTTCTCAATCCCGCCATGATGACAGGGAACGCGAGCGGAAGTTTTACTTTATACAGGATCTCCCGAGAGCTCATCCCCATGCCCCGTCCGGCTTCAACTATCGCAGGGTCAACTTCCTTGATTGCGGTATACGTGTTTTCGATGATCGGCATCTGCGCGTAAAGAACCAGCGCAATGATCGCTGGAACCATTCCGACACTCTGAACGCCCGGTATCGCTCCCAGCAAAGGGATCATCATCGTGTACAGCGCCAGGCTGGGAATGGTCAGCATGATCTCCGCCAGGTTGACTATAATATTTGCCAGCTCCTCTCGACCCTCTCCCGCTATATAAACTCCGATGCTAACTCCGAGAACCGTGGCGATTCCGGCTGCTATCCCGACCATTATCAGGTGCTCAATAACCCACTGAGAAATCAGAGCCCAGTGCGTATTGATATACTGCCAGGTAGAATTAAATACTTCTTCTTCCATGGTATTTCCTCTTAATTTTTCAGGTTAAGCGAGCTACCCCGGACGAAATCCGGGGTAGCGTCATGCAAAATCAACTAACCTTCTATTAGATCGTGTTCTACCAGAAACTCTCGGGCGACTTCCTTGGGATCCTTCGGCGGGTCGGAAAGATCCGCTTCGTGATTCATTTCCATCATCGTTTTTCTGGCCGACGGGTACTCCACGCTTCCCCCGAGGGTTTTTGGCTGGGGAAAGGCTCCGGCCAAGTCCAGCAGCAGCCCCTTGATTTCAGGGTATTCTTCCAGGGTATCTGTTCGCACGACGGGGAAAAGGTTGTACGGGGGCCAGAACCCTTCATCGTCCTTGAGAACTCTCAAGCCCATTGCTTTGGCGTGCGGGTCGGTACCGTAGATCATCCCAACGGTTGCGTTGCCCTGATCGACCTGGCGCATGGTCAAGCCAATCGACATCAGCTGCAACTTGTTCTGCGGTACTTCGAATCCGTAAGTTTCCTGGAGTGCGGGCAGACCGTCCGGTCTCTCATAGAACTCGTTACCGATGGCCCACTTTACCTGTTTTTCGTTATTTATGTAATTTGCCAGATCCGAAATCGTCTTGATGTCGTGTTCTTCTGCCCATTCGCTATCCACACAGAGAGCCCAGGTATTGTTGACGTAAAGCCCTTTCTCCGTAATCCAGGTCAACCCATTCGGTTTATCAAGAACCTTTAGCGCCCAGGGAAAAGCGTGCCAGGGAACTCTACCTTCACCTTTATAGGCACGGTCGAGATAGGTGGTATAAGCGGTACCATCATAGGACATCATTATGTCGATGTCCCCGGACTCGACACCCGCCCTCAATGTGGGGCTCGGCAGGTTCTTCTTCAGCTGTACCTTATACCCGTGATCTTCCAGCATCAACTTGACCATCCATCCGACTATCCACTGTTCCGTGAAGTCCTTGGTCCCGACGGTTATCGGTCCCTTGGATTGAGCTGCACCGATGATTGCGAAAGAAGAAATAACCAACGAAAGTACCAACAAAAAGGCAAAAGTTTTTCTCACTTTTCTGTTCCCTCCTTTTAATGGGGAATTGGGTTAAGTCGCTTCGGAATAAATAGACCGACCAGGACTTCTAACTATCAACCTGTCTACCACCTCCTTCTTCGGTATATGTTTCACCAATCACCTGCTGTAAATCGTTGAAGGTAAGTATGCCCTGCAAAACGTTGTCGTTTCCGAGAACCGGTATATTTGCAACGTCCTCTTCCAGCATTACGGAGAGGGCATCGGATAGGGCAGTTTCCTTACTCACGGACCCCACGTCCCTGCTCAGCACTTCATCCATGGAATCGGCGTCTTCACCAGCCAGATCCTTGGCCTGAATCCAACCTTTAAACCTTCCGGATTCGTCGGTCGCCAGGAGATAATCTACATTTCTGCTTTCCATTTCCGCCCTTACTTCGTCCATATCGCTATTAATGCTTACCGTTTTTGGCGAGGGTTTCATGGCATCCTTTGCCCGCATTAACCTCATACTCTTCAGAGTCCGGTCAGTCCCGACAAAATCCCTAACGAACTGATTCTTAGGCTGAGCCAGCAGTTCTGCAGGCGATGAATACTGCACCAGTTCTCCGTCCTTCAACAGGGCGATCTTCGTACCCATTTTGATGGCCTCGTTTATATCGTGAGTAACGAAGACGATCGTCTTTTGAATTTCTTCCTGAATTTTTAGAAATTCGTCCTGGAGCTTATCTCTAGTAATTGGATCTATTGCTCCAAACGGTTCGTCCATCAGCATAATCGGAGGGTTTGCTCCCAGAGACCTGGCTACCCCCACTCTTTGACGCTGGCCGCCGGAGAGCTCGACGGGATACTTATCCAAATGTTCCGCCGGGTCCATACCCATCAACTCAAGTAATTCGTCGGCACGGCTCCTCGCTTCCTTCTTCGTCCACCCCTTAAGGTTCGGCACGGTGGCTATGTTCTCCGCCACTGTCATATGAGGGAAGAGTCCGATTTCCTGAATCGCGTAACCGATATTTTTTCGGAGCTCGTTCTCGTCTAGCTGCTGATTGTCGGTACCGTCTATGTATATTTCCCCTTCGCTTATCGGAATCAGCCGGTTAATCATCTTCATGGTCGTAGTTTTTCCGCACCCGGACGGGCCCAGCAGCACGCATAGTTCGCCTTCCTTAACCCGGAAACTAACGTCCTTGACGGCCTGAGTACCATCGGGATAAATTTTTGAGACGTTTTCCAGTTTGATCATTCATCATCACCACTAGTTTTGGGATTCCCCTCTTCTGCCTTCTCACCATGTACTTTTGTAAACCTTTCACGCAGGTAATCCAGATGTGAACTAACCTCTTTTTTCATTTTTTCGGCGTCTCCAACCAAAAAAGCTCTGGCTAGCCTTTTGTGCTCCCTGGTGTCGCGGTCAGGCGGGATATGTGCCTGCTTTGCTTTGGATACGATCAACGGCAGCAGCAGCTCCATAGCTCGCACTGCCATGTTGTTATGAGATGCCCGTGCTAGCTCTATATGAATTTGTGTAGTGTAGTTAATTAACTCTTCTCCCTGCTCATGCGCTTTCTCCATATCTTCAACGGCCATTTTAACTCTTTCGATATCTTCTTCCGTCGCTCTCTGAATGGCCATGACACCGATTTTCTTTTCGAGGATCTCTCTGAGCTCGACCATGTCAAAGAAGTCCTCTTCTTCAGCAACCAGGTCAAAGAGAAGCGAGTTATCAACGGGCAAGGAGTAACTCTCCCGAACGAAGTAACCCTTGCCGGCGTGGGACTCCAGTACTCCAAGAGCAACTAACGCGTGCAGCGCCTCCCTGGTTGAGGACCTCCCGACATCAAACCGTTCCCTCAATTCTTTCTCCGAAGGTAGCTTGTCTCCGGGACTGATTTCTCCGTCCCTTATGTCGGTTAGAATCGTCTCTATTATTTGCTGGGTGATCGTCTTCTTCGAATTTCTAAATAAACCCGTTCCCGCCTCGACCATCTATACCACCTCTAGCTCGAAACTACAGTTTACAGCCTGTTTGATATCACACATGTTTGATATCATACCTGTTTGATAAGTTGCTTAATCGGGATTATATAAATTCTTTACCTCCGATGCAAGCAGAAACAGAAAAAATTTATTTAAAAGCATTCTCCATGAGTTACCGTAAAGAGGGAGGAAATGGGAGGTAACTTGGATAATATTTACAAGGAATGATCTGTAAACGGTCAAATTCTTACAGGCTGGTCCTATTCGGCGGTGTAAAACTCCGCAAAATGTAATCTAGCTTACACAAAGTACGGTTTTTATCCGCTACTTTTAGTATATGGTTTTCAATTCTTTCATCATATTAAAAAGGAGCTTATGATGTTGGAGGTAATAACCTCTATCTAGCTTCATCTCAGAAAAAGCAAATAAATTGGGAAACCCGATAGCCGAGGCTTTCGAGCCTCGGTGTTGAGAAAGGTTAAAACCTTGACGAATTTTATTCGGTAAGACATTGGTTACTTGAGGTTAAACCTGTAACAGGCCGGTAAATCCTGGCAATTTTACCCGCCATAACAGCGGGGCTGGAAAGCCCCGCCTATCGATGTTATGGTGGTGAAAGAATTGAGTGGTTACGACTTGAACAGAATTTGACTTAGAATTAAACACGTTTTAGTTCGCCAAACTTAAATTGACTTGGAGGTCGAAAATGGGTTCTCACGAGAGCAAGCATAAATACGACATGATAGTCATCGGTTCCGGGCAAGGTGGGACGCCACTTGCCATGTATCTTGCCGGGCAGGGGCTGGAAACGGCGCTAATTGAAAAGGAACACGTCGGCGGTACCTGCGTCAACGAAGGATGTACCCCGACGAAGACGATGTTATCCAGCGCCAGGGTAGCGCACGTCGCCGGTAGATCAAAAAATTACGGAGTTCGTACTGGAGATACTCAAGTGAATCTAGCTGAGGTAAGGGAGAGAAAAAGGGATATTGTCGAGAAATTTAGGGAAGGAAACCTAAAGGGAATAAAAAACCAGTCTCAACTCGACCTGATACGTGGAAGTGCTTCTTTTACTGACCCCCGGGAGCTTGAAATTGACCTCGATGGTGGAGGTAGTAGATTAATTCGAGCGGAAAGGATATTCATCGATACCGGAGCCAGGCCGGCGGCACCGCCGATAGAGGGACTGGAAAGAATTGATTACCTTGATTCGACCTCGATCATGGAACTCGGTGAAGTACCCGAAAAGCTTTTGATCATCGGCGGGGGTTATATCGGCGTCGAGTTCGGCCAGGCATTCCGGCGGTTCGGAAGCGAGGTAACTATATTTCAGAGGAGCTCACAGCTTTTACCCCATGAGGACGAAGATATCGCTGAAGAGATCAAAGGTATTTTGGAAGGGGAAGGGTTAAACGTGGAGTTAAACCATGAAGTGCTAAAAGTAGAAGAAATCGGAGCAGGGAAGCTGCAGCTAACCGCAACCGGCCCCGGAGGCGAAATCAGCCACGAAGGTACCCACCTGTTGGTTGCAGCCGGGCGCGCCCCAAATACGGAAGAGCTGAACCTGGAAAACACGGGAGTTCGAACCACTGAAAGAGGATATATAAAGGTAAATAAAAAGCTGGAGACCGACCAGTCGGGGGTCTACGCCCTGGGGGACGTAAAAGGAGGGCCAGCATTTACCCACATTTCCTATGACGACTTCAGAATTCTCCGGGACAACCTTTTTGAAAATAGTTCAAGAAGTACCGAGGATCGCTTGGTTCCATACACTTTATTCACCGATCCACAGCTCGGCCGCGTCGGACTGACGGAAAAAGAGGCCAGGGAGAAAGATTACGAAATCAAAATCGCTACCATGCCGATGAGCGGGGTGGCCAGGGCTTTGGAAGTTGACGAAACTCGTGGAGTAATGAAGGTCGTATTAGATGGGAAAACCGAAGAAATACTCGGGGCAGCCATTCTGGGAAAGGAGGGCGGCGAAATTGCCTCCGCAATTCAGATAGCCATGATGGGCAACCTATCTTACAAAAGGCTAAAAGAGGGCGTTTTTGCCCACCCGACCCTGGCAGAATCCCTGAATAATTTGTTTTCCGGAGAGTTCCATTAATACGTAACCAATAAACTCCGTGAAGGTAAATATTCTGCAGGAGTCCTGACAGTTATCTCGCCTTCTTATTCCTGTTCTTTCTAGCCCGGGACGACGAAAAAATAAACGGTAAAGTAGTGAAACGCGCCGCCGCCGAGGACGAACAGGTGCCAGATTGCGTGGTTGTAGGGCAAATTCTTCCACGTGTAAAAGACTATCCCCAGCGTGTAGACGATACCCCCGGAAATCAGCAGGCTCAATCCCACTACACCCAGCTGGTTTAACAGTCCGGGAAGGGCAATTAGCGAAAGCCAGCCCATAAGTACGTAGGTTGCCGTGCCGAATTTTGGGAAACGTTCAGCGGTGGCGATGTCGAATAGTATCCCAAATATCGCCAGGCCCCAGATCGTACCGAACAATGACCAACCCAGTGATCCGGACAGGCTAATCAAAGCAAAGGGCGTGTAAGTGCCGGCTATCAAGAGGTATATCGAACCGTGGTCTATGTACCGGAAGAACGATTTAACCTTGCCGTCCTGCAGTGCGTGATAAAGGGTCGATGAGATAAAGAGAATGATGGAGCTGGCACCGTAAAGCGAAAACCCCACGAACATCCAGACGTTTTCGGCCCTGGCCGCCCGCAGCAGCAGCATTATTAGGCCGGCAAGGCTGGCAAGTATACCCAGGCCGTGGGTAATCGAGTTGATAAGCTCCCGGCGGTTACGGTTACGAGAAATTGTTCCAACTCCTCCGTAAATGAAAAAAGCCGCAGGTAACGAATTACCTGCGGCAAGTTTTTGTTTTATATAGATGAAATCACGTAGATGTTTTAATTACGCGACCTCTACGTTCAATGCTTTGGGTCCCTTTTCGCCTTCTTCGAGGTCAAACGTTACTTCCTGACCGTCGCTTAAGGACTTGTAACCCTCGCCGGCGATTTCGGAATAGTGTGCGAATGCGTCTTCTCCGTCTTCGCGTTCGATGAAGCCAAATCCTTTGTCGTCGTCGAACCACTTGACTGTACCTTTGGACATAAATAAAACTCCTCCTTGTCTGCCTTGGTTTGACTGTCCTGATTACCTCTAACAAGGCGAAGCGTTATATCTTCAAACCTGGAAGCATCGGGTGCAGCCTATAAACTAAAGCTATCCATATTACTCATTACTAAATACTGACTTCAGTTACTATATTGCAAACTGATAAAGTATAAAGATTATTTAGAAGAATCGCAAGCCCTTCGGACTCACTTCGTTATTCAAAAAACCCAACCTTAAGGTCAACTTTCCGCTTCTTCCTGTTCCAGCTCCAGCGGGTGAAGCCCAAAATAAAACAGGCTGCTACCAACCGCGTACAGCACGGAAGTCAGTAAAAAAGGAAGGCTGTAGGATACGTTGGAAAGGATCCACCCCGCAACCGGTCCGGCCGCAGTCCTTCCAATTCGAGAAGCCACCTGCCGAATTCCATTTATCTTTGACCTCTCTCCGGGCCGGGCTATGTTCATCAATAGATTGTTCCGCAACGGACTGGCTAGACGCATTAGACTGCTTCTCACCATCAAAGCACCGGCCATAACGGGAACGTGACCGGCGTACCCTACAACCAGGAGGAAAGGTATAGAGGCTATCCTGGTGAGAGCAACCCCTTTGGCCTTGCCCCACTTTTTGGAAATATTTGGAGCAAATAATACTACGATTCCGGTCAATAAGGACTGTACCGTAAATATCCAGCCAATCAGTTCTGTACTCGCCCCGTAGTGCTCGAAAATCACGTTTAAAAAGGGGAAAATCATCCCGGCTCCCGTCCCAATTAACAGGGAGGGCATGAGAATTTTCCTCGCCAGCGGTTGCTTGAGGAATTCCAGGTCGTAAGTCCGCGAGGTCTGACTGACTTCCTTGCCCGAAGAGGATTTGATCAAAAACAGGGGGATTAACGCGGCAGCCAGTAGCAAAGCCTGGAGGAAAATCGTCAGCCTGTAAGAGACCGGCCCCTCCCCACCGATACCAAGCAAGTTACCCAGTAGACCTGGCATATAACCACCAAGCAGGGCACCAGGTATCAGGGCGAGCCGTCTGGAAGAGCTAAAGACGCTGAAGAGGTGAGTCCTCTCTTCCGTTCCGCTTTCCTCTGTCAGTAGAGCCGGACCGACGATGAAGAAAACGGACCATGCCACCCGGTTCAAAGAAGCACCAAGAATGATCGGAACCCTGTAAGGCAGGCCCTGGAGTGCGACACCCGCGGCCCCCAGCGCAGTTGCACCGATCATCGTCCTCCGAGGACCGAATCGATCCCCGAGGTGGCCGCCGGGTAAAGCCACAAGCAAACCGGTAAAAGTACCAACCCCGACAACCAGACCGACGAATCCCTCATTAAAACCCAGAGACAAGAAATACAGGTTTCGGGCAACCCGACGTATTCCACCAGCCACCCCGAAAAAAGCTGTAGCAATTAAAAAGGTTCGAGCGGAAGGTCTGAACTGGCGCAGTTGCTCGACGTAGTCGCGCATCGCAAAAGCTCGCCCCTCCGATTCAGCAAGATGAATTTTGGTAAAACTTTAGGTGAAGGAAGACCGGGAACCAACCCGACCTTAGAGTTAAAAGCCCGCGGTCAACTACCCGTCCACTTGATACCAGGAAAAAAGAGCTCAAGTACCGAGACAGAAATTCACCCGCAGGAGCCTAAAAGCCTTTCAATCCGGAACTCTCCCAGAAATCCTTCAGCAGGCCGCCTTCTTCCGAGGACTCCGCTTCGCGCTCGTATAGTTTCTTTTCTTCCTTCAGGGATTCCAGATGCCCCTTCTCCATACTGACCAGGTAACCGAACAGGTCGGAATGCTCCCCGTACTCCTCCTCCATGTATTTGTAGATCCTGATCGCGTTATTTTCATTAACTATGGCTTTCCCAAGTGCATCCAGGAGGTTTTCCACGTTCTCCAGGTCGTCGAAATCCTCGTGCGGCGGCAGGTCTTCCCCCTCGGGTACCACGTAATCCCTGTCGCCGTAAAGCTCTTCGTGTAAACCGAGCAGCGTCTCTTTGTGCAGTTCCTCGTCGTTCATCAGGCTACGAAACCTTTCCGGTACGAGTTGGCCCTTACCGGATTCGACGAACTCACCGTAAAACCGTTTGGACTGCTCTTCCGAGTCCACGGAATAGCCGATCAGTTGTTTGAGGTCGAACTTATCCAGCTCTTTGTCTCTTTTCATTTGAACCTCCTCACATTATCCGCCAAACCTTTGGTTATTTTCCTTAAGGATTTTAACAAGAAAAACGGGCAAACCACAGCAACTAGGGGGAATAAGAATCATCGGGGGTCCAGGGCGGTACACTGATTGCGAGAAAGTGGAGTTCTCCTCCCGGACTAGCTATCGCATGTACCTCGCCGGGTTCAACAAGACAGGCCTGCCCCTGTGACAAATGCACTTCCTCCCCGTTCACCAAGAGCTTTGCCCTCCCCTGAAGTACGAAGTAGGTTTCCTCGGACTCCTCGTGAAAATGAGGCTCCGTCGATTCGCCCTCGTCCAGTTCGACGAAGGCCAGACTGTGGCTTGTATCCTCCTCTCGGTCATCACTTCCGATTAGCTCGTAAATTGCCTCACCGGAATCAGAAATGGTTGGTTCTACCAAGTCCTTTTCTACGACCTTCACGAGACATCACCAGTTATCGATAATTTGAAGAACCCTTTCCCAAAAACCTTACATGACTTTTACAGGCATCCAAACCCCTATACAGAGCGAACCCACCCCGAAAGTACGGACAGGACAAGGACTTACTGTAAACGTCCTCCGACTCAAACCAAATCCAGCCATAGAAGACCAAGTTTAAAATCAAACTTTTCCAGAAACAATTGGGTAGGTATTTTACAGGAAGAACAAGAGGATTTATAATTCTTTTGCTGATTACGATGAAAAATACCTGTAATATACTCTGGCAGCTAAAACAGTTCGACCTGCTAGCCCAGCTCAAGGAGGACCAGCTGGAGAAACTGAGCCAGTGGATCAAGGACCGCAGTTTTCGCAAGGGTGAACTGATATACCTGCCCGGGGAGCCAAGCGAGTCCGTATACTTTTTAAAAGAAGGTAAAGTCAAACTTTCTTACCCGGGACCGGAGGGGAAGGAATTTACGGTATCGATTCTGGAAGAGGGTGAACCCTTTGGTGAAATGTCGGTGGTAGGGGAAGAGGATCGTAGTTTGAAAGCCGAGGCGCTTGAAGAGAGCATACTATGTTCTGTCTCCAAAAGGGATTTCCTACATTTCGCGGACCAGACTCCGGAACTTTCCCTTAAGGTGGCCAAGAAAATCGGCCAGCAGAGGAGAGAAATTCAGAACAGTCTGGCTGACCTCTTATTCAAAGACGTTCCTACCAGGCTTGCCGGCTTGCTCAAAAAGCTGGCAGTTCAGTTCGGCGAGGACTCGAATTCCGGAACAAGAATCGAGCCCGGTTTTACCCACGAGGAAATAGCCAAATTGGTCGGGTCGACCAGGGAAACGATAACTGCGAACCTGAACAAGTTCGAATCAGAGGGTTTAATTGAAAAAGGAAGAGGGGAAATAGTAATCAAGGACGAAGAAGGACTCAGGGTCAGAGCTTCCGCTAACTAACCCCAGAGACGCCTTTCACCTTCTCACATTCGTCACTCATTTAAACAATTCCTTAAAGGTTTATTTGCAAAACGTAAGCTGGATTACATAAATCCGTTTACCGGTTCGTTATATTTTTATCACAGTAAGTTGAATCTATTTCGAACCGAATTAACGGATTACCAGGAGGTAATCATGAACACAAAGAAAGTTTTGACGACACTGACTGCAACTGTTTTTGCCTTCGTACTGGTCCTTGGTATAGGGTCGGTGGGTCTGGCCGAAATGGGCGAAAAAAGTGAAAATAAAGTCACCGTGACTGCAAACGGAGAAGGTTTATGGATGTATCCGGGTCGGAGAAAACTCAATCCAGAAGTGTTCGGAACTCCGGACGACCCCAAGATGCTGGCAGACCTTCCGCTCGATCAGCGAGCGGTCAACGAGGACGGGAACAAGTTTACGACGACAAAACAACCGGGACCGTTTTCCGATAAAGTTGCTTCTGCGGAAGGAGAATTATCTTTCACTATCTGGGATAAGACTGCTATTGATAGCAAGAATTCGGAGGATGAGGCCACTCTGGAGGCCAGATTCGACGGTCCCAAAGGAGAAAATACCTACAGGGTGGAACTGGAGCAATTGATACCTGTCGGACCACACCACCAGTTCTTCGGTGGAGCGGGGACGAACATATGGATGCACGGGTCAACGGGAATCGGTGAGCCGTTAATGCCGGCCACGTTCAGCTACGTCACCCTCTGGGGCTTCGGCGACTTTTACCGAAACGGGGAAAAGGTAGACGAAAAGAGACTGATTCACGTAATGCTTACCCCGAAGATGAGAAACGAGGATAACGAGCTGGGCTTTGGGATTGCGGACAGGGATAAGCTGGAGATCCACTTCATCATGCCTCCGACCAAAGTTAGCCACGGACACCCGGAGGACGCCCCATTGCCAACAGGGATTGAACTGCCGAACGGGAAGGAGCAACCATTCGTTCACTTCAACTTCTACGGAAATATTCAGGTAGAGGGTAACAAATTCATAAGCTGATCCACTTAAATAAAACATCCGACCGGGGGATCAATACCAATTCCCCCGGTCGGGTTCTACCTCATCCATTTACGACAAATCCGTCCAGAAATGATGAAAAAGGTGCTCTATATCACACCCAGCAGGTTCCACCAGATAAATACCACGAGAAACAAAACTCCCAGACTAGCGACAGTTAGCAACGATCCCGACACCAAAAAATCCTTCGGGCCAACTCGGCCGCTGGAATAAATTATGGCATTCGGCGGAGTCGCAAGCAGCAGCAAAAAGCCAAATGCGGAAGATATTGCCGTCAACATAGCCATCACAACGGGATTGATCGAAGCCATCTCACTCATCTCCAGCGTTATCGGACCGATAACGCTGGCCGCTCCGGAGGCACTCATCAGGTTGGTCATGCTTACGGTCAACAGGGAGCTCGCTCCGGCAATCGGCAAAAAGCCGCTCAAGCCCAGGCCGTCCCGGACGAAAGTCAGAACAGTTCTGGCAATCCAGGCAGCAGCCCCGGTCCGGTTCAACAGGCTACCGAGGGAAAGCGCCCCCATATAAATAAGAATAACTCCCCAGTTTACCTCCTGCTGGTAGTCGTCCCATTCGGCAACTCCGAAGACGAGGTAAGCAACGGCCCCGATTAACGCGATTACTCCAAGACCGATGGAAGTTCCCACGGTTACCCAGAGGATGACGACGACGGCAAAGATTATCAGGGTGGCAGCCGCCTCACCGGTCAACTCCCTTTCCTCGAGCTCCTCTCTCAGTCCGGCTACGGCACGCTCGAGATCTGGGGTCTCCGGTGTAAACACCACGTTTAACACCAGTCCAGTAACGGGAATTAACAGCAAACTAATCGGGAAAGCCCGAACGACCCATTGCCCGAAACCTATATGGACTCCGTGGATCTGTTCAAGCAGCCCCAACATGATTATATTCCGGCCGCCGCCGCTGGGTGCGTAGAGACCTCCAATACTGGCACCGTAGGCGACCGAGAAAAGTAGCAATTTACTCAAGTTCTTCGTCGGGGCCTCCAGCTCCTCGCGGGTGGTACGAACCAGGGATAAAACCATCGGCGTAAATACCGCTGCCACGACGTGGTCGGCAATAAATCCGGCAAGCAAAGTCGAAGTAGTGATGATCGCCAGGCTAATTCTCCTGGTACTGCTGCCGACCCTGTCGATCAGAACTAGCATCAACCTCTTGCCCAGGGCCTGTTTGGTCAGAGCCACCCCCATCATCAGCGCTCCCATGATGAAGAATACCGCGTCGTGCATGAAGGACCGAGCCACCTGGTTCGGAGTTCCCAGCCCCAGAAGGATCTGATAGATCGCGATAAACAGTATGATACCGGGAAGCGATATCGGTTCGGCAACGAATAGGACCACTATACCCGCCAGCAACGCCAGAGCCCGGTGACCTTCGTCGGAAAGACCCTCGGGAGTCGATAAAGACAGCACGAAGAGAATTACCAGAGCCGCAACGAGGATCCAGGTCCATCTGAACTCGAGCCAGCGTTTAAGTTCTTTCATAGGACTTCTTTCAGGTATCGGTTACGACCTTAGATCAAACTTTTACCTTCTTCTGAACTTTACAGAAACCAAAAGCCTTCCGCTAAACCTCAAACTATAACCCAAAACGCGGCGATGCTTCACCCAGTCTAACAATAATCCCTGCTCAAGTATTATTCGGACCACCTGCGTAATTAGATTTGTTTAGGCTCAGTCAGATTACTCCGAAAAATACTTCAAAGGTTCTACCGAAAACCAGAGAGCTGTCCTGGCCTGGGAAAGCGACCCGGAAAGCCGATTCTGAGCGGATACGGAAAATCCTGATAAAGCATCTATGACACCTCTCCAGGATTAACGGGGTTCCGGCTCCGAGCGAGTTCTTAAATGTTAAATGGAAAGTATTCTTTAGAATAAATACGATCAATAAAATATCTAGTATAAAAAGATCTAAATTTCAAGGGACCGTATCATCCGGGATTATTGCTAGTTAAAAGTTGTAGAAGAGCAATCTGGAGCAACTTTTCAATCATCATCCATTAGCTGAGATGATTTAGTTCCCAGAAAGTAATAATAACCTTCTTTTGTATCCGTTTCAGTTGTCGTCCCTGGGAGAGAGAATCAATCAATTCGGGAAAGAATTAATCGTTTGCCGCTTTCAAATACTTGAATCAATATTCAAGTATCGCTAAAATTGCAGCGATAATCATGAAAG
>CAZYCI010000023.1:0-14423 GCA_964645955.1 uncultured Thermotogae bacterium
TATCTCCTCGGGTTCGTCAAGAATCATACTATCACCTCGTTTAAATCACGGTTGGATTGCACTCGCGAATTCTACCTCAAATTTTTTCTTCAATTAAGGGGGACACTTACTTCTCCTCGAACTTTCGAGCAACGGTCTTTACATCCTGAGCTTTGCTTTTATCCATTACCAGTAACGCTTCCGGGGTCTCAACCACGACCACGTCCTCCAGTCCGAGGCCAACGACGGGTTTATCCCTGTCGCTGTAGATCAAGTTATTTTCCGAATCCCGACAGGTAACTTCCCCGTAACAGCTATTACCGTCTTCGTCGCTTTCCAGCAGTTTTCGGAAACTCGTCCAGTCACCAAGATCGGACCAGCCTACTGAAGCCGGCAAAACTCCTCTGTTATCAGCTTCTTCCATCAACCCGTAGTCTATAGAATTACCCGAAAACCGTTCGTACTCCTCCCTGATGGTCTCGGCCTCGTCCGAGGTACCTGCAACAGCTCTTATCCTCTCGAGGCCGTCGTAAAGAGCCGGCATGTGTTCATTCATCCCGTCGAGCAACGTGTCGGTACGCCAGATAAACGTTCCGCTGTTCCAGTAGTAGTTGCCGGCCGCGAGGAACTCTTCCGCAGTCTCCTGGTCGGGTTTTTCCGTGAAGCTGACGACGTCCTTTGCCTCCTCTTCTCCCGGGAGTTCGTCTCCCGCTTCTATATAACCGTAACCCGTCGCCGGCCGGGTCGGGTCGATACCGAGCGTTATCAACCTGTTCTTTTCATAAGCTACCCTGGCAGCGTTTGCCAGTACCTCCCTGAACCTTCCCTCCCTTTCCACGAGGTGATCGGCGGGAAGTACCGCCATTACCGATCTATCCTCTTTCAGGCCGAGCAAGCTCTCGGAGAGGGCTGCCGCCAGGCCAATACAGGGGGCCGTATTTTTGCCCACCGGCTCCTCGATCACGTTTTCCTCGGGGAGGCTCGGTATATCCTCACGCACGAGCTCTCCTTTGTCGCTTCCCGTGACTACCATTACCTTATCGTCCCCCACCATCGGGCTTATCCTATCGTAAGTTCTTTCCAGCAGGGATTTACCGTTCAGCTCGATAAATTGCTTCGGCCTTTCGGGAGTACTGAGGGGCCAGAGCCTGCGCCCCCTGCCACCCGCCATGATCACGACGTAAAGTTGGAAATCCTCCATCCTTATGCCTCCTGTAAATCATCGTTAAAACTCCACTTTCAGTCCGGCGGAACCGTAGTAGCTGCTGTAAGCTTTCCCGGACTCGTCCAATCCCAGGTTAATTCCGGATACAAAGGACACACCCCAGCGATTTCGGAACGGGTAGGAGAACTCCGTCTCGGTATTGAAGTCCAGTTTCCCGTTACCCGGAGAATAATCCAATCCAATTTTGACCTTCGGAGCTAGCTTCGAATTGATCTTCCAGTCCAGCGACTCATCCAGAGTATAGGACAACCCCTTTTCCGATTCATAACTTAGCCCGGCACCCAGCCGGCTGGAGAGCTTCGGAGTAATTTTCCAGCTTGCGCCAAGGCTCAGGCTACCGCTATAGGTCGACTTCCTGCCGAAATCGGGATGGGTAAGCAGGTCACGGCTCAGACTGAAATCGAGATCAGGCTTTATTGGTCCGAAATCGTAACTGAGCTTACCCTGAAGGTTATCACTGTATTCGACCAGTTCGCTGCGGGCCGGCAATCTGGCGTTCCGTCCGACGCTGACCGTGGAGGAGAAGTCCCGGAACCCGGTACCCAGACTCAATTCACCGGAAAGCTGATTCTCCGACTCGTTGCTTTTCCAGGAAAAGTTAAGGCCGGGAGAAAACTCAACCCCCGCCAGCTTAAGCTCATCCGGTTCCAAGTTGAGGTCAACTAAACTCTCCACGCTCTCTATTCCGGAACTTATGGGAGAATCCAGCTTCCCGTCGCCGCTCAGACCAACTTCGAAGCCGTAGCCCGTATCCAGCTTGAGGGAGCGAGACAGGTCGAAGTTCCAGGTAAGCCTCTCGTTCTCCGTCTTCACGAGGGATCCCAGTGTAACCGGAAAGGCGTAATTCAGGCTTAGCTCTCCCAGGTTCCACGGGGAAAGAGTGAGCTGGGAAGCCAAAGAGAGCGAGTCCGTCACTTCCCCGGCACCGCTTATTTCCCTCTTTGCAGCCAGGTCGATCGCCGCGATTAGGTTATCCTTCCAGAAGGACCTATCCAGCGCGAGGTTTGATTTTAGCTCCGTTCCCCCATCCGAATCAGTATTCCAGGTGAAATCCAGGCTCGCGTTGACGAGTGTCTCCCAGTAAAGGGAGAGGTTATTCGATATCGTCCAATCACCGGAACCCGTTGAGAAAGAAGAGACGGAATAGTCGCTCCCGATCCCGAGACTCAGGTTTTCGAACAAACCGGTTTCTAAACTCGCCCCGGCGGATAGCTTGTCCCTTCTTTCCGTCCTTCCAATTGGAGTATACGTTGGCTGGTAGTATTCAAAGTCGGTCGAAACAGTCACGTCCCGCGAGAGGAAACCAAAAGTCTTCCCAAGGTTACCGGAAACGAAAATACCCTTGTCCGTATGTCGGTCGGGGTCTATGTTACGATACCGGTCCTCGTCCTCGGCTTCGATGCCCGTGGTATCGGTGGAAAAACGTTGCAACCGGTCTCCGAGCTCGTAAATTACCAGGTCCTTTTCTTCACCCGCTACGTCGCCCCGGCTTCCGGCCCAGACCTTTTTTTCACCCGCAAGGATCGCCGTCACCTTCTCACGTCCATAGACCGAATCCGCCTCCAACCGGGAAAAGCCTTCGTCCGTACCGAACCAGACTTTCCCGCCTTTAACGGATAACCCGTTGATCGACTTATCAGCTACAAGCTCCGAAGTCCCTCCGGCCGTATCCACCGCGTAAATCCCGGTTTCTGTTCCGGCTAGAAACCTATCTGCCCTGACCGCTAGGTCGTTTACGCGGAGGTCATGCAGTTCCTCGACTCGGTTCAACTCGTCGGCGGAAAGATCGTAGAAATAAAGCCCACTTCCGGTGCCAACGGCCAGCTTATCGTTCAAATAACTCATGGAAGTTACGGATAGATCCTTCGTATCTATTTTTTTCCATGGGTCGGGTTCCTCCAGAGAGTCCAGGTTTACGCCAATGACACCCGAACTGGTCCCAATCCATAAAGTATTCCCGTCGCCGGCCAGAGCCCTTAACTCCTTCTCGGGCAACCCGTCCGACTCGTAGTAATTCGTCCAGTTCAAGGACTTGCCAAACGGAGCTGGACCTCCCAAAGCGACGGTTGTCAATCCACTCTCGGTCGCCAGGTAGAGCTTGTCGTCCACCACCATCCCGTCGTTGACGGTCTTTCCTGCCAGGCCGTCCGCGGGTCCGTAGCTCTCCCACTCAAGCCCATCGGTCCCATTTGTCCCGGGTCGGGCAACCGTAAAACCGTTCTGGCCCAGGAAAAGGGTCATATCGTAGCTCTCGAGTCGGACTATTTCGTTAATTTTATTGGGAAGGTTGACCCTGCTGTTGTCGTCAAACGGGAAGCGGTTGACGTTTCCACCGAACTTCAACCCGGCTTCCCAGCCGTTCTCGCTGTAGCTGGCATTTAACCCCGCCACGGTGTGGACGTTGGGCATCGTGGGGACCTCGGCCGGTAGCTCGGCGGGTGCGCTGTCCCGGGCCTGGAATAGGCCGATATCCACTTTTAACCCGTAACCCGACTCCATACTCGTTCTGAAACCGTATAGGTACCGACCGAACTGGGTAAAACCACCGAGCCCACCACGGGCCCGCTCGAAATCCACCTTGATCTTGTCGTCCGGGCCGATCTCCGTGAATATTATCAGGGCCCCGGTCTCGTAATCTATCGAATAATCCGTGTTGCGCTGCAATAGTTCCCCATTGAGGTAGACTTTTTCGCTCTCAGGCGCAACCGAGAAACCGAGCATGTAGGTCTTACCGGATACTTCGTACTTGAAACTCGCCCTTATACGGTTGTTCGCGAGGTCGGAGAAAAACTGCTTCGGAAAGTCGAGGTCGAGAATCCCCCTGTCCGGAAATAGCTCGTAACTGTAATCATTTAAATCCTCAACAGACTCCCATTTCCCGTTCAATTTCACTTTTAGCTGAAACCCTTCTCGTTTGACTCCGGTCCGTCCGAGGGAATAAAACCGATTTCTCGAATAACTATTTAGCTTCAGCTTTTCCTTACTTCCAAGCGCCAAACGAACGTAAGCTTCCAGCTCGTCCAAAAACTCCCTTTCGTACTCCGTACCGGGGTTGAAGGGGTAGTCCTTTCTCTGGTCCTCCGGTAACTCTTCATTGTAAGCGGATACGTAGTCCCTGATCCGACCCCGAACCAGGCTGGTTTTATCCTGAAGCAGGAGAAGGTAATCCTTACTGAGCGATAATACGTCAAACTGACCGGAGGACAGCTCCTCTTTGGGCTTGTCTTCAATTGCTCCGATCAACCCATCGACGTATTCGGAGGACCACTCCTCCGGAAGGTATTCTCGCAAAAGATCGTCCAGCCCTTCCCCGGGAAGGAATTCTATTTCGGGATCGGTAAAACCCTCAACGTAATCAATATCCAGCTCGTAGTACTGCAGCCCCCGGAGGTTTTTCTCGTAACTGGCCTCTTCCAGACCGGCTCCCGTTTTGTAGAGGGAAAACTCCACCTCGGATTCCGCAGTATCGCCGTAAAACACTTTGGTTTTGGATATACCCTGGAGCCTGCCCCCGACAAGCTCGACTCCGGCGCCACCAAAAGCTCCATCGAGCCTCAAACCCAGTATTTTTTTGTTGTAAACGGAGAAGTTTTCCCCTTTGCCAGTCACGATATCCCCAGCCACCCCATCCCAGTTATCGGTATCCATTTTCAACTCTAACTTCTGCAGGTAGCCCGGCTTTGTATCGTCCAGATTTGCGGAAATGGAAAAGATTTCACCGATTTCACCGCTTAGATCGACCTTTAGCGTCTGATTCAACGAATACGAATCCTTGGGGTAGCCAACGCTGGATAGGCTACTTCCCTCACCAATTCCCGCTTTAACTGACCAAGTCTTCTCGCCCTGGAGGTCGATCATAAATGAACCGGTCTGAACCTTTAGAGCCAGGGCCTCTTCACCCATGAATCCGAAAAGCGAAAGTAAAAGTACGGAGAAAACCAGGAAAAGAAAAACGAACCGATAATTCTTCATCAACGGGACCTCACTTTGACGTATTAAAAACTTAGTATCCTGAAGACCTAATTCGAACCACGTCGGACAATTCCGACTCTGAAATAAAAGGTCGCTCGTGATCGTGATCCAGCTACTTCCGGGTGACGCAGGGCACTATTATTTCCTAAGTCGATTCCGACATTGCTAAATCCTAATCCACCGAATGACTCGGGTGCAAATTAGAGAATCAGGAATAGGGGTTTACTCGTATCATCTCTCTGTTCTCTTCATTCACGGCCGAGTGGAGTTTATCGAGAAAACCGTCCAGATCGTCAGTTTTCACCATCAACTTTGACCGCGGACCAGATTTACTATCGCCACGTGGGCCCTCCTCCATCGGTCCGAGCACTCCCCTTTTCACTCCAGCCTCGCCTAACTTCTCCTTCAAACTCTCGGCAGCTTGCCGGAGGGATTCGACCTCCCTGCCCTGAAAGTTAATTTCAACCAGTTCTCCGTGCGGTGGATAGTTCATCCGTCGGCGGGACTTGAGCTCGTGTTCGTACAGCTCATTCCACTTGCCGGAAGCTACAGCACCGAGGGGAAGCTGTTCGGATCGCAAACCCTGGAGAAAAACTTTTCCGCCCGAACCGACGGTATCAACCCCCTTGAGTATTCTTCTAAATAAAAATTCCGTAGACCGGTAAGTTGGTCGGTTGAGAAGGATATCCAGATCGAGTAACCCCAATAGCGGCACCTTGCCGGCAAGGAAAGGCGTAAGAAGGCTCCTGGTCCCAAGCAGGACATCCAGGCTACCTTCCAGCAAATCCCGGAGTAGTTCCGAAAGGTCCTGTCCGGATCCCCCCTGCGAGTTAAATACCCGAATATCCCCGCCCGGCAGCAAGGCCTCAAGTTCTTTTTCTATCGCTTCAAGCCCCCCGCCAATAAACCTGACCGCTTCGCTTCCGCAGTTATCACAGACCAGCATTTCCTTCTTAAAACCACAGTAGGGACAGATACCGTACCGCCCGGCACTGCTGTACGCCAGAGGAATTCGACAGTCCGGGCAGCGAAGGACGGAACCGCATTCATCACAAATAGCAGCATTGGATGGTCCGGCCCTCTCACCAATGACCATGGCGGGTTGATCCCTATCGTAATTCTCCCGGAGCTCTCGTTTAAATTCTTCGGAAACGGAACTGCTCGCCGAACCGGAACTCTGAACACGGATTTCTACGTCTTTTGGGGGGAAAGTGATTGAACTACCCTCGTCCCGGCCCAGTGTGGTCAAAGAACCGGATTTCGTTTCGAAATAAGAACGGATCGACGGTGCCACCCCGGAGTAAAAGACGGGCCGGTCCTCAATTTCGCCTCGTTTCAAAGCGATCTCAACGAGGTTACCCTTTGGGTCCTGTTCCTTGAGCTCGAAGTTTCTATCACCTTCGTCGTCAATAACTATTCCGCCCAGATCGGGAACGGGGAGATAAATTGCGTTAAGCACGCCGACGAATACGTCCACGCTACCGGTGATAGCGGTATTCCAGCGGTAGGATTGTTCTCCTCGGGTTAGATTACTGTGGTAGGTCAGCGCCCTCAAACCCATTTCGTTCCTGAAGAGCTCTGAGAACCACCCGGCTCTCCCCACGTCCGAGGTGAGGAAGAGAACCGTACCCCGCTCACTGATCAGCTCAACTGTTCTGGAATACGAGGCAAGAAGCTCCTGACCGGAAGAATGGAAGGCGAACCGCTCAAACGTATTCGATAGGTCTTTTAGATCTTCCCGGACAACGGATGAAGGCTCAACCAAATCAAACTCAAGCGGAACCCCCTGGTTATCCGACCTTATCTCGGGCAAAGATACCTCTTTGACCAGGCCGCGCTCCCTCAAACTTTTGAGAGGGGAGCGGGAAGAACCGGCCCTTTCCAGCAGATCTTTTTTTTCAACCACGTCATCGGAGGTCAGCAAACACTCCAGGATCTCTGCCTGCTTTGGTGCCCGACTTCCTTTCTCCTCGATAAACTCCTGAATTTCTTCGAAACTGCCAGATAACTCAATAACTTTCTTTTCTCTCGGCCTTACCTTAAGGTCCGCGGGAAGCATCCTGTGGAAAACCTGACCTATCGGGGTAAAAGTTCGGTGAGTAATCCATCGGGCAAGTTCCATAAGCGAGCGGTTCAGCGGTTGATTCGAGATTATCTCATTGACAGGCTTTTTCTCGCCGGGAAATGACGGTGCAGCGGAAAGTTCTAAAACTACGCCGCGGACCCTCTCTCCGCGAAAGGGTACCGAACAAATAGAACCGACCTTTAAATCACCCTTCATATCCCCGGGAACACTATACTCAAATCTCTTCGGGATCGGGCGAAAGACGGCTATCCTGGCGTAGCTATCCAAGCTCATCCTTACGCCAGTCGAGGTACTTCATGACCCCCTTTACGTTCATTTCAAGTTCTCCTCGAGAAAAACCATCCACGAACCAGTCATCCCAGTCCTCCCCCACTCGCTTTGTTATCTCTTCCCGAGTGAAGCCATCACCGTAGAGATTTTCAACCCGGGCAACCCAGTTCCTCAAAACTGAAGCGTATTCATCAAGCAGACTGGTCGCGGCTTTCCCGGCCCCGAAGTGAGAGAACAACAGAGTCGATGGTTCGAGCCGCTTCATCCTATCCAGACTTTCCAGGGAGCTCTCCAGGTTGAAGGTCGGTGGTGGTGTTGCAGGTATCAACTTACCATCCAGGTATAAACCGGCAGAATCACCGGTAAATAATCCTCCTGTAACTTCGTCATAGTAGGAAATATGATGAGGCGCGTGGCCGGGTGTCGGCAGAGCGTGGATTTGCCTTCCGCCGATCTTCAACTCACGCTCGTCACCTATCGGGCAAATATTGGCTTCGGGCACCGGCTTCAGGCTACCGTACTGTTCAAACCTCTCTCCCGTTGCGCGTTTCACGCTGGCCAGTAATTCGGAGGGGTCTTTGAGGTGGCGGGCTCCGTTCTCGTGCAGGTAAACGGTTACGTCGGGCACCTTTTCGACGAGGTCACCCGTTCCGCCACAATGGTCCAGATGGACGTGGGTCAAAAGAATCGAGTCCAGTTCGGAAAGAGAACCCCGGCTGTTTTCGAACCAGTCCAGCAAATTGGGCAGCGACTTTGAAGTTCCCGGGTCAACTAAGGCGAGTTCTTCCTCGCCGAGCAAATAAGCGGAGCCGTAACTATCGTGACCGAATACACCGTTAGGTACGAGGGAAATCCCCTTCGGGAGTTTAGTAACCATGAGTGCCCAATTCCTCTTCGGCTTTCTTCAATACTTCTCCGTCGTTATCGTAGGTCAGCTTACCGAGAGCTTTTTCAAATGGAACCCATTCGTAATCAAGGTGTTCGTCGGAGAGTGAAACAGGGTCGGTCAACCCGTCTACGGAAGCAAGAAAATATACGACGGCCTTTTCTACTCTTTCCCCTTCCCTGCGATAACTGTAATGGATCCGTTCTCTGAAGTCGGCCAGGAACTCCTCGGGCCGTAAACCTGTTTCTTCGGTCAGTTCCCTGACAGCGGCTTCCCTGGCCGACTCCCCTTCTTCTAAGTGCCCTTTCGGAAAACTCCAGTGACCTCCGTTGGCATGCCGGAGAAGCAGGTAGTACCTGCTACCATCCGGCTCCTCCCTGAAAACTACTATTCCCCCGGATATCTCCTTTGTTGTTTCCCGGGGGTCATGAGAGGTTGAGTTCATTGCCCTCGGCGTCGATTGCTTTCGGGCTCAATCCGAGACTGCGCAGCTCTCTCACCAGGACCTTGAATGATTCCGGTATTCCCGGTTTCGGCATGGGTTCATCCTTGAGAATGGCCTTGTATAATTTCGTCCTTCCCTGAATATCGTCCGACTTGAGGGTCAACATTTCCTGGAGGGTGCTCGCTGCACCGTAGGCCTCGAGGGCCCAGACTTCCATCTCCCCGAACCTCTGACCGCCGAACTGTGCCTTTCCACCGAGAGGTTGCTGGGTTATCAGAGCATAAGGTCCGGTCGACCTGGCATGAAGCTTTTCGTCAGCTATATGTTCAAGCTTCAGCAGGTACATGTGACCGACGGTAATCGGTCTATCGAACGGTTCACCGGTTCTGCCGTCCCGCAGAACGACTTTACCGTCCTCGTTGGCTCCTTCGTCGAGATCGTGTTCTTCCTGTTCTTCCTGTAAATTCTGCAGGATTTCCTCTTCTCCCGCTCCGTCAAACACCGGCGTACTCGAATGTTCTCCTTTGAGGGAAGACAGCCAACCGAGATGAGTCTCAAACACCTGTCCTAGGTTCATTCGGGAAGGTACACCCAGCGGGTTCAGCAGCACGTCGATCGGGGTACCGTCGGGCATAAACGGCATGTCCTCTTCCGGAAGAATTTTTGCAATGACACCCTTATTCCCGTGTCGTCCGGCGAGCTTGTCCCCGATAGATATCTTCTTTCTCGTTGCAACGTATACCTTTACCAGTTCGTTAACCCCGGTATCCAGTTCGTGCCCTTTCTCCCGGGAGAACTTCTTGACCCGAATTACCTTACCTTTACCCGCGGTTGGCGGTAACTTCAGTGAGGAGTCCTTCACGTTCCTCGCCTGTTCCCCAAATATGGACCGGAATATCTTTTCCTCGGGACTGGGCTCGGACTCACCTTTCGGCGTAATCTTTCCAACCAGGACGTCACCCGTCTCGACTTCCGTTCCCTCTCTGATAATTCCGCGTGAGTCAAGGTTTTTCAGGTCTTCTTTGCTTATGTTCGGTATATCCGCGGTTATCTCTTCCGGTCCGAGCTTGGTTTCTTCGGCTTTTACTTCGAATTCCTCTATATGGATGGAATCAAGCAGGTCGTCCTTCACAAGCCGCTCTGAAACCACGATCGCGTCCTCGTAGTTGAACCCCTCGAAAGGCATGAAAGCGACCCGGAGGTTTCTGCCGAGAGCAAGTTCCCCTTCTTCACTGGAAGAACCGTCGGCAAGCACGTCACCGGCTTCTACGTGTTCTCCCTTTTCCACGAGCGGCCTCTGGTGGACCAGGGTATCCTGGTTTGACCGCGTAAATGTCTTGAGCGAATAGGTCTTTGTATCGCCGGAATCGGTATCTATCTTTATTTCCTCGGCGTCGACGTAACTTACCTCACCTGATTCCTCAGCTACTACGAGCATGCCGGAATCCTGGGCCGCCTTTTGCTCCATTCCAGTCCCGACCAGAGGAGCTTCGGGGTCGGCTATGGGTACTGCCTGTCGCTGCATGTTTGCACCCATCAAAGCTCTGTTGGCGTCGTCGTGTTCCAGGAATGGAATCAGGGAAGCGGAAGCCCCGACAATTGCCTTCGGAGAAACTCCTACGTAATCGACCTCTTCCGGAGAACCAAGCCGTATGTTCTCCTTACCGGTCCGGATTTCTACTCTATCCTCAGCCAGGTTACCGTCTTCGTCTATCTCCGTGGTGGAAGGCGCTATCTTGTACTGCTCCTCCTCGCCGGCCATGAGGTACTCGATTTCGCCGGTTACCTTTCCGTCCTCGACTCTTCTATACGGAGCCTCGAGGAAACCGTATTCGTTGATCTTGGCGTAATTTGCCAGGGAAGTAATTAATCCAATGTTTTGCCCCTCGGGGGTCTCGATAGGACAGATACGTGAATAATGCGATGGGTGAACGTCTCGGACTTCGAGCTTGGCTCTTCTTTGACTCAAACCCCCACCAAGAGCATTTAACCGTCTCTTGTGGGTTAACTCGGCCAGCGCGTTGGTCTCTTCCAAAAATTGGGAGAACCTACCGGTATAGAAGAACTGGTTCAAGGAGGATTGTATCGGACGCGTCGGCATCAGATCCCGCAGCGTATCGTCATCGTCAAGGCTGAACTTGGAAAGCTTGTCTTCAGTGGTCCTGACAACTCTGTTCAGACCTCTTTCAAAAGCGGACCGTGCCGCCTTGCCGGGTAAATTGACCACTTTATTCGCAAGGTGATCCTTCTCGTCCAGAATTTCCGGGTTATCCGGGACTTCAAGCAATAGTTCCAGTGACTTAAAGATGTCGTCCTTGGTCAGAGCTAACGTATCCTCATCCAGCCCAAGCTTGCTATTTGCTTTAAACCGGCCGACCTCGGAAAGAAGGTAGTTTTCTTCGTCGAAAAAGAGCCCCTTGATGTAATTCTCCATTTTCGTAGTGGAGACCCTGCCGGTCGGTCGAAGCTTGCCGTAGATAAAGCGCACGGCTTCTTCCTTGGTCCGGAAATCGTCTCGATCCAGGGTATTGCCTATGTATTCGTTAAGTAAGCTGATTGATTCTTCCGTGGCTTCGTTCAGTACGACTTCTACGTCCTCTTGTCGCAGGGTTTCGCCGGCTTCAAATATGACTTCGGAGTCACGGTAAACGTCATCCCCGAATTTATACCCCACGTAAGGCCTCAGGTTCCTCTCAGTCACGGGATCGACTTCGAAACTAAAGTTCGAATAAATATCCTCCTGATCCATCCCAAGAACCCTGAGGAATACCGTCATAGGCACCTTCGCTTCTCTATCCAGATTGGCGTGTAGCCTCTTGCGGTTATCGTCAAGTATTAGCTCGAGCCAGGCACCGTAATCGGGTAGAATGTGTGCTCGGAACTGGTTGTTCCTCTCCGCCGTAATGTATACCCCAGGAGCACGGGCCAGTTCATTTACCAGGACGTTTTCCGACCCGTTGATCAGGAAAGTCCCTTTCGGGGTCATGACGGGTATATCAGCTACGTAAAGTTCGCTTTCCTGTACCTGATTGTCATCCCCGTCGTAAAGCCGGGCGGTAATCCTCAAGGGCCTATCGTAGGTCAGATCCTTGTCGGCACAATCCTCCACGCTTCCGCGTAGTTCACCAAGCGTTGGCGACGTAAATTCAAGCTTAAAATCAGTCCTGCTCCCGGCCTTTACGGGAGATATCTCTTCAAAAACCTCTTCAAGACCCTCGTTAAGAAACCGCTCGTAGGACTTTTTTTGGTCCTCCAATAAATAGGGAGGCTCGATTGCCTCGCCGTAATGGCTATAGTCCTGTCTTTCCCTCAAACTGTATCCCTCCTAGGGCAAGATGATCGGGTTTCGATCTCTTACCTGAGTTCGATTTCCGCTCCGAGTTCCTCCAGCTGCTGCTGCAGGTCCTTTGCTTCGTCTTCTTCTAGCCCTTCCTGAATGGTAGCGGGTAGTTCGTCAACTAGTGATTTGCATTCCTTCAAGCCCTTACCCGTTATATCTTTCAGTTCCTTGATTACCTTGATCTTCTTTTGGCCGGGGTTAGTAAGAACCAGGTCTATCTTTTCTTCTTCCTCGGCTCCTCCCCCACCGTCTCCACCCTGGCCCTGCGGTGCAGCGGCTACCGGTGCAGCGGCTTCTGCGGAAACGTCGAACTCTTCCTCGATTGCCTCAACTAACTCAGTCAGCTCCTTAATCGTCATGTCGCCTACCGACTCAACTATTTCTTCAGTGTCCATAACAGACCTCCTGTGTAACTTGTAAAGAATTGAATATATACCTTAAAAGTCCTACTCTTCCTTTGCTTCCTTGACCTGGTCCAGCACAACCGCTAGGTCATTTACCTTGGCCTTCAGAACGTAAGCCAGTTTTTGAACCGGAGATTTTAAACCCATAACCAGGTTAGCCATAAGCTCTTCTTTCGAAGACAGTTTAGATATTGACTCTATTTCTTCCGGCTCAACCAGGTCTCCTTCGATCATTCCACCCTGTGCGGTGAAATGGTCGTATTTTTCTTCCGTATCGGAAGATATCTTGAAGGGTAATACCGGGTCGTCGTATCCAACAGCCATGGCAATCGGACCTTCGAGGTATTTTGATATATCTTCCATCCCCGTTTCTTCCGCCGCTATGGCCGCCAGGGTATTTTTAACGACCCTGTATTCGAGACCCTCTTTGGTGAAGTCCTCTCGAAGCTTGTTCAGGTCGTTAGCGGTAATTCCCCGGTAATCGGAAAACACCACACCCTCTGCTTTTTCAAATTTTTCCTTAAGCTCTTCCACTTCTTCTTTCTTCGCTTCCGTGACCATTTTTCACTCCTTACTGAAAACCAGTCCGAATTCTCTCCGTCTTCGTGATTAACTTAAAGTCTGTTTTCGTAAACTCTATCCCGCAGTTCGTCGACGGAAACCTTGACGCCGGGCCCCATGGTCGGTGATAGCGTTACCTTGTGGACGAACCTTTCTTCGACACCTTCTTCCGGCCTCTGGTCGTAGACGGAGGTCGCCAGTTCAATCAAATTCTCCCTTAACTCCGGTACGGAGAAGGAAGATTTGCCGATTGGAACGTGAACGACACCGAACTTATCCGTCCTAAATTCCACCTGACCTTTCTTCAACCTTGAAACGGCCTCGCCTATATCCTGCGAAACCGTATTTGACTTCGGAGAGGGCATCATACCTCTGGGGCCAAGTATTCTTCCCAGCTGGCCGATCGTGCTCATCATGTCGGGAGTCGACACGACTTCGTCGAAATCAAGCCAACCGTCCTCAATTCTCTCGACGGTTTCATCGTCTCCGAGATAATCGGCTCCGGCCTCTTCGGCCTCCCGCCTGGCTTCACCTTTGGCAAAAGCAAGAACTTTAACTTCCTTGCCCGTACCGTTCGGCAGAACCGTGCTCCCCCGGACCATGGTCTGTGAAGGGTTTACCCCCAGGTTTATCGCTAGATCCACGGTTTCGTCAAAATCCGCGGTTGCCGATTCCTTAACCAGCTCCAGACTTTCGTCCAGACCGTAAAGTTTTTCCGGATCAACTTTCTCTGCTACCGCCTGGTATCTCCTGTTCACGATTCGACCACCTCTACCCCCATGCTTCTTGCTGTTCCCTCAATGATGTTCTTGGCGGAATCCAGCTTATAAGTATTAAGATCCGGTAGTTTCTTTTTTGCCACCCTCTCAAGCTGTTCCTCGGTAATTTTACCGACTTTCTCCATGTTGGGCTGGCCCGACCCCCCTTCGATCCCGGCGGCTTTCTTAATCAGTTCGGATGCCGGAGGTTCTTTGACCTCGAAACTGAAACTCTTATCCGTATATATCGTAATATCCACGGGGATCAGAACGCCGGGTTCCTTGTCACTGGTCTCCGCGTTAAACTGATCGCAAAAATCCATTATATTGACCTTGTGCTCACCAAGAGCAGGTCCGACCGGTGGGGACGGATCGGCCTGCCCGGCTGGTATCTGTAGCTTCAAGGTTGTCTCTACTCTTTTAGCCATAATTGCTCAATTCCTCCCTATATTTTCTCTATTCCTTCGAAACCAATATCCACCGGAGTCTCTCGACCG
>CAZYCI010000023.1:14523-15963 GCA_964645955.1 uncultured Thermotogae bacterium
TCCCTATATTTTCTCTATTCCTTCGAAACCAATATCCACCGGAGTCTCTCGACCGAAAATCTTGACGTTCACCGTTACCTCTTCTGCTTCCTTGTCTATGGCGGTGATTTCGCCGGTAAAGTCGGCAAAGGGACCTTCGATTATCTCTACGACTTCGCCGACGTCGAAGTCGACTTCGATCCTCGGAGTACTGGGTGCAGTGGGTGCTTCTATTAAACCGGCGAGTCGTTTGACCACCTTCATCTCTTTGCCTCTGATTGGTATCGGGTGGTAGCGAGACCCGACGAATCTAACGGCTCCCCTTATATCATCAACCAGATCTATCATCTCTTCTTCAGGAAGATCCATCTTTACAAAGACGTAACCAGGAAACAGCCTGCGCTTTTCCACCGGCTGTACGGTAACTACCCGCTTATCCTTGTACTCCTTGACCTTAACCATGCCGGAGGATCGGGAATCAATTACGTCCTCTTCCTCGATCCTGTCCCCCTCTGCGAACTCGTCCCCTTCTTTTAACCTAACCAGGTACCTTTCCGGAATAACCATTTTTTCTTCCGAACCGTCATTCAGCGTGAACTCAATTCGCTTAACTTTATCCCTTAGTGCTATCTTCCCTTTTACGTTTACGACGAACTTCTCCTCCTTGTCGGATGTAAGCGGAACCCCGGACCTGATCTTTTCCCCTTTTCGGATGTCCCGCCTGATTCGTTTATCCGTAGGAATTAGGTAAGTTTCCTCGGTCCTGTTCGTCATTTCTACTATGACCCGCTGCAGCGTTTCTACGTCGGAGACCAAACAATCCCAGTCGAGATGTTTAGGGGATTTTCTAGCTATTGGATCTCCTCGAGAAAGCCGCTCGTTAGAATCCACGAGGAGGTCGTATTCGTAGGGAATCCGGTACTCGTTCGACTTCCCACGTCGGCTCCGGGAGGTAATAACTTCCTCTATCGGGACCACGCAATACTCTCGCTGCCCGTTTTCCTTGAAACTCCTAACCTTTTCCTCGAGACCCCTTTCCTCTATCCTCCTTTCAATCTCCTTTTTTACCTTGAGTTCGGAACCGGCGTAAGTTTGAATCGCGTACCATTTTTTCATAGTTCACCACTTGCTCCTCGTTTAACAGGTTTAATTCTGGTTAGTGTCAGAATGAGAAAGTTCAAGCGGCTGTTACAAGGATAAGATCTGCTGAATGATTTGCCTGTACACCAGATCGACACCGCCGATATAAGCTGACAACAGTATGACCATTCCGAGTATAAGAATGGTCATCGTTATCACTTCGGACTGGGAAGGCCAGCTCACCTTCTTAACTTCCGCCCTAACGTTTCGTAAAAAAGAACTAACCTTATTTAACCAATTCAAATTCAAAACACCTCATAGTGCGTCTGGCAGGCCCGGGAGGAGTTGAACCCCCAACCTTCGGATTTGGAGTCCGGCGCT
>CAZYCI010000024.1:0-15463 GCA_964645955.1 uncultured Thermotogae bacterium
GACGTCGCAATAGTTGGTGGTGGGCCTGCAGCCCACTCCGCAGCTCTTTACGCGAGGAGAAAGGAACTGAAAACGGCGATGATTGCCAAGGAAGAAGGCGGTCAGCTACTCTACTCGAGCGAAATAGACAATTACCTCGGAATTCCGGACGTCGAGGCATTCAATCTCGTCAAAAAATTTAGAGAGCACGTGGACAAGTACGAACCGGAAAAGTACGAGGACGAAGTTCTGGACGTTGAAAAGGACGAGAACTTTCACCTGAACCTGGATAAGGAAGGTGAGCTCAGGTCAAAAACATTGATAATAGCCACCGGTGCCAAGTGGCGCAAGCTGGGCGTGCCAGGGGAAAAGGAACTATCCGGCAAAGGACTCAGTTATTGCACCACCTGTGATGGCCCGCTCTTTGCCGGTGCGGACGTAGCAGTAATCGGTGGAGGGAATTCGGCATTCGAGGGTATTATCGACCTTCTACCCATAGCGAACAGAATAGTCAACGTGGATATCGCACCCGAACCCATCGCGGACCCGGTTTTGCAAAAGCACGTGGAAAACTCCGACCACCGGGATGAAGTAGAGGTGGAAAGCTATTACGGACACGAGATACTTGAGATCGTCGGGGACGATATGGTTACCGGGCTCAGGTTAAAGGACAAGGAATCCGGCGAGGAAAAAGAGGTCGAAGTCGAAGGCGTATTTGTGGAAATCGGCCTGATACCGAATTCCTCCTTCATAGATGACCTGGTAGAAACAAATGATGCCGGAGAAATAGTCGTCGATTGTGACAGCAAAACCACCGTCGAGGGTCTTTACGCGGCGGGCGACGTAACCAACGTACCGGAAAAGCAGATCATAATTGCCGCCGGCGAAGGCGCCAAGGCCGCGCTCGGCGCGTACCGTTACTTGATCCACCAATAGTAGTAACTTGAATAAATTGTAACTAGCTTTCCGGCAGGCCTGAAAAGGCTTGCCTATCGGGCTGGTTGCCCTTCGGGAAACTCCTTGGTGCAAACCCCGCCTTTTCCGGCGGGGTTTTGATAGTTATTAATCGCTTTCGTAGTTTTCCACTACTTCTTCCATGGATCCGACCATGTAGAAGTCCTGTTCCGGTACGTGGTCGAGTTCCCCATCGACTATTGCCTTAAAACCTTCGATCGTATCATCGAGTTCTACGTATTTCCCTTTCCTTCCGGTGAACTGTTCCGCAACGGAGAAAGGCTGGCTCAGGAACCTTTGAATCTTCCTCGCTCTTTCGACAGTGACCTGGTCCTCTTCGGAGAGTTCGTCCATTCCCATTATTGCAATAATGTCCTGAAGGTCCTCGAACCTTTGAAGCGTCTGCAACACCCTTTGGGCTACGTCGTAGTGATTCTGAGGAATCACGTGAGGGTCGAGCATGGAAGAATCAGAATCCAGCGGGTCGACTGCGGGATAGAGCCCTTTTTCAGCGATGTCCCTCGAAAGCGTAATCGTGGCATCGAGGTGAGAAAAGACCGTCGCCGGTGCGGGGTCGGTCAGGTCGTCCGCCGGCACGTAAACTGCCTGCACGGAGGTAATTGAACCTCCCTTTGTCGAAGTAATTCTCTCCTGAAGCTCGCTCATCTCCGTGGATAACGTCGGCTGATAACCGACTTCCGAAGGCATTCGACCGAGCAACGCCGAAACTTCCGAACCCGCCTGTGCAAAGCGGAATATATTGTCGATAAACAGCAAAACGTCCCGGGCCTGTTCGTCTCGAAAGTATTCGGCCAGAGTGACTCCCGACAGACCGACTCGGAACCGGGCACCGGGGGGCTCGTTCATCTGACCGTACACCAGGGCGGTATTCTCCAGAACTCCCGCTTCCTTCATCTCAAGCCAGAGATCGTTACCTTCCCTCGTTCTTTCACCTACACCGGAGAAGACGGAATACCCTTCGTGTTCGTAACCGATCGAACGGATGAGCTCCATTATCAGAACTGTCTTCCCAACTCCGGCTCCACCAAATAGGCCTACCTTGCCACCCTTGGGAAAAGGAGCGAGGAGGTCGATGACCTTGATGCCCGTCTCAAAAACCTCGTCCTTGGTCGATTGGTCCGTCATTTCCGGAGCTGGTCGATGAATCGGGTAAGTCTTCTCCGCATCCGGAGGGTCCATTTCGTCTATCGGCCGACCGGTGAGGTCGAACATCCTTCCCAATGTTTCCTCACCTACGGGCACACTAATCGGTCCGCCCGTATCGTAGATCGGCTGGCCCCGCTGAAGACCGTCTGTCGAATCCATCGCGATCGCCCTGACCTCTTCGTCACCCAGATGCTTGGCTACTTCCAGCACCAGGTCTTCCTGTTCGCCGTCCCTTTCCACTTTCAGGGCATTGTTGACCGACGGGACACCTTCCTCCGTGCTGAACCTGGCATCCACGACGGCGCTTTTTATTTCCGTTATCCGTCCTTCACTTTCTACTTCTTCTACCATTATTCCACCTCATTAAAACTAAGCCTCTTCTCGGAGGGCTTCGGCCCCACCGATGATGTCCGCTATTTCTCTCGTTATCTGTTGCTGTCTTGCTTTATTGTAAGTCAAAGTCAGGTCGTCGATGAGCTCGTTTGCGTTGTCCGTTGCATCCCTCATCGCCTTCCGCCTTATCGCGTGCTCGCTCGTCTTCGTATTCAACATAATCCAGAAAACCTTTCCCAGAAACCATTCCTCGAGAAAATTTGCCAGAATTTCCTCGCGTTCCGGTTCGAAGACGTGCTCTTCCACCGGAGTCGCGGTACCTTTCTCCTCTTCCTCTTCGGCTGAGAGCGGCAGTACTTTTTCCACCTTAAGTTCCTGGTTGAGGTCGGAATTGAACTTCATGTAAATCGCCCAGAGCTCAGCAAATTCTCCCGATTCGAAGGAGTTGAGCAGTTCTTTCCCAATTGCCTCGGCTTTATGGAAGTCAGGTTCCTGGTAAAAATCAACCCAGCTACCTTTCAACTCGTCCCAGTTTTTGAAGAAGTTGTGGCCCTTTTCCCCTCCAGCGTAGATGCTAACCTGACGTTCATGCGAGCGAACGAAGTCGCGGGCCGACCGGTTGATGTCTATCGTATAGTTCCCGGCCAGGCCACGGTCCGAGTTGAAAACTACCAGCCCAATTCCGTCCCCCTCCCCTTCGGTCAACAGAGGGCTAACCGGTTCTTCCTCGTCTTCCTCCCTCTCGACGCTTTTCTCCAGAAGCCTCAAATTTTCATTAATGGCTTCCTGGTAGGGTCTGGCATCATCGAGCTTATTCTTAAGTCTGGTTACTTTTGCCATGGCAATTGCGTTCATTGCCTTGGTGATCTGTTTTATATCCTTTATGTTCGCTATCCGGCTCTTAATCTCCCGAGCCTGAGGCATCGCCACCTCCCTTGAAGGTATCGTCGAATTCGGCTAGTGCCCGCTTGAGCTCCTCTTCGATATCCTCGGTTAGCTCGGCAATTTCCTTGAGATCCACAAGCACGTCCTCGTAGTAAGTCTCGAGGTGGTTGTGCATGGCCTCTTCGTACTCCTTCACTTCATCGACCTCCAGGTCATCTATATAGCCGTTGGCCGCTGCGTAAAGCGATACTGCTTGTTTTTCAACCGGCATCGGCTGGTACTGGTCCTGCTTTAACATCTCCATTACCCTCTCACCGCGGGCAAGCTGGGCCTGTGACTCCTCGTCAAGTTCGGAAGCAAACTCCGCAAACGCCTCCAGGTCGCGGTACTGGGCCATCTCCAGCCTTAGTTCCCCCGCAATCTCCTGCATGGCGTCGTTCTGGGCCGCACCACCGACACGGGAGACCGAATCACCGACGTTAATTGCCGGGCGGAACCCCTCGTTAAACAGATCAGACTCGAGGTAGATCTGACCGTCGGTTATAGATATGACGTTCGTCGGGATGTAAGCCGAGATGTCACCTGCCTTCGTTTCGACTATCGGGAAGGCAGTCAGCGATCCTCCACCCATCTCGTCGTTCAGTTTGGCGGCTCGTTCCAGCAGGCGCGAGTGCGTGTAGAAAATGTCTCCCGGATAAGCCTCTCTCCCGGGTGGGCGGCGGAGAAGCAAGGAAATCTCTCTATAGGCCACGGCGTGTTTGGAAAGATCGTCGTAGACGATAAAGGCATCCTGACCGTTATACATGTAATGTTCGGCCATGGCGGTGCCGGCGTAAGGCGCTATGTACTGCATCGGTGTCGGGTCCTCCGCGTTGGCCGTGATAACCGTCGTGTAATCCATCGCACCGTTTTTCCTCAAGGTATCTACGGTTTTGGCTATAGTGGATGTCTTCTGTCCTACGGCCACGTAGAAGCAATGAACGTCCGTCTCCTTTTGATTGAGTATGGTATCGATGGCAATCGCGGACTTTCCGGTCCTCCGATCACCGATAATCAACTCACGTTGCCCTCTTCCAATCGGTGTCAGGGCATCAATGGACTTGTAACCCGTCTGCAGAGGAACTTCCACCGGCTGACGCTCGACGACTCCCGGGGCCTTTATCTCGATGTTTCTGGTTTTATCCGTATTGACCTCACCTTTGCCGTCACGGGGCTCACCCAGCGGGTCCACAACTCGACCCTGTAGCTCGGGCCCTACTTTGGTCTCGAGAACCCTTCCGGTGCGCCTGACTTTATCGCCCTCTTCTACCTCCTCAACGTCCCCGAAAAGTATCGCTCCAATGCTATCCTCTTCCAGGCTCATCGCCAGCCCATTTATTCCTCCGGGGAACTCAAGAATTTCCATGGACATGGCGTTTTCCAGGCCGAATACCTGGGCAATACCGTCACCGGCCTCCACAACTACCCCTTCCTCTTCCATGGAGAGGGAATAATCGTAGCCCTTTATCTGTTCTTTAATCAATCCCGTAATCTCATCGCTCTTAATTTCTACCATTACTTCCTCCTCCTAATATGTGCTCCCGCAACCCCTTTAACTCTCCCTGTACCGAACCATCTATGATCTGTTCACCCACTTTGAGCTTTAAACCGCCAATTAGATCGGGGTCCTCGGTAACCCGGGTTACGTAAATGGATTTATCGATCAAATTATCGAGACGACTCTTGACCTCTTCCACTAGCTCATCGCTATCCAGGCTCGAAGGAACTACAATTTCAACTTCAATTATTTCTTCTTCGTCCCTCCGTATCTTTCGGAGCCTCTCGTAAATCAACGGGAGATAGTCCTCCCTATCCTTGCTTACGAGCAATTTTAAGAAATTTAAGGTCTCTCGGAGCAGGGACTCGCTCAGAACTTCTTCTATAACTCTTTCCTTGTCCTCGTTTGGGACTAAGGGGTGAACGAGAAAATCCCTCAGGTACTCGTTAGAATCAACAAGCCGGCTGACCTCGTGCAGATCGTCCTGGATTCCGTCCAGCTTGTCCTCTTCCATTCCAAGCTCGTAAATTGCCTGCGCGTACCTATCGGCTACTTCTACAGATTTCATCCCGTTCTCAGCTCTTTTTCCTTCAGCTGATCGAAGAGAGAACTAAGAAACCTCTCGTGGTCCTCGCGATTTATCTCCCTTTCCAGTACTTTTTCCGCTCCGGCCAGTGCCATGTCGACGTATTCCTCTTCCAGTTCTTCGAAGGCTTCCCTTTTTTCCTGTTCCGCTTCCCTTTTCGCCTGCTCAACTATCCTTTCGGCTTCTTTCTCTGCTTCTTCCCTTCCCTCTTCAACTATTTCTTCCGCCCGGTGTTCTGCCCGTTCTATGATCTCACTCCGTCGTTCCTTTGCTTCTTGGAGCTTCTCCTCCCTTTCCCGTTTTAACTGGCGGGCAATTTCTTCCTTCTCCTGGGCATTGTCTATTCGCGACTTTATCGTTTCCCGTTTTTCCTGAATGAACTCCTTCGCCGGTCGAAAAAGTAGCCAGGACAGAACGGCCACAAGAATTCCGAAATTAATCCAGTTTGCGACTATGGTTAAATTTAAACTCTGGATAATCGTCTGCCATTCTAGTCCCATAATTTACCTCGGATCAGACTACCATCAGTAACATTATGGCCACGATCAAAGAATAAATACCCGTGGATTCGGTAATTGCCTGGCCAATGACCATCGTTCTGAGCAAGCTGTCTTCCATCTCCGGCTGGCGAGCCATTCCGTCGATCGCATGGGACGCAACTTGACCCTCGCCGTAAGCTGCCGCTATGGAGCCAATTCCCATGACAAACCCCGCTGCCAGGTACTTGGCCGCCGTCGTTATGCTAGCTGAAAGTTCCATTGAATAAATACCTCCTAATAATTGTGGTTGTTATTCTACTGCTACGTTTATATAAGAAACCGCCAATAAAGCGAAAACAAAAGCCTGGATCGCTCCGATAAACAGGCCATAAAAGGCCTGAAAAAATGCCGGAAGCAGTATAGGTATCAGTTTTGCAGTCAAGACGCTGATCAAAACCGCTCCCCCAAATACGTTACCGAAAAGCCTGAAAGAGTGGGAAATGGGTTTTGCTATCTCTGATATTAAGTTCATGGGCAACATGAACGGGTAGGGCTCCGCAAAGGACTTCAGGTAACTTCCCGTTCCGTTTAGCTTCATTCCGAAATAATGTGAAACTAGAAAAACTAGCAAAGCAAAGCTGAGCGGGATGTTAAAATCCTGTGTCGGGGAAGAGAGCCCCGGGACGATCGCAATCCAGTTCGAAACGGTGATAAAAATGAACAAGGTTGAAATGAAAGAAAAAAGCTGTGCCTGCAGCCTCTCGGACTCGAAAGCATCGGAAAACTGTTCTTCAAGCAGATTTATCAGGGATTCGATGATCACAAGTCTCCTGGAGGGCTCCTCCTCGACGTCCTGATTTAACCCCTGCCGCAGCCACCAGGCAAAAGCGATGATAACTGCCATGACTACCCAGGACATTATCAGGGTGACGATATCCAGGCCAAACATATCGGAATCGCCAATCCGCAGAACCAACTTCTCTCCCAGGTGCTCAAGCATCTTTTACCTCCCGATCAACTATTCTTGAAAGCTGCCCTGAACCGAAGAACAAAACTCGGGATAACCACGCCACCGGCCGCCGCAAAAAAATTTAACCATTCCGTCAGTGTCGTCAATACTAGCGCCAGTCCATAAATCAGTAACCTGGCAAGTGCAACCAGTGAAACCCTGCGTGCTACGCGACCGCTTTCGGATTCTTGCTCATCTTCACCGATCAATTCGTCGGTCCAGCTTACCATGAACCCGTTGAGCAACAGGGCAAGCCCTAAACCGTACCAGAGACCAAAAGCGTAACTGCTACCCAGCGTATAGAACAGAACCTCGCCCAGTACCAGGCCAGCAGCAACTATCCATTTTACCGGAAAAACTCTGGAAAAAATAATGAAGCCTCAATTCTCCCGTCAAATTCCGATTCGACTCAAATTTCCGTTCAGTTGTCCATTCAGGGTCCATCCCGGAAATTTGAATGACCCTGACAGCTAAACTGACCTTACTTGATCCGTCTTGTTGTCGACCAGTTCGTCCACCCGGTCAGTCATCGAGGAAGTAATTTCGTCAACTTCGTCCTTAAGCATGTACATATCGTCCTCGGTAATCTCTCCCTCTTCCTCCTGCTCTTCTATTTCCTTGTTGGTATCCCGTCTTATGTTTCGGATGGAAACTTTGGTCTCTTCGGCCTTCTCCTCGATCATGTTCACCAGCTCTTCCCGCCTTTCCCCTGAAAGCTTCGGGACGGGGACCCGAACTATTTCTCCATCGTTGCTTGGATTCAAACCGAGTTCCGCTTCCATCAGCGCCTTTTCTATGGCCTGTATCTGGCTGCTGTCGTACGGCTGTACTACCAGCAACCCGCTCTCGGGCGCAGAGATATTTGAAATCTGGTTTAACGGGGTATCGGTCCCATAATACTCCACTTTTATATCTTCTATCATGGCGGGATTTGCCTGGCCGACGTGTATTTTGGCCAGTTCCTCCTGCAGGGTACTGACCGCCCCCTTCATCTTTTCCTTCATCTCAGGTACGGGATTCGAAGCACTCAATTTATCCACTCCCTGCTTCAGGTGTTATAGTACTGTTTACTAAAAAGATCGTTCTAGTTCAAGATACCTTGTAACCAAGCGAACAATTATCGGTATATTGTAGCGGTTTCGTATTCCGTTTCAAACGTTTTGAGGTCAATTACGGAGTTTCTCCAAAAACCAGACCCGGATCGGCGCCGACAATCCGAACCGATCCGGGCAACCTCAAGAACACCTTAACTTCTTCGCCCATCCTGGCGGAAGCGTCTCGTGTAAACCCAGTAAGCCAGTATACCTCCTACGGCGCCTGGTGAACCGAGAAATATCGTGGCTACGATCAGCACGGCAATCATCGCCAGCCTGGCCTTTAAAGGAAAACCCTCGCCTCTCGCGTCCCAATCCAGACCGACGACGGCAATCCCGAGTATCAGCGCCTGAAAGAAAAACCAGATTACCTCGGATTGAGTAAGCCCCAATTTACACCTGTAAGGTATTAAATTTTTAGTCGGACTGGTTCCTGAGCGAGTGAACAGTTCTCAATAAGCTGAGTTCTAGCTTCTTCGCCAGGTCGGGCTTTTCGTCAATTAAGTTCGTTTGTTCTCCGGGGTCGCTTTCCCTGTCGTAGAGTTCCGGCTCCTTGCCTTCGTCCAGCGGTAGCATATAAGTCCACCTTTCAGTTCTCAGGTACCATTCCCTATTGTGATGGCCTCCGACAGCAAAGTCCCTGATTTCATTTATTTCACCTTCCAGCAAAGGGACGAGCGACTGACCGCCCAGTTTCTGGCGAGATGCCTTGCTTGTTAGATCCTGGGGAAATATGTTTTCGGCTTCCCCGGACTGCTTCGGCTCCGTAAATTCGAGAGTCAATTCTTCGGAATCGATATCGAGCAGGTCGAGAAACGTCGGCATCAGGTCGACGGTCTGGACCACAGATTCCACTTCCTTGCCCGCCCATCTGTTATTTGGCCCCTTGATTATCCAGGGAATCTGAACCAGGTTCTGGTAGTTCTTCGGCCGGGCCTTTCTTATGTAGCCGTGTTCCCCAAAAGGTTCACCGTGATCGCTGGTAAATACAAGTAACGTATCGTCGTATAAACCAAGACCCTTTAGCGCCTCGACGATCTTGCCGACGTACTCATCGACCATCGTTACTTCTCCGGCGTAAAGGTTCTTCGTGTTTTCAACTTCTTCTTCGTTCATGTAACCTTTTACCGAACCGGGAACCGGGTCCACGATGTCCGGTCCATCGTAATCGGGATCCTTGTACATGGACCTGTATGGCTCGGGAGGGTCCCAGGGTTCGTGCGGGTCGAACATGTCCACCCAGAGCATGAAATCCCTTTCTGACTCATTCTCCTTCCTCTCCAGCCAGTTTATGGCTTCTCTTGCCACCCGGGCGACGGGGTAATCGGATTCCTCTTCGTAAGCGGTCCTATTTTTAAGGTACTGCCGGTACCTCTCCCGCCAGACTTCGTCACTTTCCCTGCCGGTGCCCCCCTTAAGCCGGTGAATTTCCGACTCCTCCACTGAAGGAATTTCTCTCTCCTCTACTATCCACGGATCGTATTCCTGGCCTCGAATGAAGGTAGTAGTATCGAAGCCGCGACCGCAATTGTACACTGGTTTGTGCATGTGGTAGGTATCAGTAATCAGGGCTGAGTTATAACCTTGATCCCAGAGCACCTCGGAAAGAAGGTAGTCGTCAGAAGTAAACGGCTGCCAGCCTGCCTCGTGAAAATGGTACTTGCCTGTCCACCAGGAACGCCTGGTCGGCAGGGTAGGAAGGTTCTCGCTGTAAGCCTGGTTAAACTGTACACCTTCTTTCGCCAGGTTATCGATGTTGGGAGTCCGAACGTCCGATCCGTAACTGCCAATGTAATCAGTTCTCAAGCTATCCGCGACGATCACTACAATGTTCATAAACTACACCTCCATATGAATACTAACACCGGCTACCCCGTTTCCGGGGCAGCCGGTGAAAACTAAACTCAAAAGGTCTTAGCTCGCTGAAATCTAACTACCTAACTACTAAAAGGAGTAACCACCGGTATACTTGTCCTCGTTGTTGTTCTGAATCCGAACGAGCTCTTTGGCGGTCTTCTCCACGTTCCTGTTTGACACGAACTTCATCAGCGCGTCCTCGAATTCGGGTCCGAGGCCGGATGGTATAATCAGGTCAAAGGTCGGTACTACGGCGTCCGCCGTCTTCAGCTGGTTTATCTGGTAAAGAGTACCGGCGGATGCCTTCTCTTCCGGTACCTGAACATCCGTCCTGGCCGGTGCTGCCTGCTTGACCAGTGCCATTTCCTGCTGGACCTGGGGAAGCAGAGATGTATAAACCAAAGCCTTGGCGTTATTCGGCTGGTCGGAAGTAGCACCTATCCAGTAGGAGGAAACCATCGCGTAGAGCGTGCTCCTGCCGGGGCCGGGCATCGGTGCGTAGTTCCAGACTTCACCCCTTTCTCCGGCTTCGTTGAATATCGGGACGAACCAGGTGCCGCCATTTGTAAACGCCGCGTCACCGGTGGCGGTTCTCTGCTGCGGCCCGAAGCCCGATTTGAGTGTGGAAACGTCCTTGTTCGCGTAGGAGAGTAGTTCCTTTGCCTGCTCCAGAACTTCCGTCCAGGTTTCCTCCGTGGCGTTTCCGTTGGCGATCTTTGCGTAACCGGAAGGACCAACCGCACCGACTATCAGCTTTCCAAAGAGCCAGCGCGCCGCGTTCGGTTCCTTGACACCGAGAACTATCGGAGTGGAATCCGTATTTTCCTTGACCTTTTCCAGAACGGAGAAGAACTTGTCGTAATCCTCATAAGGTGGCAAGTCCGCTCCGGCTTCTTCCAGTACTTCCACGTTGTAAAAGAGCATGCTATGGTCCTCAATGACCTGTGGGAAGCCGTAGTAGTTTCCGTTCGCCTTGTAAAGGCTCTGAAGTGAATTCGGGATTACCTCTTCCAGCCCGTAATCCTCCCAGATATCGGTTACGTCCATAAATACGCCCTGGCTGGCGAGACTCTGTGTCTCGCTGGTTGGAGGAATCCTCACCAGAGAAACGGACCGTCCACCGGCAACTCTACTTGCAACTACCTGCGGTAGCTGACCGCTGGTCCCTTCTTCGATCGATACTTCAAAGTCCCAGAGCTTTTTTGCGGTATCGACTATTTGCTGCCTGGTTTTTCTTCCCGTACCGGCAACCCATCCAGTCAGGATATCCAGATTCGGCTCCCCGACTGCCGTTCCAGCTTCCGGTATCGGCTGCATACTAGCGGGTATTTCCGGCCCCTCGTCGTGACTCTCGGCGGTAGCGGAAAGGGCCAGGCCCGATAAGATTAAAGTCAACATCAAAAGACCGACAATTCCGTTGCGGATTGAAAAGGAAAATTTGTTCATGTTTTCACCCCTGAAAACTATTGGTTTTTATTGTCAGGTGGTCGTAAATTTTACCGGTACCGAGTAAATCAAGTTTCCAGTTATCACCTCCAAGAACTGGAGAGAATTAGATCTTTAGATACGATTCGTCAAAGAACTCTTTCCATAAAAACTACATCAACCGGATATTGCACCCTCCGTCCACCCTTTGACGATTTGTTCCTGAAGTATCACGTAGATGATCACTATCGGAATCATCGCAAAAAGAGCTCCGGATAACTGCAGGTTCCAGACACCGATCTCCCAGGCGGAAGCCCGGGACATCAGATCCACCTGAGCCATGATTGGCCTGCCTTTACTGCCGGAAGTCAAAACCAGCGGCAGTATCAAGTTATTCCAGCCAACGGTAAAGCCGATTATTCCCGCTGAAACCGCCGCCGTCTTCGACATCGGAAACATAATGTGAGTAAATATCTGCCAGTGCGAGGCACCTGATATTTCGGCAGCTTCCACCAGTGAATCCGGTATTCTGTTATAGAACTCTCTGAATATGAAGATGACGACGGGCAACTGGCCGCCCCCTATAGCCAGACCGATGTATTCCGGGACCCCAAAAAGGTTGAGCGTGTTTGCTACCCTTACCAGAGGGACCAGGCGCATCGTGGCCGGCAGGTATATTCCGATGGAAAGAATTATTATTGTCAGGAACGTATACCTTGCACGAACTTTGCTCAGGTAATAACCCCCGATAGAACCGATAAGGATGCTAATTGCCATCGACGTCAGTGCGATCCGCAGGGAAGTAACGTAGGATCCGTTAACCATGCTCCACGCAGTTTTCGCGTAGGAAAACACGAGTTCGGTTCCCGGTATCAGCGGGTTGGTCGTCCGGATTTCCAGTGGAGGTTTAGTTGCCGTAATAATTGCTGTCCAGTAGGGAAAGAGGAAAAAGGCAATCAGCAAAACTGCAAGGAGACCACCGACCACGTATCGAAGTCTAATATTTGGCAACTAGAGTTCACCTTCCTTGTACTGGAAATAGATATAAGGAACAGCAAATAGCATAATAATCGCCAGGAAGATCATCGCGGCCGCGGCACCCTGAGCGAAGTTAAAAGCCGAGAACATCCTTCTGTAAATCAGAACGGGGAAGATCATCGAGGCCACGCCCGGTCCACCGCCGGTCATCGTCCAGATAATTCCGAAAGTCTTTATCACCATCATGCTCAGCAAGAGCGAAAACATCAAAATTATTCCCCGGATCTCCGGAAACAGGACGTAACGATAGATCTGAAAAATTGAAGCACCATCTATTCGCGCTGCTTCCCGGTGAGAAACCGGAACCGAGCTAATTGCACCGTAAAAAACCACGCCCGTATAGCCGCTGAACCTCCAGATCAAGGTAATCAGGATCGCCAGAATTACCAGGTACGGATCGGTAAGGAAGGACTGTGATAGTCCCCCGAGACCGATCGAATCCAATATGCTATTGATTACCCCTTGAGAAGGGTTAAAAATCCAGCCCCAGAGCACCCCGGTAATCGCCTGGGCGAGCCCAAAGGATAAAATGGCCACCGTCTTCATTATCGAAGTCGACATTCCGCTCGGTAGCAGATCTATGGTGATGGCGACAATCAGCCCGGAAGCGATCAACAGCGGCACTCCCGCCCCGACAAAGACGAGAGTGTTTATCGAAGCTCGCTGGAAACTCGATACCCCTATAACTCCCTCGTAAGCGGATATACCGGCAAAATTATAGGAGGGATAAACGCCGGTCCAGTCGGTAAAGGATATACCGGCCGTCCAGGCAATGAAGAAGACGAGAAATATAAAGACCATGGCAAAAAACGGGAAGAAGAGCAAGTAGTCAGTCTTCTTCATTGTACCTCCCTGCTCCTCCGGCGGTGACACTCATAACGATTCCTCTATCCAGTATCTTATCAGTAAAGCCGGGCAACTCCGTTAGGCAAGAACTCATTGATAATCCCCCTTTAAAAAGTACTTCACCAGAGCAGTTAGAGTTAATCGAGTTCCATGGAATTGACCCTGATTTCGTGACTGCCGTCCTTTCTGGTATATTCGTAGTAGTAGTAAATTTGATTTTCGTGAATTAGTCCATCCATGTACCTGACTGATCCATGGGGACTTTCAACCCAGGGGCCATTTCGGGAGACCCGCTTCCAGTTTTCCAGGTCGTGGCTGGTGGCTATTCCGGCCCACTCCTCGAAGTTATCGTAAAAAGTATCCCCGCCGTCGAAGAAGCCGACAAAGAGAGGGGGCAACCAGACTACCGAATTGAGGCGGGCCTTGTAATGGCCTCTTTCTCCCTGAGCCCCTCCACCGGACTCCAGCACGTAGCGAAAGTCACGCCAGTACTTCCCGTCGGGACTGGTAAGGAGGCCGGAGGAGTCGAAACCAACGGGCCTCCTGACCTCTTTGCCATTTTTCTCTACTACTTCGTAATCCCCTTCCTGGTCCACTGAGACGTAGGCATAGTACTGACCGCCGACTATAAAGACACTTGGATCCTTGAGGGAATACAGACCGTAGTCGTCGGGCAACATGACCGTCCTGTGTTCCCAGAAGTCGAATTCACCCGGAGAATCGCTCTCAACCATTCCAACACGCCAGCTGTTGTGGCCCGTCGGTTGATAGCTAATGTAGAGTCTCCATTTACCTGTCGCGGGGTCCCTGATAATCGAACCCGCTTCCAGACTATCCGCGTTAAGCTGGTCCTTGGTCCCTTCCGTTATAACTTCAAAATTTCTTCCGTCGGAGCTTTCAGCGATTCGGGCCTTTACTCCGCGCCCTTTGCCGAGTGGTTTTCGGACCCTGTGGTACATATAGAACTTATCCGTCTCCTGGTCGAAAACTACTTTCGGTGCGCCCACCCAGTTTCCAGGACCCCTGCCATCGGGTTTAAAAACCGTTTTCCCGTCTTCAGGGTCCGGTACCGGTGGCGTTGCAAACCTCTTTTCCGACATCGCGTCATTCAACATCCAATTACCTCCTTGAATTTAAAGATCGCTTAAACCTTGATTTCGGAGTCAGTCAGGCCTAACAATCGGACTCGGCCCCATCCTCAATACCGCAGCCGCAGGACTCTCTGGCTATAAGATCACCGGGTACTACGACCTTGGGCCTGTCCCTTTCCCCTCCTTCAATCTCCTGAATCAACCTGTTTGCCGCCCAGTTTCCGAGCCAGTACTCGTGAAGATCGACAGTGGTAATAGAAGGTTCAAAGTGCTTGGTCAATTCGCTATTACAGACCGAAACCAGCGATACGTCACCGGGAACTTCCTTGCCGAGATCCCTCAAGGCGTGTACGGCTCCGACTGCCTGGACGTCACCAGCTACGAAAACCCCACCGAAATCGAACCGTTGTGCCTTCTCCTTCACTACCTCGTAAGCCGCCGATTCGACGAGCTCGGAATTCCAGACCAGTTCCTCGTCGTAAGGGAGCCCATTGGCTTCCAGAGCGGATCGATAACCCTTAAGTCGGTCTTCGGTATAGGTAAACTTGGACGGGCCCGAAAGGAAGGCAACCCTGCCGTGGCCGTGGTTAATCAGGTGATCGGTTGCCACTTCACCTACTTCAACGTTGTCGTTATCCACGTAAATAACCTCTCGCTTGGGCCTGCCCAGAACCACAAATGGTAAATCGCTATCCTCGAGCAAATCTATCAAATCGGAGTTTTCCGTCGGGTGGGTAAGAATCAACCCCCCCAGGGTACGTGAGTCCAGAATCGATTCGAGCTTCCCCTTTGCGTCGGACTCCGTTTCCGACATTCTTAGAGAAAGGCTATAGTCCGTCCCGTCCACTGATTCGTGTATACCCTGAATCAACTTGTTGAAGAAACCGGTCGATGAGAAGACATGGCGACGGGACGCAGGAATGAACAAACCGAGTTGCTGCGCCACCCCGCTCGAAAGGTGTCTGGCGCCGGGATGGGGCTTGTAGTTAAGCTCCTCTGCAGCTCTTACTACCTTGAGTCGGGTCTCCTCGGCTACATGAGACTTACCGTTTAATGCATCGGAAGCGGTAGAAGCAGCCACTCCCGCAGACTCCGCCACGTCTTGAATCGTCACTGAATTTTTCATTTCGAATCGATTCTATAGTAAACCAGATAATCCGCTCTTTCAAGTCGATTATTAAAA
>CAZYCI010000025.1:0-15186 GCA_964645955.1 uncultured Thermotogae bacterium
GCCTGATTTCCGTGAATTCGCCTTTGCTTACCTTTAAAGCTTCTTCTAGTTTGCTTAGCAAGTTACCCTCCTTTTTTAAAACTGGTTAGAATACTGGAACCTTTCTAACTATAATCAAACCTAGGTTTTTGGGCAAATTAGCTCGACCAAATGACAAAAAAGTCGATTCCAGGGGGATCCGGTTTTGAATCAGTTTTTAACTTCTTTTCTCACTGTCGGACAAGCCTTACTAAAGGTATTCTTCCTCGGGTTTGCCGGTTTCTTTCTTTCTAAATTCGGTTTGATCTCCAGGGAAGGTTTTGATGATCTTAGCAAGGTAGTCATTTATTTCACGCTTCCTGCACTTATATTTTCCAACTTTCTCGGTAGTTCGAAACTTGGCGAAATACCTAATTGGTGGATGTATCCTCTAGGTATGGCAATATTAGTTTTAACCAGTATCGGTCTCGGGCTCCTTATTGCTAAATATCTCGAGTGGCCGGAAAGAAGGCAGTTTGGTGCGTTGCTTGGCTTTCCCAATACCGGCTATCTCCCGCTGGCTCTGGTTGCAGCACTCGTCGCGGCTTCAAAGCAACCCAAGGCGTACCAGCTAGTTTTCCTCTTCACGCTTGGAATGACTCCCAATCTCTGGTCCATCGGTGTCGGTCTGCTATCCGGCAAGACGGTTAAACCGATTAAGTTCTTCAAAAACGTTCTGAGTTCGCCACCTTTTCTGGCTACTTTGACCTCTCTTGGTTTGATATTTGCCGGATGGAATGGTTATATTCCGGACCTGGCTATTGAGACGGCCTCTTATGCCGGCGACGTCACCGTCCCGCTGATAATGATAGTGCTTGGTGGAACCCTGGCCCGGGTGGAGACCACGGATCGCAGTTATCCCAGGACTATAGGCCTGCTTGTTTTGCTCAAGCTCGTGGTTTATCCCGCGCTTGCACTGACGGGAATATATTTATTTCGGCCTCCGGAATTGCTCGGATTCGTAATACTGCTGGAAGCCGCAACGCCGCCGGCCACCAACCTGGCGGTCATCGGAAGCCATTACGGGGAGAGTACGGGTCTGCTCAACCAGGGCCTGTTTTACAGTTATCTGGCCGCCGCTTTGACAATTCCGGGGTTTATTTCCCTGTTTAGATTTATATATTGATCCTTAGAGTTTCAACTGGAAAGGTGAAGAAACAATGAGCGTTCTTGCAGTCGTACTTTTCTTGCTGATTTCTCTTGCCGGCCTGGCGCTGATCCCGCTGGGTATCCCGGGTACCTTCGTCGTCGTCGGGGCGTCGTTTCTTGCCGGTCTATTGACAGGCTGGGAGCTGGTCGGGGTTTATCTCGTATTGATCTTTCTCGGATTGGCATTTTTGGGCGAGGCGCTGGACTGGCTATTCAGTCTGGCCGGGGGCAAGCAGTCCGGGGCTTCCGGACCGGGACTTTTCGCCTCCTTTGTCGGAGGGATCGCCGGTGCGATAGCCGGTCTTCCCTTACCTATCATTGGCAACCTGGCCGGAGCGTTTCTCGGTGCGTTTCTCGGTGCGTTTCTGACCGAATTCGTTGTTAAAAACGACTTTCAGCAGGCTCTCAAAAGTGGCCTGGGGGTCGTGAAAGGGAAATTGTTTGGTTCGGTACTAAAAATTGCTATCGGAGCCTTGATGATCGTCAAAGTATTATTCAACTTCTTTTGAACGGGCGAGGAGGTATGATCGAGCTCAATTGAAAAAAGTAGATTTAAGCAGTTATGAAGTTTTATTTGTCGATATGGACGGGGTAATTGTAATGTCAGGTAGTCCGATTCCCGGGGCCGTTGATGCAGTGAACGAGTTGAATTCCCGCGGGGAAGTATACGTGCTTTCAAATAACTCTACACGGAGCAGAAAAAAATTTGCGGAGAACTTGAAGGATATCGGCGTCAGACTACCGTCAGGCAGGGTTATAAACAGTGCATTCGTACTTGCCAAATTTCTCAGGGAAGAAAAGGGCCCGCTCTCAGTATTTACCGTTGGAGAGGAAGGACTTGATTTAGAGCTTCGGGAGCTTGGTCACGAAATTACGGGACCGGAGAAGTCGGAGATCGTGGCTGCCGGCATGGATAGAAGTCTGACGTACGACAAGCTGGACAGGGCTCTTACCGGTTTGAACGGTGGGGCGACTTTTTTCGCGACGAACTCCGACAGTACTTTCCCGACTCCGGACGGCGAGTCGCCCGGCGCCGGTGCTTCAGTTGGGGCCATCAGGGGGATGGGCTTTGAACCAGAAAGAATAGTTGGCAAACCCTCAAAGGTGGCAGCCGATATCGCAATGGAAGTAGCTGGAGTTTCCAGCCCGGAAGATTGCCTGGTCCTTGGTGACCGGCTTGAAACCGACATCTTGCTGGCCGAGCGAGCAGGTATGGATTCGGCCTTGGTTTTGAGTGGGGTGGAAACCGAAGAGAGTCTGAAAAAGAGTGATTTAAAACCTACTTACGTCTTTCGTGAACTGCCGGATATCCTGTGATTTTGGCTAGACCAGGGCAAAAGATGAAATAATTCCTCGGGTAGGGGATTTCAGGTGAATGTTTTAGGTAAACCGGAAGTTCCGGCTAAAACCCCGGAACTCCCGGTTTGTCGCATTCTGGTTCAATTAACTAATGGAACAGGTGCTCCATCCGCACTCGACGCACTTGTTGCATCCACCTTCATGGACTACTTTACCTCCGCATTCGGGGCACTCGTCCAGCGGATCGACCTGGTCGAGCGGATGAGGCCCTTCGTCCTCCAGCATGTCCTTGGTGGTTCCTTGTTCGTTCTGTAGTGAACTGTAGAAGTTCTGCGGTTCCCAGAACTGTTCGCCATTAGCCTCACCTGAAAACTCCTCTTCCAGGTATCTTTTTACGTAGTCGCTGGGTTCCAGGTTCCTCTCGCCGGTCTTTTCGCCGTCCATGTTGAGAACCTGACGTGATTTCGAGCCGTCCCTGTAAACAGTAAGGCCCTTGAGCCCCAGTTTATGTGCAAGTAAGAAGGAATTAAGTACCTCGTCCGGAGTTGCGCTGCTAGGCATGTTGATGGTTTTGGATATCGAGGCCGTTATCCAATCCTGCCAGGAGGCCTGAGCCATCAAGTGGTCAGTATAGTGAACGTCCAGAGCGGTTATGAAGACTTCCTTCAACCGATCGGGTATTTCGTCCAGGCCGGCCACGCTACCGTAATTTCTGTTGATCTTTTCCAACAGTTCCTCGCTGTAAATACCCTCTTGCTTCAACTTTTCCTCGAAGACCTCGTTGGCGTAGTAGAAGTCGCCCGCAGTTACGTTCTTTTCGTAAGCCAGCGAGAACTCCGGCTCTATTCCGTGGGAGGTGTCCGCAATCATTGAGATACTTCCAGTAGGTGCTATTGTCGTCGTCATACCGTTTCTTACGCCGTTTTCTTGAATTTTATCAACCAGACCGTCCCAGTCCTGGTTGTAACTGTCGCTGTCCTTCTCGTAATAACCGGCTACGGGTATTTTGCCGTCGGGATATCCAGTTTCATCGTAGAGCGGGAAAACACCTCTTTCCCGGGCGAGTTCAACGGATTCGTCCAGAGAGTAATACGTCAGGGCTTCAGCCAGGTCCTCCATGGTTCTGAAGCCTTCTTCGGAGTTGTACTGAATTTCCTGGTCGTACATGAGGTCGGAGAGCCCCATGACGCCGAGACCCACTTTCCGCGTCGCTTTTGTCGCCTCTTCGATTTTCTCAAGCGGGAAGCTGTTCATGTCCAGGATGTTGTCGAGGAAACGCGTGGCGTTTTTGATCGTTTCCTTGTATTCTTCCCAGTCAAAACCGGCCTCGCCGATTAAATTATGCAGATTGATCGAACCGAGGTTACATGATTCGTAATCGTAGAGGGGTTGTTCCCCACAGGGGTTCGTCCCGCTGATCCTGCCCTTTGCCGGCTCCAGTACGTTGTACTCGTTGATCCGGTCAAAGAATATCATTCCGGGATCGGCGGATTCCCAGGCCGAGTGAGAAATCAGTTCCAGAATGGCTTTTGGTTTTTCCTTCGAAACTGCCTCTCCAGTTCTTGGATTTATCAGTTCAAAACCGGATTTATTTCCATCCGTCAGTGCTTCCCAGAATTTCTCGGTCGTGCCGACGGAAATATTGAAGTTCTCCAGTTTGCCCTCGGTTCCCTTGACGTTGATGAAGTCCTTGACGTCAGGGTGATCGATATTGATTATTCCCATGTTAGCTCCGCGCCGTTTTCCCCCCTGTTTAACTACGTCGGTAACCGTATCAATGATTCTCATAAATGAGATCGGCCCGGAGGCAACGCCTGAGGTCGAGGCAACCAAGTCTCCTTCCGGTCTCAGATCGGAGTAGTTGATCCCCACCCCGCCGCCGCTCTGAAAGATCAGAGCGGCGTCCTTGGAAGCATCCATTATTCTGCCCATGTCGTCTTCCATCGGGAGAACAAAGCAGGCACTCAATTGTCCCAGCCTGGTTCCGGAGTTCATCAGAGTCGGGCTGTTGGGCAGGAACTTCTGGCTGGTCATCATGTCAAAGTACGTTTCCCACTGCCCTTCGTATTTGTCGAAATACCCTTCTTCGAGAAGGTCTAAGAAATCCGGAAATTTGACCTTCATTTGGCCGTTACGGGCAAGCTCTTCGTAAAGTTCGACCATCGCCTTAAAGGTCCATTCGTTGATTGGGTGCCCGGCAAAACCGTACCTGTTTTCGTATTCCCGGAACGAATCAAGGTACTTCTCGGTCTTTGGGCTCAGCTGGTTGTTCCCTGATTTTTCGAAAATTCGGTCGTCCCTTAGCAAATCGGGTATCGTTACGTTAGTCGCTACCCGTTCGAATAGTTCCTTGGGCGTTTCTACAATTTCCCCTTCGTTGTCCCTGAGCAGGTACCGTGAGGCCAGAACCCTTAAGGCCTTTACGCTGAATTTCTTGCCGACACTTCCTATCTTGGTCTCATTGAGCAGTTGTTCCTTTTCTCGCCTCTTTTGCCTGTGCTCCTGGCGATACAGAATGTACTTCTTGGCCGTGGTATAATGTCCTTCTTCGATCAGGACTTTCTCTACCGTGTCTTGAATATCTTCTACTTCGGGGAATTCGTCCTGGCCGAGCCCTTCATCGCCATAGATCCCCCTAAGGTCCTTTGTTACTTTTTCCGCCAGTTCGTCAGCCTCCTGGGCGGCTTCGGAACCAGCGGCCTTAGCTGCCTTCATTATAGCATCTCTAATTTTATTTTGGTTAAAATCAACTACTGACCCATCGCGTTTTTTGACTTTTTTGATTTCCACTTTTTTGCCACCTCGGTATAAATAAAGTTTATTCATATAGCGGACTGAGACAACCGGTCCCAAAATTCCGGATTTCCGAGATAGCGACGACTGATACGATAGCACAAAAGTTTTCAAGTGGTAGCTACCTTCTATCGGGAGGGAAAGAGTTACCGAACCCGTTGCCATTGAGCGGTTTCTGATTTAAACTATTCTGGATTAGAACTATGACTCAATACTATATCGAGACGGACGGCAAGATATATTTGGTTGAAAAAGACGGGAAGCTAAAGTTTCCCGTATCCAAAGAGGAAGTTCCTTTTCCGGTAGAACCCAAGGGAAAGATGGTAATTGGCACGGAAGAGGTGATATTTTCTGAGCCGGAGCTATCGGACCATCCCAGCAAGTGGTTCAACAAGGAGGACGTCCCCCTGTTGAGGAAAGTCGACCCCACCGTCAGAAAGGCGGTAGATCTGTCTCTCCCCCGTATAGTTGTCGAAGCCGTTATCAGGGAGGAGGAAAGAGGTGAGGTGCTATTGGTCAAACCTTCTAGAGGTTATAACAGGGATAGCTGGACGCTTCCGGGCGGCTTTTTGGTTTATGGGGAGCCACCGGTCCGGGCCGTGAAGCGCGAAGTAAAGGAGGAAATCGGGGTTAAACCGGAAATAGGTGATTTGGTCAACGTCTACAGCTCAATCGGAGCGAGCAATAGCCACCAATGGGTAGTTTTTTATTACCTGGCAAGTATTTCTGGTGAAACGGACAGGATCGAACCGAGCCATGAGATAAAAGAGCTTGGGTGGTTTTCGCCGGAAAAGGTAGTTGAGTTGTTGAAAAGCCCGGTAATGAGCAAAGGATATCAGGAGATATTTGCGGAAGAAAAGCTAGGTTAAGAACCGACCCGCCAGAAGAACTGCTTTTCTGGCTGGCGTGAAAACTTCCCCCCCCTTTTAATCATCTCTAGGGGAAAACGACCAGCTGATTCACCACCGGAGACTATCCGGAGACGAATCAGCTGTTTATGAGAAAGTAATTATCTGGAGTAAAGGCTGTTCTTTAAGACCTTGAAGTTCTCCATCGAAGACTGAAGGGTAGAAATCCTTTCGGTTAAAGATGAGTTTAGTTCCGAGAATTGCTCGTTGAAGTAATTCCTGATACGCTGGGTGGCCCACTTCTTGCTGACTTTTTCCTCATCCAGGCCATTAATATCTCCCTTCAATTCCTCCATTCTTTCGTCCAGCTGGGAGTTTAGTTTATCCAGGCGGGAGTTGAGACTTTCTCGTGCTTCTTTCAACGAACTTATCCGGGAATTTAAACTCTTTGTCAGGCTGTTCATGTCCTGGCGGAGCGATTTCTGTTTCTTAGTCAAGCCGGAAACGTTTGTTGCGAGTTTCTCCTTGTCCTTTTTTAGAGCAGAAATCTCCTGATTTATTTCCTGATCCTTTTGAGTAAGCTCTCCGACCTGGCTGTCCAATTTTCTTTCGAGTCCATCTATCTTATCCTGAAGTTCGGATTCCCTTTCCAGGGCGGTATTAATTTGTTTCTTTAATTCCTGGTTTGTCTGAACCATCTGTTTTGCTATCGATCCCGTCTCTTCGTCCAGGCTCTTTAACTTTTGTCTAGTATTCTCCAACGCCTTATTGGTGTCGTTTATGAATTCGTTCAACTTGCTCCTTAATTCTGCATCCACCTCGTAAAGCTGTGCAAGGTTATCACGCAGTCTGCCGTCGAGGTCTTCAATCTTTTCACTCAATTCACCGTCTTTTGTTTTTAATTTATTGACTTCTTCCTGGATTCTCGTACTTAGCTCGTCCTGTCTGGAAGAAAGAGAAGAAAGCTTGGACTCCAGGTCATTTACTCTCTTGTTTAATTTTTCGTTCTCCCGATGTAGTTCCGCCAGTCTTTCGTCCATGTTGGCCTGCAGTTTGGAAATGCGATCCCGTAAGTCCTGGTTTTTTGATTCGAGATCGGAGATCTTATTCATCAAGATTTCGTCTTCCGCAGCGGAACTGGTTTTTATTTCCGCTAACCTGTCACCAAGTTTACCGGTTGCTTGTTTGAGCTCACTCCTTAAACCGCCTAATTCCGACTCCAGTGAAACATCTTTGCTCCTGAGATCGTTAATTTTCTCTTCAAGCCCCTGGTTCACTTTTTCTATTTCGTCCTGAATTGCCGCAAGTTTTTGCTTGAGGTCTTCTGAAGAACTTTTCTGGGTGCTTTCAAGAGAATCTACGCGGGAGCCAAGTTCTTTTAAGCCGTTTTCCAGGTTATTAATCCGAGAGGTGAGCTCCTTCTCTCTTTTCCTGGACGTTTCCTGGATGCTCTCCAGGTCCTTTTGAAATTTGTCCGTTACGGTTTTCAGGTCCTTAGTAATACTTTCTATGCTATTTAAGAATTCCTTCTGGTTTCCGGAAAGTTCCTGGTAGTTCTCCCTTAAGGATTCAAGTTCGATAGAGTTATCATTCTGGGATTTTTCCAGGCTGGAGACTTCTTCCTGGAGGGAAGTCAGGTTTTTTCTTTGAGCCTCTAATTTTTTTCGTAGCTCAGTGGACCTCGTTCCTAAGTTATCAATTTTCTCAGTCAGGTTGGTTTCGAGGTTTTTAACCCTGGAGCTGGTTTCTTTTCCCTGGTTCTTTAAAACCGATATTTCCTGATCGAACTTTTCTCTTGCCGATTGAAGTTCCTGGTTTAAGTTTTCCGTAATATTCTTTAGTTCCGTATAGTTGTCCGTAAGGCTGGCCAGTTTTTCTCCAACAGTTCCCAGGTCAAGGTCCAACCCTTCCATATTTTTTTCTAGTTCCGCCGTTCTGGATTCCAGTTTTTCAACCTGTTTGGTGAGATCTGACTCGAGCTTGGCGGCTCGCTCCTGGAAGTCTTTTACTGAATTTTCTATACCTGCAAGACTCTTTTGAAGCTCACTTTGTCCTGCTTGAAGATTGGAGATCGCTTCAGCCTGAGAACTGTTATTTCCCCTGATTTCTTCCAGCTGTTTTTGTACCGATTCGGTGTCGCTGTTCAGGGAGCCAATCCTGTTATTAAAACTGATCCCCACGAACAGCAAGCCTCCTACCAGAACCAAAATAGAACCGTAAACGACGATTTTGCCCAGCCTTGTCATTTAAATTCCACCCCTTTTAAGTTCTTGGACCGCAAAAGCAAGGCTAAACCCAATTCGTGAGGATTTAACCCGACCAAGAAGACAATTGATACAAAACCGCTTCGTACCTCCTGGACCTCTTTAAAGTACTGAACCTGACATTTGAATAATTACCGGTAGCCCCACTTAATTTACATTATGGGGAATTTGATCGATTTGTCAAATATAATCCGAAAATTGATACTCAATGATAATTTGGTTAGAGACGCTATTCTCACCCTGATTTTACCTTACTTTTTTTCAGAGAAGATTGTCTTCTGGTCCAAGTTGGAGTATAAATTCTTTGTGAGGTGAAAGCATGCAAGGAGAAGACAAGACCAGAAATAGATTAGTATTAGCCCCGCTTTTGATAATAATTTCCTTACTTTTGATATCCGGTTCTTCGGTGATTGCCTTGGCTCAACCCGACCTTTTAATTTCAGAACTAGGGTTTAGTCCTTCCGACCCACGACCGGGAGAAGAGGTCGAGTTAAGAGCAAAAATTACTAACCGGGGCAACCGGGATTCAAATAGATTTTACGTTAGGGTTTACGTTGATGGCAAAAGTCTGGATAGAAAATCCATATCTTTTGGTCTCGATTCTGGAGAAAGCGAAAGGGTTGATTTCACCTGGGTGGCCGAAGCTGGTCGACACGAAGTAGAAGTAGTGGCCGATGACCCATTTGACCGGGTTAACGAATCCAACGAAGAAAACAACGGTTTGACGAGACAAATTGACGTCAGCCAGCCGGCTAAGGGCGATGCGAGGAACAAGCTAAACGTCGCCGTAATTAGTTTCGAGGACAAAAGCAACTCCGGTTTTGCAAACGTAAGCGGCGGCGTTGCCGATACCCTGACCGAAAAACTTGTAAACAATGGTTTCAACGTTCTGGAAAGGAAAAGGATAGAGGACGTGCTGTACGAAAGGAAACTTAACCCGTCCAGCGATTCGGACCTGGCTCGTGCATCCCGGATTGTTGGTGCGGATGCGTTGATCACTGGAAGCGTAACCGGGATAGACGTGAATAGGACCAAAATCAATTTAGGTTTTCTTTCGGTTACCGGGGCTACGGTAGAGGTGAACCTCTCTTACCGGGTTATTAGTTCCTATACCGGTAGAGTTATTGGGGCGAACTCCATATCCGCCAGGGCGGAAGGCCAAACCGACGCATCGTTTAATCTGGGAGTTATAATCGACTCCACGACGCAAATTAGCAAGAACGTTTGTACCGGCGGGCTTCGGACCAGTAAATCAGTCTATGGCGCGGGAGAAGTGATTTCTGTGGGGTATCTCGACAATAACCCGCCCTCGGACTATACCGTTCAATTCTACGATTCGAACGGTTCGATCGGCCCGTCACTCTTTTCGAGCTATAAGACCAGCAGCAGTTCGAATCGCTGTTTAACCTGGAACTGGAACCCCTCGTCGACGTTGCCGCCGGGGAATTATACGGTGCGGTTATATTCCTGGCCTCCGGTTTCGGTACTGGCCTCCCGGAATTTTAGGGTGAGTGCCGGTGGGAGTACACCCGATTGGGTTGGTGAAATTACCTTCGGAACGAAGCAATTTGGTGGCAGCGTGATTGGTGAAGCGGTGGAAAAGGGCTTGTCCAGTGTTTCGTCGGATCTTGCCTATAACCTGAACGATTCCGCCTCAACCCTGCTCGAGGAGAGAAAAAACTACGGTGGTAACGGTGACCAGAAAACAGAAGGGGAGAAGTTAAAATGCAGGGTAGTCAACCTGAAGGAAAACGATAATGTTATTCTTGCGGGCATAGATGGTAATTGTGGTAGCGGTGAAGCTGTTCAGGAAGACGAGATATTTTATCTTTACCCTGCCGAATCGATCCAGGATCCGAATACCGGCGAGCTCCTGGAAGTAATCCCGAAGAGCGAGGAGCCCAAGGGAAAAGTAGTAGTGGTAAACGTATTCGACAAGGTGAGCAGGGCTCAGATTATTGGGGAGTTCGACGCCTCCGTTGGTGACCTGGCTAAAAGAAAATAAAATCAACGCGGTGTCAGTTCCGCCAAAGAATTTTTCCTGGGATGTTTTATTTGGAACTTGTCCGTCCTTAATCCCGGCCGGCTAAAAGGTAAAACGGACATGGCACAACCGGCTGGCTCCGAGTCAGCTGGTTGTGCCATGTATTTTCTTTAAGTGCTTTTTATACCTCGTGTTGAGGAGGTTAAATCTTTACTTTTTTAATTTCTTCCACTTTAACGCTGTTTCCGTACGGAGTTTTGACTGAAATATTTACCTTGACTGAGTAAGTTGCCTCCTTCCCTCCCTTCAAGTCTTCTGGTATCTTCCAGAGTTCGGTGAGAGCGTATTCGGTATCGGGCAGGACGTTATGAGGGGAGATGTCTATTTCGTCAACGGTGTCTCCCGAGGGTTCCCGGATCGACACGGTTCCCGAGAATTCCTTTTTCCTGATGTGAATGTTACCCGAGTTCTTTAAATAAGTGGAAACCAGCAACCTTTTTCCTTCGTAGACTTTTCTCGTATTTAGTTGAGTGATTTCCGGCTTGACACTGTATTCCTGGAACTCGTCCTCCAGGACTATTTCTTCACCCGGCCTGACGAGAATTAGCGTGCCGACCCGCGTTGCCACTTGAATGCTGCTACCTTTTGTTTCTTTATTATCCTTATTTGCCGGGGCAGCCTGAAACAAGGCACCGACGTACCTCCCGCCAAATGGTTCCGGTCTCTTTGGGTAGTTAAGTTCGTAAGTGAACTCTTTCGACTCTCCGCCTTCGAGCCTTACCTGCCCTGGTTTCAATTTTAGCAGGGCCTCACCACTGTAGGGGTAGCTTTTGGCGGCTTGCTCGGAAAGAAACTGGGCTGTGCCCTTCAGAGAGGTTTTAAACCCCCTCACCTGGGATTTCACGACGAGCGGACTCGAACCGGTATTTTGAACTTCCAGAGTACCGGAATGAGAACTGCCCGGATCCATCGTAAAGTCCAGGAGCAAGGGAGTCACCGACAAACCGGAAAACCCCGTAAGGGAGAAACTCATTACTATAAGAAAGCTAAGCAATACGGAGAGAATTGTAGATGATAGAATATTTGCACCGGTACTATAATCGCTCTTTATTTTTGATTCCATTAATTCCTCCCGTTTTAGCACTGATAATAATCGGTAAAGCCGTTGTTAGGTGAAAACATTGTTTCTGATTTTTATCGTACCCAAGGGTGTCCTAATTTAAGTCGACATTGAAGCAGTATATACGACGGTAGTAGAAGCATCCCCGAAAGGCACGGTAAAGTCGACGTTTAATTGATACCTAACGGGGGTAACCTCGTTATTCGTCCGGCCCGACTCCCCCGTCAATATTTCTATTTCGTTCTCTACCGGAACAAGGCCTCCCGTTCCCGAACCCGAATCGGGTGCTTCGGATGCGACCTTTAAGTTGCCGTTTTCAATTAAACCGTAATCCTTGATCTCAAAAGCGCCGTAAGATGCAGTGATGCTATAAGTTGGTGCGTTTGTCTTTACTCGAAGTTCGTTTTCCGCATTTGCCTTTGGTTTGTCAACGGGGTCTACCGACATCTGCAACTTCTTTGGAGACGCATTAAAGATTAACTTACCACCTATTTCGGCATTTACGGTTACTTCAGCCGCAGAAACAGTCGTGGCGTAAGACGTTCCCAAAAACAGTACAAGAACCAACGAAACTGATAATTTTAGCAAATCTCTATTTGTCATTTTTACCCTCCTTGTGATGAATTAGCGAAAATTCATAACGGCTTACAAAAATCTTAATCCTTTTTAACCGTGGATATCGGTTTTACGTGGAGGTGGTATGTTCCGGGAATTACGTCGTACCGGGCCGAATAATACAGGGTCTCCAGGGGGATCCCCCCTTCAAGTCGAGTTTCTATCTCCGTTATTACGTCGAAACTCCCTGACTTTACGTATTCTCCCGCCCTTCCGAAACCAAAACCACCGACCCGGAGTGACCCCAGGTCGTTGTAGGCCACTACCTGGGCGAGGGGCTCGGTAATTACTTCCCAGAGTGAAATTATTCCGTCCACGTCGTTACTTTCTATGTAATCGAGCACCCTGGACTCAACGTCTTCCCTTTCCGGCTCCACGTTCATTATATGGTAATTGAAGTTATGGTCGTTTAACCGCTGCGTAATTGACTTGGCCCTCACGTGGCAGGACCTACTCGTTTTCCTGGCGGAGTCCAGAACCAGCACGTTGGAATTTGGCGGTAAATCTCCCAGTAGTTCGTCCGTAAGGTCCGTGCCGATTGCTTCCCAGTTATAACCGATGTGTCCATGCCTCGGGTTGTTGGTCCAGTCATCGATGCTGAAACTGACGAAGTAAATTCCTTCTTCAACGGCTCGACCAATTGCCGCGTCGAACTTGCTTGGGTGGCCTATCTCCATCGCTATTCCTTTTGGAGATTGGTCGATCACCTGTTTGAGGATTGCCAGGACCTCCTCGGCGTCGTAGGGCTCTTCCGGACCAAAGTAATTGACCTCCAGATCGAAGAGTGCGGCCGGTGCTTCGGCACCCTCGATTAGTTTTTTTACTCGCGGGTTGGTTAATGGGTTGCAAAAAACGTAAACGTAATCGCTTTCTTCAATAGAGTTAATTTTTTTCAGTTTCTCTTCAGGCAGTTTGGGGCCGTCCTGGGCCGATGCAATTGGTGAAACGAGGACCAAATTTAAAGCAAGGGTTGCAATCAGACCCAGATATAGAAATAGGGGCCATTGGAGTGTCTTGTTTTTCGCGTCTTCTGATATTTTAAGGTGTTTATTCATTTTTTATACCTCCCGGTCGATAGACTGGTCCTGCAATATTATTCTTCCGTTACATGGAAGGTGTAGCCGTAAAGACAATTGTGGTTGATGCCTCGCCAGAAGGTACGGTGAAGTCAACGTTAAGCTGGTAATTGACTACTGTGGTTTGCAAATTGGTATATCCATTTTCCCCGCTCAACACGGTTATTTCATCCGACGGAACAGTCCAATCTAATATGGCATCTCCATCATCCGGTGCGATTGACTTGATCCGGAATTTTTCGTTCTCGATCAGGTCGTAATCGGTGCCTTCGACCGAAAATTCTCCAAAGCTGGCAGAAATCGAGTAGCTTCCGACGTTCGTTTGTACGTTGAAAGAACTAGCGCCTTCGGCCGTAGGAGATTCTACGGGATCCGCCACCAGACTCACGGAACCTCCTTCGTCTATGGAAAATACCAGCCTCTGGGTAATGGAAGTTTCGATATCAACGGACTGTTCCGCCCCGAAACCCGCGCCCATCAGGCCAAAAATCAATGCTGAAGCTAAAAATAAAATTAATCCCAGTTTATTTAACTTTAGGGTATTCATATAAACCTCCTTATATAATTTATTAGCGCTTGCGGTGTTGCTAGAGTGACTTTCTATTATTTATTATACCTAAGTCAAGGGTTTTTAGACGAAAAATATCCTTCACGAGAAAAACCCGTGGGTTGGTAGGAGCTAATGCTCTAGGTTCATGGCACGATAGATTATGTACTGGTCAAGACGGATGTTTGAGGAACGATTGCCGAGTCGGGTTTGTAAGTTGCTCTGGAAGAGAAGACAAAGGGTGTCTTTTTAGAATTCCAGGGCTACCTGGATTCCAAATTCGGAGAGCTCGGATTTTTCAAAAAGGTAACCGAGTTCTGCTTCAACCTGGTTCCACTCGAGTACTTGCTCGAGCTCGATTTCCGTGTCTTCGGTATCCGAGTCAAATTCCACGGCGTTTTCGAGTTCAAAACCGTTGAATTCTTGAGCAATTTCAAAGACGGTCTCGAATTCCCCCTCCTTATTTAAAGTTAAGCCCAGTTCGGAATCGATCATTTCTGAGTGGCTGGTCGGGAGAATGACAATTTCGATCTCTTCGTCTACAAGAGAAACCTCCGCCTCCGTCCAGCTTCCTTCGTAACCCAGAGCCGCTTTATCGATCTCGGCCGTATGATCTATCACGAAGTCGACAAAGTAAAAGCTGTCCGGACCGCTCGGAACTTCCATGTTCCACTCAGCTGTTAGCTCATCAAATTCGTTGTCCTCAAAGGAGACTTCAATCGTCCTTTCCACAACCCCTTCTCTACGAAATAGTCTTTCGTTACCGAAGTAAAATCTTGGCAGAGGCCAGGAATCCTCTTTTTCACCGCCTGGAGTGATCAGATCCAGTTTCTTGCTTTCATCTATTATTTCGCCTCTGACCTCTATTTCGAGTTTTTTACCGGCACTTATGACGTTTTGACCCGATAAATTGGCAGTCTGATCACCACCGGAAATTTTCCAGCCGGATATATTTACGGACTGGTCGGTCGAATTATATAGTTCTACCGTATAGTTTCCTGACTTTAGCGGTATGAGGCTATAAAAACTGATTCCACTACCTTGTTTTGGAAACCTGAAGGTATCGATCCTCTCGTTTTCCAGGTCGTAAGAGAGTTTAATTCGGTCATCCGGGCCAAAAGTTTTCTTTTCCAGGGTTGCCTCCAAATCTCCAGAGAGATCCCAGGTGTAGTTGTTTAACTGCAGTGCAACTCCCCGAAAGCTCAACTTGCCGGTTCGGAAAATTGGACCATTTCCCAGTACCACATTCCCCCTCAAACTAACCCCTGAATCGAACCGACGATAAAGTTCCAGGTATATTTCCTTGTCCGTTTCGGTCAGGTCAACTCCGATATCGTAATCCGTTTCTCTCAGACTTCCTTCTATTCCGATTGTACCTTCGTTGTAACCAGTTTCAGTTAGATCCGTCTCCAGGTAAAATACCATATCCTCGTCCACGTTTAGCTGAGGAGTTACTTCAAAATCAAGCTCAGC